>NZ_AODF01000004.1 GCF_000525875.1 Listeria floridensis FSL S10-1187 | reverse complement strand
TTTTCCGGAACATATGGAGCAGATATTTCTCGTGTTCGTCTATTCGTAAACGGAACAGTTGTGACGCAAGCACAAACAGATGGAAGTGGAAATTACACAATTCCAAACGCAGCTAACTTCATTAAATCTGCAAGTGATGTAGTAAAAGTAGTTGGCGTTGATAGTACATTTGCCCAACGTGCAGAAACTTCAATTGTAGTGCGTTAAAAACATTTTATTGAAAATGGGAGTTCGGCTGATCTTCCAGAAACAAAATAACTTCAACCAAGAAAAACTTTGGCACAACTAAAGAGCATACAAGAGAGACCGGTTAGCTTGGCTAACCGGTCTTCGCTTTTCAAGGATGTTCATTCCGAAATAGATTTGCTATAATTATATTAAAGTATAAGTATAGGGTGAACAAAATTGAATGAACCGAGTAATAATTTGAAGCTAATCACACTTGAATATGTCTATGATCCTGAGTTTTATTTCGTGAACTTCCAAGAGACAAAGTTTGATACGGATTCGAGACTTAATGAAAACCATCCAACGCGCAATGAATTACTTTATACGATGTACTGGTTAGAGTGGAAAGGCTTTGTTTTACGTAAGCAGCCATATATGGATACGAAAAAAACCTATTTTATTACCGATAAAGGTAAACTGCTTTATCAGCAGTTGAAAAAAAGTGAACATCTATAAATCGGATTCTTTGGTTTAAGAATGACAAGGCCACAGTCAGAGCTTCTCCAGCTTTCTAAAAAAACAGCTTCGTTGTATACTTAAATTAGATTAAGTGCATCAGGGGGGAGAACGATGTGGCGGCCGACTGACGAAGAACAAAAAATGGTATTGTCTTTTATCCTAGATCCTGAATTTGTCTTGATTAATATGCAGCAAGATTCCTTTGCTCATGCCAAAATGACGATTTCTAAGAATGAATTTTTGCGCGTCTTATACTGGCTTGAGCAGGAAAATTTTCTCATTAGGTTGAAAAATGTTCCTTATAACCAAAAAAAGTATTTTTTAACGGATAAAGGTGATCTGCTCTACCGCAAACTATCCGCAGATGAATAACAATAAAAAAGCGAAACCGGTGAGGGTTTCGCTTTTTTATTTCAGACGTTTTCCCATCACAATGTTTGTATAACTGTTTACAGTTACTAAGTAGTAAATGATATACATCACGGTATAGCTAGCCGTGCTGATCACAACAGGAAGAGTTAGATCAAGATCGAGCATCTTCGATAAACAAACGAGTGCGATACTGCTGTGAGCAATACCAAGCACAAGTGGGATTAGGAAAATCACCAGTACCTGTTTTGCGATGCTGTACCGAATTTCTTTACGGGTCACACCGATTTTTTTCAAGATACCGTAAGTACCAACATCGTTATAAGCCTCGGTCAGTTGCTTGAAGTAAATAATGCTTCCCGTTGCTGCTAAGAAGACGAGCCCGATAAACATTCCGATGAACATTAGGACACCAGCGGTATTCATCATACTGCGATAAACAGCAGGGTAGCTTTGGAAAATGGTATCTTTAGGCAGGACTTCTTGTATTCGGTCACTAAGTGTATCAGCCGTTTTAGGATTCTTAACTTGGATCGACTGAATTTTCATTGACGGCTTTTGTGTAATCTTGGCTGCTTGTGTATCCGGCAAGATAAGCGTTCCAGCAAAAATGGATTGAATAACAGAATGGTTGCTATATTTTAAATGTAGAGGTGTTGCTTTTCCATTTAAATTTATAACTGTTCTATTAGGTTTTATTAAGTCATCCCGACCGCCCACATAGATGGAAGGGATAAGAAGAGCTTCATCTGTGCCGATTTTAGGCGTAGTTTCTTTTGGATAGAATGCTTTGAACAGTGTCATATAATCAGATTGTTTCATAACTTGGAAACCGCCCTCATCTGCCAGACTTTCATCAATTTTAGGTGCGGAGGAATCAAGCTTTACATGATATAGCGCGGTTTCTTGCTCAAAAGTAACCGAATGTGTTTTGTCCGAATTTGCCGTCCTTAGAATTTTGTCAGCCGTCTTTTGATTAGTCGGAACCATATATTCAAAGCTCGCAATCACTTGTTTTTCTGCGTTTTTATTGACGTTGTAGTAAAGACTTCCAATTGCTCCGATGCTTGAGAGTGTTGTCGCACTTAAAATTGCAATCACAGACAATGTTTTCGCATTTGAAGCAATGCGGAAAGCAAGCTGGGAATTCGTGATAATATTCGTACCGCGGTAAAATGTACGTTTGTTTGAACGCAGCTTTTTAAGCAGATACGGCAAGAAAAAAAGTGATAAATAGAGCGGTACCGATAATGGTTAAAGCCAAGATTATCACGGCTGTGTAGCCAAACCCAAGCGATTTCCAAAGCGAATGTTTTGCGGTTAGCGGCTGAAGCGCGATGAAGTAGCCGAGCCCGATAAAGCCAAGCGCAATGATCGAGAGGATCAGGGACGGGCGAGGCGATTTTTCACGTTTTGCTTCGGAATGAAATAAATCAAGCAGGGAATTTCTGTAAATAATCTGGAAACCGAGAAGTGATGTAAATAAGGTGATTAAAAGAAAGACAAGCCCAGTGCTAAGAACAGCTTCCCAGGAGAACGCGAACGTGCTGACGACTTCATAATCCATCATATTTAGCAAAATCGCAACGAACAGCTTCGAAAGAAAAGTGCCGAGGACAATACCGATGATCAGCGCGCCGATCCCCATGATGAAGTTTTCGTAAAAAAGCAGCCGCCCAATTTGAGCTTTGCGGAGCCCAAGTAGCGAATACAAACCGATTTCCTTTTTCCGCTTGCGTGTGAAAAAATTATTGGAATAGAGAATGAATATCGCAACAAAGACAAGCAGAATAACCGAAGCAGCAGAAAAGGCAACCGAAAGCTTATCCGAACGGTCAATTCGCTCAATGACAGCTGGGTCCTTTGAAAGAACTACAAAGGTATAATAAATCATGATCGAAAAAATCATCGAAGCAAAATAAAGAAAATAATGAATGAAATTATGTTTGATATTTTTCTTGGCGATGTCAAATAACGTCATTCATGTCTCCCCCTAATTTAGCTAAGATATCAAGGATTTTCTGAAAGAATTCTTTGCGTGTCTTAGTACCGCGGTAGATTTCCGTGTAGATTTCCCCGTCTGTGATGAAGAGTATCCGTTTACAGAAACTTGCCGCGAAGGCATCATGCGTCACCATCATGATCGTGGCGTTATTTGTTTCATTTAAATCACGCAAACTTTCAAGTAAATCAGCTGCCGATTTTGAATCAAGGGCACCAGTCGGTTCATCTGCAAAAATTAAATTTGGGTTCGTGATAATGGCTCGGCTAGCGGCTGTGCGTTGCTTTTGCCCGCCAGAAATTTCATTTGGATACTTGTCTAGAATCGAGCGGATCGAAAATGTGTCTGCGATTTTATCAATGGCCGCATCAATTTCAGTAACGGGACGCTTAGCCAGAGCAAGTGGCAAAATGATGTTTTCGCGAACCGAAAGAGTATCAAGTAAATTGTAATCTTGGAAAATAAAGCCGAGGCGATCACGCCGAAACAGCGACATCTCTTGTTCGTTCATAGTTTCAAGATCTTTCCCAGAAATTTTAATTTCTCCAGAAGTTGGCCGATCAATCGTTGAAAGGACATTTAAAAGCGTAGATTTCCCCGCTCCGGAAGGACCCATAATTCCAACGAATTCGCCTTCATTAATTTCTAGATTGATATTAACAAGGGCTGTATAGACATTGCCCTTGCTGCCGTATACTTTACGGACATGTTGTGCTTTGAGTACAGGTTCCATTGTTATCCTCCTCAGAAATGAGTATTTCTTTACTTTTAAGTCTAACCGAAAAAAAGTAGCTCTGCCCGTCAGCAAGATGACAAAATGGCAAATGAGCCTTACATTTTCGTCACGAAGCAAGAAAAAAGCTCGAATCAATTCAGCTGATTCAAGCTTTTTTTCTTGCTTGTTAAATTGTAAAGAAGGCTTCGATATCTTTTTGTGGAAGTAGATTGCCGACGAAAAAAGCACCAAATTCGCCAAAGCGGGCACTAGTTTCGTCGAAGCGCATTTCTGTGACGATGCGTTTAAAATCAAGTGCATCATCTGCAAAGAGAGTGACGCCCCATTCGTAATCGTCAAGCCCAATCGAACCACCGATAATTTGGTTCACTTTACCAGCGTAAGTCCGACCGATCATCCCGTGTTCGCGAATCATCCGGCGGCGCTCTTCCATATCCAGCATATACCAGTTATCTACCCCTTCGCGCTTTTTATTCATCGGATAGAAACAGATATGTTTTTTTGATGGAAGTGCCGGGTATAGCCGCGCCCGCACGTGTTTGTTTTCAAATGGATCTTCATCACCTGCCATGTGAGCAGCTAAATAATTGCTCAGTTCGACAACGGAAACATAGGAATATGTCGGGATGAAGAAATCCGCAATTTCAAGCTTGTTGAAACGATTTTCGATCGCATTTAATTCTTCAAGTGTAGATCTCAATAAGAAGAAAACGAAATCCGCTTTTTGACCGACAATTGTATACAACGTTTGTTCCCCTTCACCGATAGTTTTCGTGATTTCCAGTTCAGCCAAAAATTGATCAAACTCCGTTAAGATACGTTTACGGTCAGATTCAGAAAGCTCGCGCCAGCTCGTCCAATCTACCGATCTGAAATCATGCAGACAGTACCAGCCGTCAAGCGTTTGTACAGCTTCATTCATGTGTGTCACTCCTTTTATGTAAATAAATTCACTTAGCTTGATTTTATCATAGCTGCGCCGGAAAGTCTTTTTTTTCTGGCTGAAAAGAAGGGGTTTTCTTTCGTCAAATTGATTTGGCCAAGCGAACTCGCGCAAAAAAAAGACTCCCCATCTGAAGAGTCTTTCAAAAAATATTAGTTAAGCGGCGGTGTTGAGACAATCGCTGTTAGTGTTCCATCAATCGTCCAGTTCGAAATATCGTTTGGCAAAAGGAAATGATCGCCTTTTCGAATACGAGTCGAATCAAAGTCGATCGAAAGCACGCCTTCACCATCTAAAATACTTACGAGTGTATACGGGGCAGTGGCTTCAAACTTTGCAGTGCCGTCAATTTCCCATTTATAAACACTGAAGAAATCATTTGATACAAAAGTAGTAATATCCGCATCGCCGTTCCGCTCCGTCACGATATCCAGTTTTGCATCTTCGTGCGGAATGGTTGTCACGTCGATTGCTTTATCAAGGTGGAGCTCGCGCTTGTTGCCTGCTGCATCAGTTCGGTCGTAGTCATACACGCGGTATGTCGTATCCGAACTTTGCTGTGTTTCAAGTACAAGTGTGCCGGTTCCAAGTGCATGAATCGTTCCGCTTGGGACATAATAAAAATCGCCCGGTTTAATCTTTACTTTGCGTAAAAGTTGATCCCAATTGCCTGCTTCAACAAGTTCGGTGAATTCAGCTTTTGATTGTGCCGTATGACCATAAACAATTTCTGCCCCGTCTGCACAGTCAATAATATACCAGCATTCCGTTTTACCGAGTTCGCCGTTTTCATGTGCATGTGCATAAGCATCATCTGGATGGACTTGTACCGATAAATCCGTATTCGCATCCAAAATCTTTGTGAGTAGCGGAAAATGAGCTTCACGCGGATTGCCAAATAGTTCTGGATGCTCTTCCCAAAGCTCGGTAAGGGTTTTACCTTGATAGGCGCCGTTTTTTACTGTGGAAGGACCATTTGGATGTGCTGAAATGGCCCAATCCTCTCCCGTTTTGTCAGATGGAATGTTGTAGCCGAAATAATCATGCAGTTTTGTGCCGCCCCAAATGCGATCCTGAAAGACAGGATTTAAAAATAATGCTTCCTTCATTATGAAACCTCCAGTATTTTATCTCTTATCAACGAATAAAAGTATATACTAATTTAACAGAAAAATCTACTCGTTTGTGTGTAAGAATCCCCGTTTCTTTAAGGCTTTAGTCAAGCGGGATAGTAGGATTTGTCGTAGAAACTTGCGATTCGTTCGGTATAGCCAACACTTCCTTCACGTTCAGAAAACGGGATGATCGTTTTATCGTAGGCTTCAAGCAGCGGAAGAGTATCTGTTCGATAGGTTTCCTCGAAATAGGACGCTTCTTTTGGCAGCCGCGGCTTTACTGGCGGGTTGCTCGCTGGTGTTCCAATACAAAGTCCGACAATCGGAAGTACCATCTCAGGAAGTTCGAGAAATTCGGAAACGGCGTCTATATCACGTCTGATTCCGCCGATACAAACAGTGCCGTATCCAAGACTTTCCGCGGCAGTTAAAGCATTTTGGCAGGCAAGCCCGACATCGGTTGCTGCGACGAGCAATAAATCGGCTTCCTGCTTTGTGCTAAAACTTTTTTGATGAAGCTCGCTTGCAAGGGATACGCGATAAAAATCGCCGACAAAGACAAGAAAAATGGAACAATCTGCGACATAAGGGTTGCGTGTCAGTTCTGCAAGTTTTGCTTTGCGTGCCGCATCTTTTATGCCGATGATTGAATAGTGCTGGCCGTTAATCCAAGAAGGGGCGCTTTTTGCAGCACGAATGATTAGGTCAAGTTCATCTTCTGGGATTGTTTGTCCGGTTTGATAAGCGCGGATTGAGCGGTGTGCAAGCATTTGATTGATAACATGATTCATTGATTTTTCACCTCATCAGTTTATTTTCTTTCAGTATAGCGTTTTTTAGCAGTGCTGTTAATGCTTTACTTGAAAAAAAGGCCAAGATTTTCTACACTTAATAGTGGAAGAAGGTGGCGCAGTTGGAAATGAATTCGCAAGATAAAGATCGAAACTGGCTTGAAGCAACTTTTTTGACGACGGAAGAAGCTGCACGTTTTCTCGGCGTTTCAAGACAAGCTTTATTATCGCTTGTGAAACGTGAAAAAATACCATGTGCGAAAAAAGGAAAAACCTTGCTGTTTCACAAGCTTGATCTCAAGCAACGGCAGGAAGAGCAAATGAATTTACGAGATAAATTTCGGCCGTACGATCGCTAAACAAGTTTGTTGTTTTGGAAACAAAAAATACGTATACTTGAATGAAACGAATAAATCGGAGGCAGTGAAAATGAATAAAGAAGAAGAGCTGACGGCGAGTTTCAGAGCGTTGTTCGACAAGCGTGCTTGGCTGGATAAAACCGAGATGGAAGAGCGGCTTAGGGGTTACAAACCTTCTGAGGTACATACGATTGAATACATTGAAAAGCTTCCGGAGCCGAATGTAACGAAACTTGCGGCGGCACTTTATGTGACACGCGGTGCAGTAAGCAAACTCACAAAAAGGCTGATCGCTAAGAAACTGATCGAAAGTTATCAAAAAGAAGATAATAAAAAAGAGATTTTTTTTAGGCTGACGCAGGAGGGAAGAGAAGTGTTTGATACTCACGAAGAGTTGCATAAACAATTTCGTGAACGTGACAAAGCCGTATTTGCAGAAATCACCGATGAGCAGTACGATATGATGATCAGCTTTATAAACCGCTACAGCGAGCATCTCGATGCTGAAATTGAAAAAGCCAATATCCATTTGAATTGAAGTTAAACCATCCCGCATTTTATGCGGGATGGTTTTTTGTTGACAAAGAAACAAAAATTCGATATTATTTTGTTGACAAAGAAACAAAAGGAGATGTTCATGATTTCATCGCATCAAAACAAACCATCTAATTCAAAACCGACTGTAAAGAAACATGCGTTATTTGCGGGACTTATTTCGGTTTTCTTAATCGGGATTGGCTTTAGTATTATCACACCCGTTGTCCCTTTTCTCGTTGCACCATATGTGGAAAGTTCGAGCAGCCAAGCTGTGATTGTCACGCTACTTACGTCTGTATATGGGATCTGCATGTTTTTCTCGGCTCCGATTCTCGGCGCACTGAGCGACCGATTTGGACGGCGTCCGATTCTGATTATTAGTTTGCTTGGCGCCGCTATCGGGTTTCTCATTTTCGGGATTGGCGGAGCACTTTGGGTGCTTTTTCTCGGCCGGATCATTGAAGGCATTACGGGCGGGAGCATCAGTACAATTTTCGCTTATTTTGCGGATATTACGCCAAGTGAAGAGCGAACGAAATACTTTGGCTGGATCAGCGCGGTAACGGGTGTTGGAACGGTTATGGGGCCTACGATCGGCGGTTTGATTGCCTCTCAGTTCGGAAGTGCTGCGCCGCTTTATTTTGCGGCAAATATTACTTTTTTGAACGTGATTTACGCTTATTTCTTTTTATCGGAAAGTCTTGAGAAGAAGTACCGATTGAAGCAGATCACGGCACGGAGGTTAAATCCATTTGTACAGTTGATCGAGATTCTGGCTGTGAAAAACTTGAACCGCCTGCTCTTAGCTGCATTTTTGCTGTTTGTGCCGAGCGGCTCGCTTCAAGCCATTTTGTCGCAGTTTACGATCGATACGTTCAGCTTGAAACCTGCTTTGATTGGTTTGATATTTTCGATTTTAGGTGTGCAGGATATTGTCTCACAAAGCTTGATCATGCCACGGCTACTGCGCAAAATGAGCGATAAGCAGATTGCGCTTTTCGGGATGGCGGCAGAAGCTTCCGGCTATATCTTGATTGCCATTTCAGCTCTTAACGGTTCTTTTTTGGCTGTTTATCTGCGGGATGTTTATTTTCGGATTCGGCGATTCAATTTTTGGCCCGTCGTTTAACGGTATGCTGTCGAAATCTGCTGAAACAAGCGAACAAGGGCGAGTGCAAGGCGGAAGCCAGTCGATTCAGTCGCTTGCGAGGATTATTGGGCCGATTCTCGGAGGGCAGGTTTATGTGCTCTTCGGTCATGCTGCCCCGGCTCTTATGGGAGCTGTCTTAATCGTTTGCGCAAGTCTTGTTTTATATCGCGGCGTCCAGATGGTTAAATCCTAATCTTCGCACAAGAAAAACCGTCAAGCAACTGCTTGACGGTTTTTTAGTCAATTTAAGATCGTAAGTGTTCGGGCAGTTTTGTTTCTGTTTCACAAGCTTCTTCCAGTTCGCAAGCGGCACAATTTCCTTTTTTGCTTCGCTTGACATAACGAACGAGCGCATAAGCTGTGTAACCAAAAATCAAGCCACCAAGCAACAGGTTAACTAGGATGCTAAGCAAGTTTTTACGCTCCTTTCTTAGATAAAAAGTCGTCCAACTTGATAGAAGATAAGGACGATGACGTAAGCTGTTGCGAGCGGGTAAGCTACGGCAAATGCAGTCCATTTCAAGGATGCAGTTTCTTTGCGAATTGCAGCTACAGTCGCAAGGCACGGAATGTAAAGCAAAATGAAAAGCATGAAGGCATAGGCGGAAAGCGGCGTGTAAAAACCGGCCACGATGCTTGACAGGCTGTTTTCGCTGACGGAATAGATGATCGCCATTGTTGAGATGATCACTTCTTTTGCGAGAAACCCTGGAATCAATGTAGCTCCAGCTTGCCATGTGCCAAAACCAAGCGGCGCAAGAATTGGTGCAAGGAAACCGCCGATGATTGCAAGGAAGCTTTCGCCCATTGGGACGTCAAAGCCTCCGGGACCAGCGTAATTAAGCAGCCAAATGATCACTGAACCAGCAAAGATAAATGTGCCGGCTTTTTTCAAAAAACCTTTGCCTTTTTCCCATGTACTGCGCCAAAGTGTTCGCAGCGAAGGAATGCGGTAAGGCGGAAGTTCAACGACAAATACAGAGTTTTCTTTTTTCAAAATCGTGACGGATAAAATCTTTGTCACAACAAGAGCCATCACAATGCCGATCACATAAAGTGAAAGGACGATGAGCGCTTGGTATTTGGCAAAGAAAACGCCAGCAAAGAGTGCATAGACCGGAAGCCGTGCTGAGCAGGACATGAACGGTGTAATCAAGATGGTTAATGTCCGTTCTTTCGATTCTTCAATCGAGCGTGCAGCCATGATTCCGGGAACGTTACAGCCGAATCCGATGATCATCGGGATAAACGCTTTGCCGTTTAAGCCGAACAGCTCCATAATTCGATCCATCACAACAGCAATTCGAGCCATGTAACCGGAATCTTCTAAAACAGAAATGAAAAAGAAAATAATCAAGATTTGCGGAATAAAAACAAGCACGCCGCCAACGCCTGAAATGATGCCGTCTGTCACCAGCTTAATCAGGAAGGTTGAGGTTCCGATTGAGTCGAGGAGAGAAGCGGCTCCTTCTTTAAAAGGGCCATTAATGAAGCCGTCAAGTAAATCTGATAACGGCGTCCCCACCCAAGTAAAGGTGATTTGGAAGATCAGCCACATAATGCCGAGAAAAATCGGGATACCGAAAAAGCGGTGTGTCACAATTCGGTCGATTCTATCTGAAAAAGGCAAATGAGCATTTTTGGTATGTTCAACGGCACTTAAACAAATATCGGCGATAAAGTTAGTGCGGACTTGATGAATGTGATCGGCTAACTGAGAATCAAGTTTGTTCGCGGCATCACGCCGAATTTGTTCTGCCCTTGGATAAAAATCTTGTTCGCGAAGGGCGTCAAGGATAACAGAATTCTCGGTCAAAAATTGCAAGGCCAGCCAGCGCAATTCTTTTTTTGCTCTTATTCCAGAAAAAAGTTTTGAAAGCTCTTTAATCGCCTGTTCGATGGTTTCACCGTATTCGAGTACGAGCGGGTTTTGCGGCGCCTGATGTTTTTCCGTAAGTGCTGCGAGCAGTTCGTCCGTGCCTTTGCCAGAACGTGCAATGACCGGAAGAACCGGAATTTTAAGTGCACGGGTCAGTTTGGGAATATCAATTTTGATGCCGCGAGCGAGCGCAACATCGACCATGTTCAGCCCCATCACAACAGGAGCACCGTATTCGAGCAGTTCAACAGTAAGATTTAAATTGCGTTCAATTTGCGAAGCATCGACAATATTGAGTATCGAATCGAAAGACTCTTCATATAAAAAACGCGCAACGACACTTTCATCGCGCGAAATCGGATTTAAGTCATATATACCTGGTAAATCAATCAGTTTGCCTTTTTTTTTCGCGAAGTGTGCCGATTTTCTTTTCGACGGTAACCCCGCTCCAATTGCCAACATATTCATAAGAACCTGTCAGTGCGTTAAATAATGAGGTTTTCCCTGTATTCGGATTTCCAAGCAGACAATAATTACCGGCCATTTAGTTCGACCATAATTTCGCAAGCATCACAGTTTCTAATGCTGATATATTGCCCTTTTGTTTCAAATGTACAAGGCCCTTGCAAAATTCCTTTTTGCTTAATACAGAGTTCACAGCCTTCGCTGCAACCAAGTGCGAGCAGTCGTCTTTTAAGCAGCTTGCTGGAAAGATTCAGTTTTGTAATCGTCACGCGATCGCCTACAGATGCTTGATTCAACTGCATATCCATTTCCTCCCGTGTCTCAATACGATTGTTGAGAATCATTATCAGTCAAGTTCATTCTATCACGAATGGGGAAAAAGATGAAGTCATTTTGCTGAAATTTCAAAAGTTAGCTTGCGAATTAGTCTCTCGCCACTTCGCCGCGTAAAAAGTGCGTTGCCATTTGGCAACGCACTTTTGAGCTTTGTATTAGTTTTCCTGAATTACTTTCACTTCGCCATGTTCGGTTTGGATCTTAATTCTTGGATTTTTTTGAGTGGTTTCCCAGTGGAAGTCTGAAGAAACCTGACCGTGAGAAGCTTCAATTGCGATTGGCATGTCTTTGTAGACATCAGTCAGTGTTAGTTTGATTAGTCCAGTTTTCGTTTTAATATCAAGTTTTTCAGCAAGGTGAACTTGGTTAATAATCACGATTCCTTTTTCACTTCGAATCACTTGACTACCTCGATTATCACGCAAAATACTGTCTCCTTCAATGGTGCTGAGTAGCAGATCACCCTTCAAGCCTTCAATGACATCCGTTCCTTTTGCAGAATTAATTGTGAAGGCATCAATGGCAGATTCAGTTGAAACGATTTTACCAGTTAGATTTAAAATCTCACCTTTTTCACTGGTGTGACGGTGAACTTGCGTCATTCCAGTTTGGTTTTGAAAAGTAAAATTGCCACGAGAATCCCTAACAAATTGATCGCCTTTATTTGATATTAAAAGCAACGTTCCGTCCCAATTTGTTAACTCAGTTGAAGCACGATTAGTATCGATTTTTGTCGTCGTGAATTTGGATTCATTACCCATGATTTTCCCACTTTTCAAGGCTAAATCCAAACTTTTTCCTTTGATTTGATCAAAATAAATATTTCCATCTTGAAAGTCGAGTTTCACTTCCCCAAGAACGCTTTCTTGAGGTATAAATAGTGTGATTTTTTGGATACCGTAATTAGGACGATGCCATTTTTCAAGCCATGTATAGTTTGTTCCGATTGAAAGATTAAATTGATTAGACTCAGGCTGAATACGATTAATAGCTTTATTTTCGGACTTAGATAATTTTCCTTCTATTCGAATAGAAATTCGATTATCTGTAGATTTTTTGATCCGCAAATCAACTGTTTTATTACTGGCAATATGTATTTTTTTTGCTTGTGCAGCGGTAATTTTCCATTCACGAGAATACTTTTCTCCTCTATCATGACTGTTTTGAGTAACAAAACAAATTAGAATTCCTGCCAAGCCAATAAAAATGAGTAAAAAAGCTATCCAAAACTGTTTTTTCATGAGAATCGTCCTTTTCTAGTGTGATACATGCTATAAAGATGTTTGATAATTAAGAAAGTCAGATAAATTAGGCCAAGTAAAAATACGGCTGCAAAAATTTGGAATACCTGTAGCTGTTGAAAAACCCAAACATCAAGAGCTAGAAGCACAATTCCGACTAAACTACTAATGAAAATGGAGGATAGAATAAGTGCCAAAAGCGTAAATCCAATAAAAATAGTTGCTTGTTTTAAGAAGCCTAAACGTCGCATCCGATTATATGCCTGTTTCTCGAGCTCAATTTCACTATTTGCTTCGAGATAGGCTTGTGCAATTTGATCTGGAGTTCCAATTTCTGCTTGAATATCATCGAGTGTTTTTTCTTCAAAATCAGGGTTATTCAAGTATTCTTCATAGTATTGCAAAAGTTCCTCACGTTCTTCTTTTGGAAGACCAGCAAAGGCTTTTTGCAATTGCTTTAAAAACGATTGTTTATTCATCTCGATCCGCTTCCTCTCGTAATTGTTGAAAACTTGTAACAAAATGGTCCCATTCCGCAAGCATTTCTTTTAAATAAATTCGACCAGTATTCGTAATATGATAATACTTTCTCGAAGGTCCACTCGGAGATTCTTGTAAATATGTCGAACAATAACCATCTTTGACAAGCCTTCTTAGTGAAGGATATAATGCACCTTCTGTAATGGGAATGTGCTTATTTACTTGTTGGGTTAAATCATAACCATATTGATCATGGTATTGCAATAAATACAATACGCAAATATCTAAAACGCCTTTTTTAAATTGAGCGGTTGGACGCATATTTTAATCCTCCTGAGAAATACTATTCATTTTTTTATATTTAGTTTTTTCAATCTTAAGTATAGCATTATCAACGTTTTTTAGCAACGATACAATCACTACTATAAAAAAAAATAGTAGAAAAATCTTGACGTTTATTCCGATACAAGTTATAGTGTATTCAGCTAGTATAAATAAAACAATACTATGCAAACTATAAAACCGTTAAAGGAGAAATGCAAAATGAACAAACTAGTTAAAATTACAGCAGCAACAGGATTAGCTCTTACTTTGGGGGTGTCTACATTAGCACCAGTCGTAACACACGCAGCAAGTGCTGAAGGAAGTATTGTCTATCAAGACGCTTATAAGACAATCAAGGAATTCAACAAGGTAGATTTAGAACAGCTTACAGGAATCAAATTGACTGCAGCCAATGTTGACAAAGTTTATAACAAACTAACTCAAACTGGAACATGGGTGAAGGCAGGTTATGCAAAAGCGAAAGCTCAAGAAATTGCACAACGTGTCAGTGCTTATACGTACCAACTAAAAGGAATTCTTTCTGACATTGCATACAGCAGCAACAAAGGTCTTAAAGTAACGTATGTTTCCAATGCTTGGACAACACAAGTTAATTTTGGTAGCTATGGATATGGCTCTTCTAACAATGAAGGAAACGAAAATGGCGGTACAGTGACTCCAGATCCAGGTGAAGAGGTTGGAAATGGTAACGAAGGTGAAGTGGTTGCACCTTCAACTGGTGTTTTAGCAGTTAAAGACTTAGAGATTGAAATTGAATATAAAAAAGGCGATGTAGAAATCGACTATCAAGTGAAAAAAGATGGTAAGGTAGAAGCAAAATATGAAAATGAGCTTACAGGAGAAAAGCTAAAAGGTGCAAAAGCTCAAGTAGCGATTGAAAATCTTTTTGCAGGATTCAACATGCAATCGAAAAATCAAAATCAAATTGTAAAGCATGTACTGAATAAATTGAACCTTAAAAATGATTTCAAAGAATTCAAATACGAAGTAGAATTTCCAAATAAAGCGGAGTTCGAATTTAAAATCAAATAATAATTGATAGATGATTGGATATACATGAAGATGGCTCGATTTTTCGAGTCATTTTCATGTCCTAGTAAAGGGAGGATAAAATGCAAAAGAATTTTATAGTTGTGCTTGCAGCCTGTCTGATGCTTTTCTTATCTCAGTTCTATCCTGAACAAAAAGTAGAAGCAAATGCTTCATTGGATCAAACCTATTTGGTTCAAAAACGGGAAATCGGTGAAGGTTTTTATTCGGAATTCGAACCACGTATGGGTAGATCAGTTAAAACGGATAATTTTCTAGAGAGCATAAAGGCGGGCGCACTTAGCGGTTGGAAGAAATATCGTATTCTGCCCTCTATTACTAGTGCTCAAGCGATTCTTGAAAGCGGATGGGGCAGTTCTGAACTATCTGTAAGAGCACATAATTTATTCGGAATTAAAGGGAGCTTTCAAGGGCAATTTATTATCATGCCAACAAAGGAGTATCAAAACGGAAAATGGGTGACAATTGATGCTCAATTTCGTCAATACCCGAACAAAAATGCAAGTATCGAAAATCATGGAGAATTTTTACAAAAGTCACGCTATCAAAATTTAGTCGGATTGGAAGATTATAAGTTAGCGGCAAAAAGGCTGCAACAAGATGGATATGCAACAGACCCAGCATACAGTGAAAAACTGATTAGTCTGGTTGAGCAGTATCGGCTGACAGATTGGGACCGAGAAGCAGGAGCAAATTTACCTAGCACGAATGTGGCGGCAAGAGTCGTAAATGGGGCTCCGCTTTTAAGCCATACGCAGTTTAAAGAAAAACACCCACTCCGTTTGTGGAAAACTGGAACCAAAATTCAAGTTCGAAAATTTAACACTTATTGGTATAAAACAAGTGTTCAAGTAGATGGACAGTGGAAAACTGGCTACATTTATCATTCAATGGTAAAAAATTTGACGCCGATCCAAGGAACGGACAAGTATTCGGGAACCGTTCAAGCTTTCGCAATCTGGTGGGACAATTCAAAGCTGTCGAGCGGCGAGTTGTTTACGCAAGCGCCAGGAACAGCTGTAAAGCACTATCCATCTAATAATAATTTAAAAAGTGCTTATTACCCGAAACGAACAAAAGTTTTCTTTACGCCAAATTACTGGTTGAATTAACTGGTAAAAAACTCTTATTAAAGGAGAGATAAGATGAAAAACAAGAAAAAGATGTGGAGCTTAATGATTTGTCTAAGCGTTCTTTTTTGTTTGGGACAGACGCATACTACTGCTGAGGCTGCTAACCTTTCAAATTTTTCGCAAGTTCAGCAATCAGCAGTTCAAGCAAAAATTGAGTTGATTCGTCAAAAGGTCGAAATAAAAATTAAAGCCGTTCAAACAAAAAAAAATAGCAGTCAAGAGACAAGTAGAGGCCAAAAAGCAAGCTGAGGCAGCTAAACAAGCTGAGCAAGCAAAGCAAGCTGAAGTAGCACATCAAGAAAAAGTTGCATCAGAGACTGAAAAAAAATACAAGCCAAAGTGCAACAGAAACACCAAAAGCGAGTTCGGAAACGAATTCTGCCAATAGTGGTAGTTCAAATCGTGCTAATCAAAGTGAAGCAACTAAGAATCAAGATGCAAAAACAGATGTGACAACTAGTGCAAGTCAAAGAGGACGTGAAATTGGAGAGAAAAATAGAGAATATGGTCAAAAATTAAGTGACCCTAATCTTTCTAATGCAGATCGTCAAAAGATTATTCAAGAAAAGAAAAACTATAATAGAAGCCACCATTAGGAGGAGGAAATGAAAAAAATACTTTTTTTTACGGTACTTGGAACAGCACTCTTGTTGCTAGCAGGATGCAGTCAACCGGAAAAAGCAGATCAAGCAGCAAAAGCACTTATTGATAGTTATATTTTTCAAGAGGATACTCCAGAACTTGAAACGATTTACGGGCTAGATGATACACGAATTCAAAAAGAAAATAAGAATGATTTTGTCACGTCCGTGAAGGGTAAGCTGAAAGGGATTTCGGATGATCGAATTGAAGGATTAAATCAAAAGCTAAAAGAGCATTTGAAAAACACTGCTACATATCGTGTTGATGTAAAAGAAGAAAACAGTTCAGTGGCTATCATTGATATACATGTGAATGGTCTTGATTTTTCAAATGAAAAAATTCAAGAAAAAGCGGACCAACTTGTCAAAAATCTAGAAAATAAGATCACAGCTGAAAGCTCTGAACAAGAAATGACAAGTTTAGTCAATCAAACCAGTTTTGATGTTTTAGAATATATGTATTTAAATAGTCCAGCAAAAAGACAAGACAGTGTTGTCGTTCTTAAACTTAGACAAAACCCGGATGATAAAGAAAAGTGGCAAATTGAAAATGAAGCAGTCTTTTTTGAAGATTTGTATCAAGCTTTTGGGCTTTAATTTTTTTTCGAAAGGTAAACTGTTGCAATTTGAGTTCAAGTTTGACATCGTCAGATCACGCAAAAATATTCGTCTTATGATAGCTACATAAGCCCCTTCGAAAAATGTGTTGCGCTTTGTCGGCTTTTAGCGTAAAATTGTCGTTAAGAATGAGAATCATTTTCAACATAAATGATCGGAAGGGGATTTCCAAATGGCAAAAGCAGGCAATTATGAAATGCTTTTTTTTCCGACCCAAAATGGTCTTTTGAAAGTCCATGCTTATGGTTTTAATCCATGCGGTTCATGGGGCGAAGTAGTCGTTTCGCTTGGAAATGAAACGATTTGTGTGAAAGGCTTCAACCGCAAGAAGACGATTATGCGTGCGATAAAACTGCATCTTCAGACTATTAATAATGAAAAAACTGATAAATAACCGAGAAACACGCTGATTATTACGATGAGGCGTGTTTTTTTTTATGTTTTCTTCCAAAATATGAATTTCTTCGGCTTATTTTGCAAGAATGCTTGCGTAATAGGTGCGATTTGCGCTAAAATTTGATAGTATAGTGAAAGTAGTGATGAGTGATTTGACTCATCGGTGGATTTTTGAGAGGAGAATGCGTAATGTCTCAGTTAATGGGAATTATTCAACGTTTGCATGCTATGCAGGAGGACGATGCTGCAGAAGCTCAGTCAAGACGATTTGAAAAGGACGGGAAAGTGGTTTGTGAAGTCAAATACTTCCAAGCATCAAATTCTTTTGAAGTAGAAATGGAAGAACCGAAAGCTAAATTTCAATTCGATGATATTGACATAACGGCGATTGAAATTTTTGAAGCCTTACAAGAAAACTAAGCAGGAAGCGCTAGAACAGATGAATCTGTTCTAGTATTTTTTTTGCTTGCAAGTTGAAAACAAATGCAGGAAATAAAGATACGTCTATGGTAAGATTAAAGAGAATGTTTAAGCTCGTGTTTTTGAAGGAAAAGGTAAAAAGTTGGAAGATTTTTTTATGAGAAGAGGAAAAACAAGATGATTTCAAATCAATTTGGATTTTTTATAAAAGATCAGCTTAAAGAAAGTATGATTTCGGCCGAAAAAGTAGCACATGTTCAACTTGGAAATAACTTGGAACATGCCCTGCTTGTCCTTACAAAATGCGGTTATTCGGTTATTCCGGTTTTGGATTATAATTTTAAACTATATGGTTTGATCAGTGCAGCAATGATTTCTGAATCAATTCTTGGACTTGAGCGAATCGAATATGAACGGCTTGAAACATTAAAAGTGGAAGATGTGATGCAAACTGATTTTCCATATGTGAAAGAAAATTTTGATGCGGAGCGCGTTGTTGGGATGCTCGTTAATTCGCCATTTGTCAGCGTCATTAATGAAGAGCGAGAATTTCAAGGGATTATTACGCGACGGATTATTTTGAAACAAGTCAATCGTTTTATTCATTCTAAAGTGGAGGACAGAAAATGATAGTCACAGAATACGAACTCTTAGTTTGTCTCGCAGATGAACTGAATATGCGTAAAAGTGCAGAAAAGCTGTTTTTAAGTCAGCCCGCACTTTCGCAGCGGCTTCAAACGATTGAAAATCGCTGGAATACAAAAATTTTTATTCGGACACAAAAAGGCCTACTACTTACGCCGGAAGGAGAAGCAATTGTCAACCATGCAGCAAGTGTCATTGCGAAGGAACGGGAAATTCAAGAAAATCTTGAAGCAATGGAAGGCGTGGTACGTGGAACGCTTCGTATTGCCTGCGCAAGTGTGGTTGCGCAAGCTTTTTTGCCGCGGGTATTAAAAGAGTTCTCAAAGAGCTACCCCAATGTCAAAATTTCACTTCAAACTGGCTGGAGTAGTGAAGTTCACCAGCTTCTAGCCGACGGAGCGGTTCACCTCGGCATCGTACGCGGACAGACGAATTGGAAGAGTGTGAAGAAGCCACTTTTTACCGATAAGTTAATTTTGGTTGACCGTGAAATCGAGCAAATTGATGAGGTTTTTCAGACAGAGCGACCATTCATTCAGTTTCGCAGTGATTCAAACTACTATCAAGTGATTCAAGATTACTGGCAACGGAATTTTGGCAAGATGCCGAAGCAGGCAATGTTTGTCGATCAAATTGAGACTTCGAGACAAATGGCGCTAAATGGAATAGGCTTTGCAATTTTGCCGGAAGTAACGCTTCTTGGCGAGAATACGAATGTGCATAAAATTCCGTTGACGGAAAAAGACGGTTCTGTTCTTGGACGCGAAACTAGCTTATTAACGTATGAACAATCGCTTGCTTTACCGCAGGTGGATGCCTTTATGAGAATTGTTGATAAATATCTTGAAAGTCATAAGTAGCTGTGGCAAACTTAAGGAAGTACAAACCTGAGGAGGATTCAATATATGGAACAAATGGATGCGCATCAAATTATTTCGTTTATTCAACACAGTAAAAAAAGTACACCTGTAAAGGTTTATTTAAAAGGAGAGCTTGATAAAATAGCTTTTCCGGACGACGTTAAAACGTTCATCAGCGGGGGAGCAGGAACTATTTTCGGTGAATGGTCCGTGGTTGAACCGCTTTTAAAAGAACATGAGTCGCTGATTGAAGATTATGTGATCGAAAATGATCGCCGCAATTCTGCAATCCCGATGCTTGATATGAAGAACATTAATGCTCGGATTGAACCTGGGGTTGTCATTCGCGATCAAGTGACGATTCATGATAATGCAGTTATCATGATGGGAGCGAGCATTAATATTGGTTCGGTCATCGGAGAAGGCACAATGATTGATATGAATGTGGTACTAGGCGGACGTGCAACGGTTGGTAAAAACTGCCACATTGGTGCAGGTTCTGTGCTTGCTGGTGTGATTGAGCCGCCGTCTGCGAACCCAGTTGTAATCGAAGACGATGTTGTAATCGGTGCAAATGTTGTAGTTCTTGAAGGCGTTCGCGTTGGTAAAGGTGCTGTTGTAGCGGCTGGTGCGATAGTGACAAAAGACGTGGAGCCGGGTACGGTTGTAGCAGGAATTCCGGCGCGCGTTTTGAAAGAATTGGATGCGAAAACGGCTTCGAAAACGGAGATTATGCAAGGATTGCGCCAACTATAAAAAAGAGGCTGGATTTGGCAGGTTTAGCCGAGTCCAGTTTTTCTATGAATGGAGTATCAGGCAGATGAATGAATTTATCGAAATCAGACGGAAATTACACCAAATTCCGGAGACGGGATTCGAAGAGGTGAAGACACAACGTTTTTTACTCGATTATATCCAAAACCTGCACTGCGATTTTTTGGAAATGGAGACGTGGCGGACAGGGATTTTGGTGAGGCTCGCTGGAACGGCCCCAGTGAAGACGATCGGCTGGCGGACGGATATTGACGCACTTCCGATGGAGGAAGAAACAGGTCTTGCTTTTGCTTCGACGCATGAAGGGAGAATGCATGCTTGCGGCCATGATTTTCATATGAGTATTGCCCTCGGCGTATTGAATTTTTTCGCGCAGAATCAGCCGAAAAACAATCTTGTTTTCATATTTCAGCCGGCAGAAGAAGGTCCGGGCGGTGCGAAGCCGATCTTGGAAAGTGATGTATTCAAGCGTTTTTATCCAGACGAAATTTTTGGACTGCATATTGCTCCTGAATATAAAGTTGGTGAGATTGCAACAAAGGAAGGGCTTTTGTTTGCCAATACATCAGAGCTTTTTATTTCGTTTAAAGGCCGCGCCGGACATGCTGCTTATCCGCATCTCGCGAATGATATGGTCGTTGCGGCGAGCGAATTTGTTGGGCAAATGCAGACGATTATCAGCCGTAATGTCGATCCGATGGACGCGGCTGTGATTACGGTTGGAAAAATTAGCGGCGGCGATGTTCAAAATGTGATTGCGGAACGCGCTTATCTGGATGGGACAATTCGGACGGCGAAAAAAGAAACGATGGAATTGATCTGGAAGCGGCTACGCGAGCTTGCTCGCGGTATGGAAGAAGCGTTTCAGTGTGAAGTAACGTTTCGACCAGGTTCGGATTACTGTCAAGTGTATAATCATGCTGCAGAAACGGAGCGATTTGTCAGCTTTTTGAAAGATGAATTTCCGGATGCGTATGTGGAAGCGAAGGCAGCGATGACGGGAGAAGATTTCGGGTATTTTCTTGAAGCAATTCCCGGGATGATGTTTTGGCTTGGTGTGGATTCTCCTTACGGGCTACATCACTCGAAATTAAATCCGAAAGAAGAAGCGATTCCTTTCGCGATCTCAGTGCTGACAAAATTTTTAGCTAAATAAGACGAAAAAAGCTGCGCGGGCGCCCGCGCAGCTTTTTTCAGTTTGACGGTTTGGGCGCGTCTATTTTACAATAAAAAAGACAGAGAAAGGGGGCTTTGGAGGATGATTAAAATTTTGCTGGCGGATGATAATTCCTTTATTACGGGAGGAATGGAAATCATTTTAAATATGGAAGATAACATGCAAGTGGTTAAAACGGTTGAAAATGGACAAGAAGCGGTGGAATTTTGTATGGCAAATCCGGTTGATGTTGCGCTGATTGACATTCGGATGCCGATTATGGACGGTGTGCTTGCAACAAAGGAAATTACAGCAAAAACAGAGACAAAAGTAATTATCTTAACGACGTTTGATGATGATGCTTATATTGAAGAAGCAATTCAAAATGGCGCAAAAGGCTATCTTCTAAAAAATAATGATCCAAAACGGATTGTTCAAGCGATTCGAAGTGTAATGGAGGAGCAAAGTATTATTCAAGCTGAAATTTGGGATAAGCTTAGAAACGGACGATTTAACGAAAAAGAAAAGCCAGTTGCTGATCTTTCAAAGCTTGGGCTAACGCCACGTGAAACTGATATTTTAGTGGCTGTTGCGAGCGGTTACTCAAATAAAGAAATCGCAAAAGAATTATTTATCTCAGAAGGTACCGTTGCTAACAATATTTCTGCTCTTCTTAGTAAACTTGAGCTTGAACACCGCACGCAGCTTGCCATTTTGTTTTTTACAGGTAAAAAGGGCGTCATGCGTGATGAATAGCTATAAACTGCTGTTTGATGGGCTTTCTGGACTATTTTTGCTCTTAACTATCACTTATTTGCAACGATCATCGCTTGAAACGGCTTTTTACTTAACGGCTGTGCTTGTCTATTTTGCAATCTTGTTATTTGCAGACTTTATTCATAAAAATCGCTTTATAGTTAAGTTCATCCTCTGTTTGGCAGTATTTTCAATCGGATTGATTGCTTTACCGTATTTACTCTTGCTTTTTCCATCCACACTTTTTACTTTTTTATTTGAAGGAAACGGTTTTTCTTTTGGGAAATTGAGTATGCTTGTTCTTTTAGGGTTAACACCTTTGCTTATCGAACAGGAAACGTGGTTCCGGTTGGCGTATTTATTTTTGCTCGGCGCGACAGCGCTCTTCGATGGTATCTTAGTACGAGAAGGTACACGGCAGCAAACAATGGCTGCGGAAAGCGAACTTTTGCGGATACAAGTAGGGAAGCTGCAGGATAAACTGGCAAGACTTGAGACACAAAGCCTTGAAGAGAGGCATTTGGTTCAGCTTGAGGAAAGAAATGCGCTATCACATCGGATTCACGATGAACTTGGTCATTCGCTTTCCGGAGGCTTAATCCAGCTTGAAGCGGCCAAGGCAATTTTATATCGCGATACGAAAAAAGCTGAGGAACTACTTGTAAATGCGATCAAAATTAATCAAGTTGGAATTGATGAAATCCGTCATACGCTTAAAAGTATCAAGCCACCGCAAGAAAGCTTGGGGATTACGCGGTTGAAGCAGAAAATCACTCAATTTGAAACGGAATACCAGTTTCGCACTTTTTTTCAAACAAAGGGGATGCTTGAAAAAATCACTCAGCCGATGTGGTATTGTCTCGAGCGCAATTTACTTGAAGCATTGACGAATATTTTGAAACATTCGGATGCCGAACAAGTAACTGTGAGCTTAGTTGTACTTAACAAATTTATTCGTTTTGAAGTAAAAGATGATGGAACAGCCTTAAGTGAATTTGTGAAAAGTTTGGGTTTGATCGGCATGGAAGAGCGTACGGCACAATTTGGTGGTCATGTGACATTTCATGCGGAAGACGGCTTTTCAGTCACAACGATCATCCCGATTTCGTGAAAAAACCATACAAAACGTGAAATCTTCACGACAAAGAAGTGAGAAATTGCACTGGTTGCGTTTCTCACTTCTTTTTATAATGAAATTAAGATGAACAGTGGAAAGAGGGATTTCAAATGAATGTAGTTGAAATGCAAGAAGTGACTAAAAAGTTTGGAACGGTTATTGCAACGGATCAATTATCGCTTACGATCAAGCAAGGGCAGATTTTTGGGTTGCTTGGACCTAACGGTGCTGGAAAAAGTACAGCAATTAGTATGCTTTGTGGCTTAATCCGAAAAACAAGCGGAGATATTCGTGTTTTTGGTGAATTGCTCGGTGCAGAAAACCGAAAAGTGAAAAGTCGAATCGGACTTGTGCCCCAAGAACTTGCTATTTATAACGAATTGACGGCACTTGAAAATGTCAGATTCTTTGCCGGGCTTTATGGTTATCGCGGAGATGATTTACTGAAAAAAAGCAAAGAAGCACTCGAATTTGTTGGTTTGACAGATAAGGCAAACATTCGCCCAGAAAAGTTTTCCGGTGGAATGAAACGGCGACTTAATATTGCTTGTGCGATTGCGCATACACCGGAACTTGTCATTATGGATGAGCCAACAGTTGGAATTGACCCGCAGTCGCGTAATTATATTTTAAAATCTATTAAAAAGCTGAACCAGCAAGGCGCAACCATTATTTATACGAGTCATTATATGGAGGAAGTGGAAGAAATTTGTGATTATATCGCCATTATAGATCACGGTAAAGTAATCGCAGAGGGAACGGAAGATCAGTTGATTAGTTTAGTGACGGATATTAAAACACTTGATATTGTGCTTTCGGATTATGCGGAGGGGTTAAAAGAGCAAGTTGAACAAATTTCAGGGGTTGAAAAAGTAGAATGGAGTGGTACAAGCACGTTCAAAGTAGTAGCGAGCAGTGAAGTCAGTGTGTTAAATGCAATTTTGGCACTTATACTTGCGCAGCAGTTAGAAGTAATTGAACTCAATCAAGAAAAAATCAATTTGGAAACGGTCTTTTTGAATTTGACAGGTCGAAATCTTCGAGATTAAGGGAGGGAAACGAAATGATATTTCACATTATGAAAAAGCAAGTGAAGCTTGCGGTTCGTAATAAAAACTACATTATTTTTACTTTGATTTTCCCGCTTGCTTTAATTTTTGTGCTCGGGAATGTACTGTCTGCTTCGTTTAGTGAAGATCAGTCACCAGTCAAATTACAAATTGCTTATGAAAAGGCGGGGACAGGAACCTTGCATCAAGCCTTTACAGAATTTGCCAAACAAGCAGGTTCAAAAGATGTCCGCTTTATTGCTGTCAAGTCAGAAAAAAACGGTAAGGCTAAAGTCGCGAGTGCCAAATACTCTGCCTTTGTTGCGACAGATAATGACAAATTGACGGTTTTCACGAATTATCCGCAAACGATGGAAAAAACCGTGATTGACAGTTATATCAGCGCATTTTCATCGCAATACAGCCTTATTAAAGGAACGGCTGCGATTGCTCCGGGGGAAGTAGAAAAAGTTATGCAAGCTGTAAAAATCCCAAAAGATGCGATTCAAGTGGATGAAACGGATTCGAGTAAAGCGATGTCTTCGTTTGAATTTTATGCGATTGCAATGATCAGCATGACGATGATGCTTGGCGTTACATTTGGGATTAATAGTTATCGGATTGAAAAAGTGAAACATACGGATATTCGTTTGGTTGCTGCGCCAATTCGAAAACTTGAGGTGATGACAGGGAATTTTCTAGGCGAGTTTGCAATTCAAATTGTTGGGTTGATCATTTTGATGCTTGTTTCACAATTTTTATTTGGAGTAAACTGGGGCAGTTATGCGATCTTTATTTTCCTCGTATATTTCAGTTTGGCACTTTTCTCAGTTTTTCTTGGAATGGCACTCGATATTTTTACGAATGGAAATCCGGCAGTTGCAGGAGCTTCGACGATTATCGTGATGATTTTAGCGTTTATCGGCGGATCTTACTTCCCGATGATTTCTCCAACGGTGCAGATGTTTTCGCCGATCGGCTGGGCAAATATTTCGGTGCGGGAACTGCTATACAATCATAATTTAAGTGCAATGTTTTTACCTATACTTGGTAATTTAGGACTTACGATAATACTTTTAGGGCTAGTAGTTTGGCATCAAAAGCGAAGGGAGGCCATTTAAGAAATGAAACAGATTTTATGGATTTTTAAGCATAATTGGCAAACTTTACGCAGGTCAAAAATGCGATTAATTTTAATTGTGGGGATGCCGATTTTGAGTATTTTGATTTACTTTATTACTTACGGGGCAGCAATTGGTGACTCGGCGGCCATTAAAATCGGGATTGTAAATCAAGATAAAGGTGTATATACGACAGAGCTTACACGGCTGATTAAGGAAGAACCGGTCAGTGTCACAGAGGTTTCGAAGGTTCAAGGCGAAAAAGAACTTTTGGGTGGACAAAAAGATGCACTGATTATTATGAAAAAAGGTTCAGATCAAGCTTTGGCGGACGGAAAACCTGCTCATTTCGCAGTTAAGGCACTGCAAAGCGAAAACACGACAAAATCTGTTGAGCGCATTTTAGCAGCACAAATTGAAAAACTAAGCAAGATGGCGCAAGTAGGTTCTGGTCAAGAGTTTTCCAAAATTAGTAAGATTTATCAAGCGAATCAGCTTGAAGTTAAAAATACGAATATTATTAATCGGCAGGAAGTCAGCAAAAATATGTCGGCGCAAATTATTGGTTTCCTGTGTATGATGCTTCTATACGCAGCGGGAAGTCTAGGTGAACTTTTGCTGAAGGAAAAGGAAGAAGGGACGTTTTATCGGTTGATGTCAACGCCACTTGGTAGCAAGGCATATATATTCGGTCACGCACTGTTTGCTTTTGCAACATTATTATTTGAAATTTTGTTTTGCTTACTATTGATGAAATTTGCTTTTCAAATTGACCCGGGGCTTTCTTATTTAAAACTTTTCTTACTTCTTGCTGTCTTTGCTGTTTTTGCGGTTTCTATTTCACTTGCATTCGGATTTCTTTCCAAGAGCAGAAGAAGCTTATCTTCGGTTCAAACTACGGTTTTTACACTTTCAACGATGCTTTCAGGTGCGCTGATTCCAATTGCTATTATGCCTGCGTTCATGCAAAAAATTGCAGAATTTATGCCGCAATATTGGATCATGGATGCGATTTCGCAACTGCAGCAAAACGGTAGCATGTTTGATCTTGGATTGAATTTGCTAGTACTTTCCGGGTATACACTCTTCTTCTTTAGTTTAGCAAGCTACAAATTTACGAAAAATGAGGAATTAAATTCGTTTGTTTAAAAATGAGGAAGGGCTATTTTGCTTCTGTCAAAAAAATGATATGATAAAGTTATCACGATTTGGGAAGGATAATGGAAAACTTTGGAAATAGTTGCGAATTATGAAGATACAGCAAATGTTAGTCAAAATTATATTCATTTAAATGAGACGGAGGATAGTGTTTTTTCAAATAGTAAGATTACATTTCATGGAACGGGAAATGTGCTTTTTGTAGAAGACGGCGCAAAACTTATGGGCACGCAGATCACTTTTTTTGGAAACAACTCGGTGATTTACTTAGGGAAATCAATTTGGAATTACCGTTTGGCTGTCCACGTCTATCACTCTTCTGTCCTTCATTTTGGCCAAAATAACTCGTTTAACGGTCTTTGCCGGATCATTTTATCGGAGCGGAAGCATTTGTTTATAGGTGATGACAATATGTTTTCATCAGAAATTATGTTTCGGAACGCTGATCCACACTTGATTTATGATGCAGATTCAAAATCACGTATCAATCCGAGCCAAAGCATTTTTATCGGCGATCATGTTTGGGTTGGGCAAGATGTGCGCTTTTTGAAGGGAGCTCAGATGGGTTCTGGTTCTGTCGCAGCGGGGTTTGCGATCGTTACGAAGAAATTTCCGTCGAATGTCATTGCGGGCGGAAATCCGGCGAAGGTGCTTAAGCGAAATACGTTTTGGACACGTCCTTGTGTACATGCTTTTACAGAGGAGGATACGGCGCAATCGCTTGAAAATGATACGGATGAGTTTGTCTATGATGCGAAGCAGGACACGCTATCTTTTAAGGAACTGGATGTGTTCTTTGATTCCAGTGAATCCCCGAGGGAAAAATTACGATTTCTACAGGAAATGAAGGAAAAGAAAACGAAGAATCGATTCTTTATTGGAGGCTGAGAGAGCATAAGAAAATGGGCATTTTAGATCGAATACTAGAAGGCGATTTTCTTTGACTATATGAATTTTATTACTTGTTAAGCAAACGGATAAAATCTAAGGGTTTCTCAGAAATAAGAAGATGAATAAAGTTGAATGACTAAAAAGCATTCGCGCTCGCGCGAATGCTTTTATTGCGGATGGGAATGTGGTTATTTGTCGCGTAGTTTTGCGATTTCTTCTTCATCTGGTGTGACAAAGTAAGTCGTTTGATTGTCGTAAATAACATAGCCGGGTTTTGACCCGTTTGGTTTTTTGACGTGTTTCACAAGGGTCGCATCAACGGGAACGCTTGCGGAAAGCCTTGCCTTAGAAAAGTATGCAGCGATTGTAGCGGCTTCGTGAATGGTCGTTTGATCGGGATCGGTTGATTGGATTACAACATGAGAACCCGGCAAGTCTTTCACGTGAAACCACAGTTCGTTATTTTTTGCCAATTTGTTTGTTAGATATTCATTTTGTTTATTGTTCTTACCAACCAGAATGGAAAGTCCCGTTGTGGAACGATATTTTTCAAGCTTCGGCGCCGCATTTTTTTCGCGTGCTATTTTTTGGTTTTTTATAGCGCAAGTAGCCTTCTTCAGCCAATTCTTGGCGAATTTCTTCAACATCAGCTGGACTAGCAGTTTCAAGCTGAGATAAAATGGCGTCGAGGTAGGCATTTTCTTCATTTGTTTGTGCAATTTGCTCTTTCACATGCGATACTGAATTTCGTAGTTTTTGATAGCGTGTGAAATAGCGCTGTGCATTTTGCGAAGGAGTCAGCCGAAGGTCAAGCGGAATCACGACGTCAGGCAGATTTTCTTCATAAAAGTTTTGGACGGTCACTTCCGTCATCCCTTTTTGAACTAAATGGAGATTACTCGTCAAAAGTTCACCGAGGATACGGTAACGATCAGCTTCATGCGAATCTTCTAGTGTCTTGGCGAGTTTTTGTAATTTCAAGTCGTTTTTCGCCTTTTCATTGCCAAGCAAACGCTCAAGATCATGCCCGATTTGATGAACACGGTCGCGTCTTGCTTTGCCGCCGTAAAATTGATCGAGCATGGTGCTGAGCGATTCAAATGGTTTTGGATTTACGGCACTAGAGAGCGGCATGAAATAGTAATCTTCTTTACCGCTTCGTTCAAATGTTATTGGGGCTGCGTTTTCGCCAAGGTAGTGAGAAACTTGTTCTAACGTGTCAGCAAATGCTTGATATAAATCGATTTTGCCAGATTGTTCAAATTTGCCTAGGATTTCTTCGGCAAAAAGAGGGCTGAATCCGGCATATTTTCCAACAAGTTGTTTTGCAGGTTTTTCAGCAAGATTAATCGGATCTGCGTTAAATTCTGTTTTGGTCACGAGAAAAGGATCTTTTTTGTTTGCGGTTGGCGGGAGAATGTACTCGGCGCCGGGAAGCATTGTCCGGTAAGTGTTTTGTGCAGGCGATAAGTGTTTGATTGAATCAATAATCGTTCCGCGTTCACGGTCGACAAGTGAAACGTTACTGTGCCGCCCCATGATTTCGATATAAAGATCAAGATAGCGGTTTTCTCCAATATCGTCTTTTCCTTTGATTTTGAAGATTAAAACCCGTTCGTTTTTAACTTGCTCGATCTGTTCGATGATCGCACCTTCAAGGTGTTTTCTGAGCAGCATGCAAAACATTGGCGGTTCGGCTGGATTTTCTGGGATATCGCTTGTCCACTGGATACGTGCATAACTCGGATGTGCCGAAATCAGCATCCGCTTGTTTTCACGATTTTTACGAATATAGAGAATCAGTTCATGCGGGAAGGGCTGGTGAATTTTCATAATTCGGCCGCTTTCGGCATTTTCCCGCAGCTCTTCTGTTATTGATTTTAAAAACATTGCATCAAAAGCCATCGTTTTTTCTTCCTTTACTGTTTAGTCTTGTTCTATTGTAGCACATCTCCGTTGTTTTTCACGTTTAACTAGGATTTTTAGGCTTGAAAACGGAGCTTCTGGCGGATAAAATTGTCTTGAATTTAGAGGCACTGGTAGAACAATTGAAACGAGGTACAATCAGCGTATGATGGTCTTTCAGCTAGAGCCTAGAACAATATAGATTCTACGCTGTTAGTCTTACTGTAATTAACTAAGCTATTTCCTTTTTGATCCAAGAAATAGGGAGTGAATGCTGTTTTTGAAATTCCGAAATTTGCAGTTTTTAACTGTTTTCGCTATTCTCATTTTGTTACTGACTCCCTTTATAACTAGGATTTTCCAATCAGATTTGCTATAATAATCTAAGATGAAACGAGGATTGAGGTGGAAAGCTTCATGGTGAAAAGCATGACAGGATTTGGACGTGCATCTAAACAAACAGATGATTTTAAGTTGACAATCGAACTTAAGGCCGTCAATCATCGCTATCTTGAAACGGTTTTTCGATTGCCAAGACAATTCCAATCACTTGAACACACTCTGAAGAAAGCCATTGCGGGAAAAATCAGCCGCGGTCGGATTGAGTGTTTTTTTTTCGTTTGAGGGTGGCAAATTTGCTAGGGAAACTTTGAACGTGGATTGGGAAATGCTGGATCATTATTTTCGTTTCTTAAAAAAAGCGAAAGAGCGATATGCAATCGCAGATGAAATTTCGTTTGAAGCATTGCTTGCTCAGCCGGCGTTTTTGTCAGTTGATGAAGCGCCAGAAGTAGATCCTGAACTTCCAGAAATACTCACAGAAGTGCTTATCTTAGCTACCGAGCGTCTTGACGCCATGCGCTCTCTCGAAGGAACAGAGCTTGCGCTTTACTTCAAAGAGCATTTAAAAAAAAATCGAAGTGTTGCTTGATAATGTAAAAACGGCTGTTCCTGAAATGGAAACGACATACCGAGAGCGCTTGACAGAGCGCCTAGAGAAGCTAGCCGGAACTGAGTTTGATGAGCGAATGGTCTTAAGTGAAATAGCTGTTTTGCTAGAACGGGCAGATATTAATGAAGAAATTGAAAGATTGTCTAGCCATTTGAAACAATTTTATAGTATACTTACGCAGGAAGGTGCAATCGGCAGAAAGCTTGATTTTTTAATTCAAGAAATGAACCGAGAAGTCAATACGATTGGTTCAAAAGCAATGTCGCTTAGTATCACTCAAAATGTCGTGGAAATGAAAACGACACTTGAAAAAATCCGTGAGCAGGTTCAAAATGTTGAATGAGGAAGAAATGAGGGAACAAGATGGCAGAAAGAGGTCTTTTGATCGTTCTTTCGGGTCCAAGCGGTGTCGGTAAGGGGACCGTTCGCGAAGCAATTTTTAAAGATCCGGAAACACGATTTGAATATTCGATTTCAATGACAACGAGAAAGCCGCGAGAAGGCGAACAAGATGGGATCGATTATTATTTCCGTAGCCGAGAGCAGTTTGAACAGGCAATCAAAGACGGAAAAATGCTGGAATATGCTGAGTATGTCGGTAATTATTACGGTACACCGCTTGATTATGTCGAACAAAAGCTTGCAGAAGGAATCGATATTTTTCTTGAAATCGAAATTCAAGGTGCTATGCAAGTGAAAGAACGGATGCCGGAAGGGATTTTCATTTTCCTTACGCCGCCTGATCTTTCAGAGCTTAAGAACCGGCTGATCGGTCGCGGTACTGAATCACTTGAAGTGATCAACGAGCGAATGAAAACGGCTCGTGCTGAAATTGAAATGATGGCCTCTTATGACTATGCTGTTGTGAATGATGTGGTCAAGGAAGCCGTACGCAAAGTAAAAGGCATCGTAGAAACGGAACACTTAAAAACGGAACGGGTTATTCACCGTTATCAAAATATGTTGGAGGGGTTTTAAAATGATGTTATATCCATCAATCGATAATCTGCTTTTAAAAATTGATTCAAAATATTCGCTTGTCACTGTTTCGGCGAGCCGTGCCCGCGAGATGCAGGCTACAAATGATCCGGGCGTACTGCCAAGTTATGAATCACATAAATATGTCGGAAAAGCACTCGAAGAAATTTATGCCGGCAAACTTGTTCTTGATGATCATGAAGTATAAAATGCTGCTCCGCATGCTGTTATCCGCATGTGGAGTTTTGTTTTTCTTAAAGAAAGTGCGTATCCGGTTTTGCTTACGGTTAAACATGTTATAATAACAATAAAAATCAGGCAGTTGGGGTGAAAATAATGAACGGAAAAAATATATTGCTTGCAGTTTCTGGCGGCATCGCCGTTTATAAAGCTGTAGCACTCACGAGTAAGCTTACACAGGCAGGAGCAAATGTTAAAGTGATGATGACACGTCATGCACAGGAATTTGTTCCGCCGTTATCCTTTCAAGTCTTATCGCGAAATGATGTTTATACAGATACTTTTGATGAAAAAGATTCGGGGGTTGTCGCGCACATCAATTTGGCTGACTGGGCTGACCTTGTACTTGTTGCGCCTGCAACGGCGAATATGATTGGCAAAATGGCAAATGGCATCGCAGATGATATGGTAACAACAACACTGCTTGCAACCGAAGCACCTGTTTGGGTTGCTCCGGCAATGAATGTCCATATGATGAATCATCCGGCAGTCGTTAGAAATATTACTCAGCTCTATAAAGATGGTGTTCGTTTTATCGAACCAGATGAAGGCTATCTTGCTTGCGGCTATGTTGGCCGCGGTCGGCTTGAAGAACCCGAAAAAATTGTTGCGCACATTCGCCGCTTTTTTAGTGAGGACAATAAAAGTTTGCTTGGTAAAAATGTGCTGGTAACAGCTGGGCCGACGCGGGAAAAAATTGATCCGGTTCGCTATCTTACGAATCGTTCAACAGGGAAAATGGGCTTTCAAGTAGCTGAACAAGCTTATTTGAAGGGAGCTCATGTAACGCTCGTTACGACAGTAAAAGATCGTCCTATTCCGGATGCGGTTGAGACGGTGTATGTGGATTCGGCGGAAGAGATGTATCAAGCAGTTACAACAAGAGCTGAGAAGCAAGATGCATTTGTGATGACGGCTGCAGTGGCGGATTATACGCCTCTTCATGTAGCAGATCAAAAAATCAAGAAACAACCCGGGGATACCGCGCTTGAAATGACGCGTACCAAGGATATTCTTGCTGAAATTGGTGCTCGGAAAAAAGCTCGGCAAGTGGTGATCGGGTTTGCGGCAGAAACGGAAAATGTAGCGGAAAACGCAAAGCGCAAACTGGAAACGAAACAAGCCGATTATATTGTGGCAAATGATGTTTCAAAAGACGGAGCCGGATTTGGAACGGATACGAATATTGTGACTTTCTACGGAGCTGACGGAAGCGTTGAAGATTTCCCTCTGCTTGAAAAACGTGAAGTAGCTGAGAAGATCACAGCTAAAATTGTTGAAAAGTTGGGGTGAAGCTGGATGAATCGAATTGCTAAGGTGATCGTCGATGTTCCAGCTCGGCAAGTTGACCGCCCGTTCGATTACTTGATTCCAACCGAGCTTTTGGATATCATCCAAGTCGGAACGCGCGTTTCGGTTCCATTTGGAAATCGGAAAGTACAGGGTTTCGTTGTTGCTATTCAAGCCGAAGCAGATACTGACAAATTGAAGGAAATCGACTCTGCAATGGATATTCTGCCAGTTTTAAATCAAGAACTGTTGGAGCTTGGCGACTGGATCGCTAGTGATACATTATCGTTTCGTGTTTCGGTTTATCAAGCGATGCTTCCGCCAGCTCTGCGCGCGAAGTACGAAAAATACTTTATTCGCCTTAATGACAGCGATGAAGAGCTTGAACGGCTGTTTGGCGGTTATGGAACACTTGATTTCAAGAAGGCAGAACAAGTTGGCCTTTTACCACAATTTAAAAAATATCTGCAAGATGGCGATATTGAAATCGGTTATGCAGTGAAAAATAAAGTAACGCAGAAAAAAAATGAAAACGGTGCGCTCTAATGTGAACATTGCTGAACTTGACGAAGCGATCGCAAATTTGCCGAAAACGGCGAAAGCAAAAGCCCGCGTGTTAAATGTGATGACGGAGCTTGAGCCGGGTCGCTTTATGACGCTCAAAGATTTGAAGGAAGCGGCTCGTACTTCTGCAGAAACTATTTCGGGGCTCGAAAAGCAAGGACTTTTAAGCATTACTGAACAAGTTATCGGGCGCGATCCTTATGCTGGACATGAATTTGAACCTACTAGACCGCTTCCGCTTGTAAGTGCGCAAGAAGCAGCTTGTACGAAAATTATGGATGCAAAGCAGGCAGAAACATTTTTACTGCATGGCGTAACAGGAAGCGGTAAGACTGAAATTTATTTGCAATCTATCGCGAAAGTGCTTGCTGAAGGAAAGGAAGCCATTGTACTTGTGCCGGAAATTTCGCTGACTCCGCAAATGGTTGAGCGATTTAAAGGCCGCTTCGGCGAGCAAGTGGCGGTTCTTCACAGTGCACTTTCTCATGGTGAAAAATATGATGAATGGCGCAAAATTGAACGCAAAGATGCCAAAGTCGTGGTTGGAGCGCGTTCTGCTGTGTTTGCTCCGTTTGAAAATATCGGGATTATCATTATCGATGAAGAGCATGAAGCAAGTTATAAGCAAGAAGATAATCCGCGTTATCATGCACGTGATGTCGCAATTTGGCGAGCAAAGCGCCACGGCTGTCCGGTTGTTCTCGGAAGTGCCACGCCATCGCTTGAATCATTTGCCAGAGCGAAAAAAGGCGTGTATACGCTTCTCGAGTTGCCCGACCGGATTAACCGCCAAGTAATGCCGGAAGTCCATGTGGTAGATATGCGTGAGGAGTTGCGCAATGAAAATCGAACAGAATTTTCAACTCTTTTACTGGAAAAAATCAAACAACGAATAGCAGCTAAACAGCAAATTGTTCTTTTGCTGAATAAGCGGGGCTACGCCTCATTTGTGATGTGTAGGGATTGTGGCTATGTGGTGGAATGTCCGAATTGTGATATTTCGCTAACCTATCACCAAGCAACCAATCGGATGAAATGTCATTACTGCGGGCATGAGGAACGTGTTCCGTCAAAATGTCCATCGTGTGAAAGCGAGCATATCCGTTACTTTGGGACAGGAACTCAAAAGGTTGAAGAAAGCTTGACGAAACTGATTCCTGAGGCGAGGATTATCCGGATGGATGTCGATACAACGCGAACAAAAGGTGCGCATGAAAAACTATTGACGCGCTTTAAAAATCAAGAAGCTGATATTTTGCTCGGTACGCAGATGATTGCAAAAGGACTGGATTTTCCTAACATAACGCTTGTTGGGGTATTGAATGCTGATACAATGCTATTTCTGCCGGATTTTCGCGCTTCAGAGCGAACTTTCCAGCTGCTCACCCAAGTCAGCGGACGCGCGGGAAGGCATGAACTTCCAGGTGAAGTTGTTGTACAAAGCTACAGCCCGGAACATTATAGTATTGAATTTGCGAAAGAGCATGATTATCTTGGTTTTTATGAGCATGAGATGCAGATGCGAAGACGCGGCGCCTATCCGCCGTTTTATTATTTAACGCTAATTAGTGTCAGTGATAGCGATGAACGAAAAGCGATCCAAACGATTCATTCGATTGCCAGCCATTTGAAGACGAAACTGGCTGCAAATTCGATGATTCTTGGGCCGGTGCCAAGTACGATCAGCCGGATTAATAATAAATATCGCTATCAATGTATGATTAAATATAAATTTGAACCAGAATTGAAACGAGAATTAAAGGAGCTCTTAGATCACTTTCAAAAAGAGCAAGCGAAAGGACTTACGATTTCGATCGATGTTCAGCCATATGTGCTGATGTAGGAGGATTTTATGAAAAAAATTATTTTTATGGGAACACCGGAATTTGCGGTGCCGATTCTTTCAAACTTAGCTGAACGCTATGAGGTTATAGCAGTGGTCACGCAGCCCGACCGCCCAGTTGGACGCAAACGGATTTTGACACCGCCGCCTGTGAAGCGAAAGGCACTCGAACTGGGAATTCCGATTTTTCAGCCGGAGAAGCTACGCAGTTCCGAAGAGCTTGAAGCGCTTATTCGTTTGCAAGCAGATTTGCTCGTAACCGCCGCTTATGGTCAGATTTTGCCCGAAAAATTGCTTAATGCGCAGAAATTTGGTGCGATTAACGTTCATGCGTCGCTTTTGCCGGCTTACCGCGGCGGGGCACCAATTCATTATGCGGTGATGAACGGGGATAAAGAAACCGGCGTTACGATTATGTATATGGTCAAGCAGCTTGATGCCGGCGATATGATTGCACAGCGTAGCATTCCGATTACGGATGAAGATGATACTGGATCAATGTTTGACAAGCTTTCAGATGTTGGGGCTAAACTCTTGATGGAGACGTTGCCGGACTTTTTTGAAGGGAAAATTACAGCGGTACCGCAAGATGAAGCAAAGGTTACGTTTGCACGAAACATCAGCCGCGAGCAGGAAAAAAATCGACTGGACGCGCTCTGCGCGGGAAGTGTTTAATCACATTCGCGGACTTGCACCGTTTCCAACGGCGTATACAACGCTTAACGGTCAAGCATTTAAGATTTTGAAGGCGCATTTGTCGGTTGAAACCGTAGCACTTCTTCCCGGAAGTTTTATTGCACTTTCTAAGTCGAAATTCGGGATAGTTGCTGGTGATGGTGGGATTTTGATTCCAGATGTGGTTCAACCGGCCGGAAAGCCGAAAATGGAAGCAAGTGCCTTCATGCAAGGAGCAGGGCGCACACTTCCAAAAGAAACGAGGTTTGGCAATTAAATGAAGAAAACGACGCGCGAACTGGCGCTTGAGCTGTTGCTCAAAATTGAAAATCAAGGTTCCTACAGCCATTTGCTGATTAACGAAACTCTGAAAAAATATCCGCTTAAAAGGGAAGATAAGGCTCTTTTAACAGAGCTTGTCTATGGAACTTTGCAGCGCAAGATTACGCTCGATTATTATCTTGAACCATTTTTGAAGAAAAAACCGGATGACTGGGTACTGATGCTGCTTCGGCTTTCGGTCTACCAGCTCGAATTCTTAGATAAGGTTCCAGAACACGCAGTCCTGCACGAGGCGGGTGAAATTGCCCAAAAACGCGGACATAAAGGTGTAACCAGTTTTGTGAACGGTGTGTTGCGGAGCATTTTAAGGCAAGGGGTTAAGCCGCTTGATGCACTTTCGGATGCAGGAGAACGCTTGGCAGTTCAGGGGAGCTTGCCGCTTTTCTTAGCACGCCGAATGATTGATCAATATGGGTATGAAAAAGCAGAACAACTCGCTGAGGCCTTTCTTGTTCCGCCACATCAGTCGGTCCGAGTGAATAAAACAGAGACTGACAGAACGGCTCTTCTGGCGGAGTTTCATAAAGCAGGAGTTGAAGCGGAAGCCGCAGCAGAGATTCCAGAAGCCATTCTTGTGACGCGTGGAAGTATTGCTGGGACGGATGCGTTTCGTGAAGGTCGCTGTACGATTCAAGATGAAAGTTCAATGCTCGCTGCTTATGCGCTTGAACTGGAAGATGATTTAGAGGTGCTCGACGCTTGTGCGGCGCCGGGCGGAAAAACGACGCATATCGCAGAAAAAATGCATGGAACGGGAAATGTGACGGCTCTCGACATTCACAAGCATAAAACGAAGCTGATTAGTGCGGCGGCAGAGCGGCTTGGACTCTTGAATATTCGAACACAAACCCTTGATGCGCGGGAAGCGGCGACGCAATTTGATGTGAAAAGCTTTGACCGTGTGCTCGTTGACGCGCCGTGTACAGGTTTTGGTGTGTTGCGGAGGAAGCCGGATATTAAATACAGTAAAACGGAAAAAGATATTGAGCGCCTTTCTGAAATTCAGCTCGACATTTTAGATGAAGTTAGCCAACTGGTAAAAGAAAATGGTATATTAGTCTATAGTACCTGTACAATTGACCACGAGGAAAATGGCGCAGTTGCTGCAGCATTTTTAGCAAAGCATCCAGAATTTGAACAGCTTACAGTAGCTGTTCCTGAAAAGTTAAGACATTTAAGAACGGGCGATGACCTGCAAGTTTTACCTACTGATTTTGGAAGCGATGGTTTTTACGTTTCTAGTTTCAAGAGACGTCCTTAAGATTGGAGAGAAAGCGGATTATGCACGTAGAATTTAGAACCGACAGAGGAAGAATCAGACATCATAATGAAGACAACGGCGGAGTATTCGAAAATAAAACGGGCAACCCGATTGTTATTGTTGCTGACGGAATGGGCGGTCACAGAGCTGGAGATGTGGCTTCTGAAATGGCCGTTCGGCTCTTAAGCGAGGCATGGCAAGAAACGAATGAATTTTTATATGCGCCAGATGTAGAAGCATGGTTTCGCGAAACGATTCAAAAGATCAATCGGGAAATCGTAGCTTATGCTGGTGAAGAATCTGGTTTAAAAGGAATGGGAACAACGCTCGTTGCAGCAGTTTTCACAAGAAGCCAAGTTATCATCGCGAATGTAGGCGACAGCAGAGGCTACCTGCTGAATGGAAAAGAACTGAAGCAAGTAACGGAAGATCATTCTCTTGTGAATGAGCTTTTGCGAAAAGGTGAAATTTCAAAAGAGGATGCTGAAAACCATCCCCGAAAAAATATTCTGCTTCGGGCGCTTGGTGTGGAAGGAACCGTTGACACAGATACTTTTACGGTACCATTTGAAGCAACGGACATTTTGCTTTTATGTTCCGATGGCTTGAGCAATATGATTTCAGAAGAAGAAATTAAGCAGACGCTTTTAAGTGAACGGACACTCGCGGAAAAAGCGGATTCGTTTATTACGAAGGCAAATGCCAATGGGGGCAAAGATAACATTACGGTTCTTCTCCTTACAAGAAATCTGCAAGAAGGAGGAACGTCCAAATGATGATCGGAAAACGTCTTAGCGGACGCTATAAAATTTTAAGCCCGATTGGCGGCGGTGGAATGGCAAATGTCTTTCTCGCGCACGATATGATTTTGAATCGCGACGTAGCGGTTAAGATTCTTAGAATTGACCTCGCAGATGAAAGCAATTTGATTCGACGTTTTCAGCGCGAAGCACAATCGGCAACAAGTTTAGATCACCCGAATATTGTCAGCATTTATGATGTCGGTGAAGAAAATGACTTGCATTATATTGTAATGGAACATGTTGACGGCATGGATTTGAAACAGTATATCCAAGAAAATCATCCGATTCCGTTTGATAAAGCAGTTGATATTATGCGCCAAATTGTTTCGGCGGTTTCAGCCGCGCATCAGCATCATATCATCCATCGCGACATCAAACCGCAGAATATTTTGATTGACCGTAAAGGTGTTGTGAAGATCACGGACTTCGGAATTGCAATGGCGCTTTCGGAAACTTCGATTACGCAAACTAACTCTTTGCTTGGCTCTGTTCATTATTTATCTCCTGAACAAGCGCGCGGCGGAATGGCGACGCAAAAATCGGATATCTATTCGCTTGGTATCGTGCTATATGAACTTTTGAGCGGTGAAGTACCTTATGACGGAGAATCTGCTGTTTCAATTGCCATCAAACATTTGCAGGCGAAGATGCCGTCAGTTCGGGAAGCGAATCCGGCGATACCGCAAAGCCTAGAAAATATTATTATCAAAGCAACAGCGAAAGACCCGTTTGCTCGCTATCAGTCGGTTGAAGAAATGGAAGAAGATCTTAGAACATGTCTTGATCCAGAGCGATTAAATGAACCGAAATATATGATTAAAGCGGATGATGGCGATACAAAGACAATTCCGATTGTTCTAGCGAAGGATGCGATTCGGAATTTAGATGAAACAGTTGTCCCGGAGCGCGAATCGGATAAGACTCCGGCTGAGGAAAAAAAGCCGAAAGAGGATGCGAAAAAAGGAACAGAACAGGGCAAAAAGAAAAACAAGAGCAAAAAGAAGAAGGTTTTTTGGATTGTACTGGTGATTATTTTGCTGTTTGCTGGATTAATTACGACTTTATGGGCGCTTGGACGCGAACCAGATGAAGTGGAGATACCGGATCTCGCAGGCAAGACGGAAGCGGCGGCTATGTCGCTCCTTCAGCGTGAAGGATTTACGATTGGGAAAACGGTCGAGAAGAACAGTGATACAGTAAAGGAAGGCCGTGTTATTAAGTCAAATCCGGAAGCGGGCGAGATGAAAATAAAAGGAACGAAGGTCACACTTTATATCAGTATTGGTTCAAAGAAAATTTCGATGGAAGATTTTTCAGATAAAGATTACGATGATGCCAAGGCGAAGCTCTCAGAACAAGGCTTTAAGTCAGTCGATCAGAAAGAGGAGTACAGCGATACGGTTGAGGCAGGCATGATTATTTCGCAAGATCCGGCGGCAGGTGCGGAAGTGATTGCAAAGGAAACGAATGTTATGTTTACGGTCAGCAAAGGTAAAGAACCAATGACGCTAAAGGATTTGAGCGGTTATAATCAGCGTGCACTGGATGATTACGCGGCATCAACCGGAATCACGATTAAAACGAGCGAGGAATACTCGGATACGGTTGAAAAGGGCCAAGTAATTTCGCAAAGCCCAGGTTCTGGCGCGAGCATTAATGCCGGAGACACCATTCAAGTTGTTCTTTCTCGCGGGCCAAAAGAAAAAGAAGTGAAAAAGGTAACGCGGACGTTGACAATTCCATTTGACGACACCAAAGACAATACAGCGGATACGGGGAATGAAGACGCGGCGGATGAAAATACTACGCCAACTCCTCAGCATATCGTGATTTATATTGAAGATAAAAACCACAGCATGTCATCGCCTTATCGCGAAATGGATATTACTAAAAATACGAATGTAACCCTTACGTTTGAAGTTGAAGAAGGTTCAAAGGCGGCTTATAAAGTAATGCGCGACGGTGAAACTGTGGATGAAGGAAATGTAGATTATCCTGGTTGATTATATGCGTAAAGGAGGTAATGGCTCTGGAAGGTCAAATTATTAAAGCTCTCAGCGGATTTTATTATGTCTATAGTGAAGGAAAAACTTATCAAACACGGGCGCGTGGCAATTTTAGAAAGCGTAAACTGACGCCGCTTGTCGGTGATGATGTGGTTTTTCAAGCAGATAATGAGACAGATGGCTATATTCTTGAAATTTTACCGCGAGAAAACGAACTTGTACGTCCTCCGGTCGCTAATATCGACATTGCCATTCTTGTATTTTCGGCAACGGAACCCGGTTTTTCAACCAACTTGGCGGATCGGTTTCTCGTTGCAATTGAAAAAGAAGATATCACACCTATTATTTGTATCAGCAAATTGGATATTGCGAGCGAAGCTGAAAAAGCGGCGGTTGAAGCTGCAACGGAAGTATATCAGGCTGTCGGCTATGAAGTGTTTCTTGCGAATGATGAAGTAGACCGGACGGCGCTTATCAGCCTTGTGAAAGACCGTGTTGCGGTTATCGCCGGTCAGTCAGGAGTAGGGAAATCTACGCTGTTAAACCGGCTCAATCCGGATTTGACGCTTTCGACAGGTGAAATCTCAAATGCGCTCGGCAGAGGGAAACATACGACGCGACATGTCGAACTTCTGCCGATCGGTGATGGATTTATTGTAGATACACCCGGTTTCAGTTCAATTGAATGGACGGATTTGGAACCGGAGAAGCTGCAATTCTGTTTTCCAGAAATTGAAGATCGTCGGAGTGGCTGCAAGTTCCGCGGCTGTCTGCATGAAAATGAACCTGCTTGTGCGGTCAAAACGGCGGTAGCGGAGAATGAAATTGCTGTCTTTCGTTACGAAGATTATCTCCAAATTTTAACAGAACTAAAATCGAGAAAGCCGAGGTATTAAAAATGGGAAAAATTGCACCTTCAATTTTAAGCGCTGACTTTGCTAATTTGGAACGCGACATTAAAGAAGTAGAAGCACTTGGAGCAGATTACCTTCATGTCGATGTGATGGACGGTCATTTTGTTCCGAATATCACGTTCGGGCCGGATGTTGTAAAAGCCATTCGACCACGGACAAAACTCCCGCTTGATGTCCATCTGATGATTGAAAATCCGGATGCGTATATTCCGCAGTTTGCGAAAGCTGGTGCGGATATTATTTCGGTTCATGTAGAAACGTGTCCGCACCTTCACCGCACGCTGCAGCATATCCGCTCGTTTGATGTAAAGGCGGCCGCGGTGTTAAATCCTGCAACGCCGATTGACACGTTGTATCATGTGTTAGATGAACTGGATATGGTGCTGTTCATGACGGTTAATCCCGGGTTTGGCGGTCAAAAATTTATTCCAGAAGTCTTGAATAAGATTACGGCATTTAAAGCGTATTGTGCTGAAAAAGGGTATTCGATTGCGATTGAAGTGGACGGCGGAGTTAACGATGTAACCGCGAAGCAGTGCCTTGATGCGGGTGCGGATATTTTCGTTGCGGGTAGCTACATTTATGGAAATCCCGACCGCATGATACCGATTGATAAGCTGCGTCAAATTGTTGGGGAATAAGGGTAGAAAGAAGCAGCATAATGCGGCTTCTTTTGCCAAAAAGGGGTTGGAAATTTGAAGACGATACATATCATGGTGGGAGGACCTGAAAGCGAGCTACCAGATCTTTCGCCATATACGAGTTCCGGAGCGGACTGGATCGGTGTTGACGGCGGTGCGAAATACTTGCTTGAGCGCGGTATCCCGATGATTAAGGCGATGGGGGATTTTGATTCGCTTTCTGAGTCAGAGCTTGCGTCTCTTAAAGAGCATGTCGCTGATGTGAGCGAGTTTCCAGCTGAAAAAGATTTGACGGATACGGAAATCGGACTTTTGTTCGCGATGGAAAAAAAGCCGGATTTGATTCGGATTTTTGGTGCAACAGGCGGCCGGATGGATCATTTGCTTGCAAATTTGATGATGCTCACGAAGCCAGAGTTTGAGTCGGCGGTTCCACTTGTTGAGCTTGTAGACGTTTCTAACTGGATGAAAATGTATCTGCCGGGTAGCTACCATGTCAAGAAGCAAGCGGAAATGGAATACGCGGCATTTATCACGATGGGGAATGTGGCAGGTCTTACGCTCGAAGGATTTAAATATCCGCTTCACGAGGCCTCTTTTCCGTTTGGACGAGCACTTTCAAGCAATGAATTTCTTGGCGTGCAAGGTCGATTTACATTTGAAACAGGACTCATTTTGATGATTCAAAGCAAAGATTAAAGGAGCGGTGTTTTTGGAACTTTTTAAAAGCAAATATAATTGGTCATTAATTACAGGTGGGATTGCCATTTTGTTTAGTTTGGTTGTCCAAGTTTTTACAACGCGTAATGCTTTTTCATTTCAGTACTCCGACAACTTAAAAACACCAATCATGATTATGACGGTGGCAAGTTTAATTTTTATTATCAGCTTTGTAGTCGGCTATTCTTTTTTAGTCAAGAAAAAGTTTAAGATCGCCATTCCGATTATTTTCGTAAGCGGTATCCCAGCTTTCATTTTCGTGCATATTTTTGCCGGAATGTTTATGGTAATCTGTGGAATTCTTGGTAAGGCTGCGGAAATTGATGCGCGGCAGGAAAATGCTGAAACGGAAAAGAAAAACTAGGTTGAAGCGAACATGCGAAGCGAGATGACCCGCAGAAGTTGGATTTTTAGTCTAGCTTTTGCGGTTTTTTGTTTGCGAGTATTTTTGGACAAAGAAAAAATGCAGTGAATGTTTTCACTGCATTTCTGCTTCTCTGATTAAGATTAAACACGTTCTACTTTTCCAGATTTAAGCGCACGAGTAGATACCCAAACTTTCTTAGGTTTACCGTTTACTAAGATGCGCACTTTTTGTAAGTTCGCTTTCCAAGTACGTTTGCTTGAATTCATCGCGTGGGAACGACGGTTGCCAGAACGAGATTTACGACCTGTAATCACACATTCTTTAGCCATTATAACCCCTCCTTATACCAAACTTCTCAAGATGTTTCGGATAAAAATCTGAAGAGCATCTCGTCAGTTAATTTCATACACTAGAATAATTTATCATACAAATGACTTTCTTGCAAGTCCTTATGCGGAAATGCTGCAAAGATTTTTTACTTGACAGCAAAGTGCGCTTTGTTGCGGGTTCAAGAAGATGGGCTTTCAATCGTTTCGCGAATATAGTAAAATAGATGCGAACGAGAAAAGTTAATGCTTAAATGAGCAAACTAGATCAGTTGAATAACTGGTTTCAAGGAGGAAATATCATGTCACTTGAAATAGAAACAAAACTCGGCACGGTAGCAATCACAGACGAAGTCATTGCAACGATTGCAGGCGGTGCTGCTGAAGAGAACTTCGGGATTGTCGGAATGGCAAGTCGTCATCAAATTCGCGATGGCTTAACGGAGATTCTCGGTCGTGAAAATTATACAAAGGGCGTTATTGTTAGAAAAGAAGGCTCTGGTCTTCACATCGATATGTATATTATTGTTCGATTCGGTACGAAAATTTCCGAAGTGGCGCATAATGTGCAAGAACGTGTTAAATATACACTTGAAAAAACACTTGGACTTACAGTCGACTCTGTAAATATCTTTGTTCAAGGTGTCAAAGTCTTGGACGAAGATTAAGGGGGATTCTAAAGTTGGATACTTATCAGTTAGACGGAGAAAAATGGGCAAAAATGATTGCGCTCGGCGCGGAAAATTTAACCAAAAATGCTGACTTTGTAGATTCGCTGAATGTTTTCCCTGTTCCTGACGGCGACACTGGGACGAACATGAATTTATCCATGACAAGTGGTGCGAAAGAGGTTAAGACGCACGAAACGGCAAATGCTGGCGCAGTAAGTGCAAATCTGGCAAAGGGTCTTTTAATGGGAGCTCGTGGTAATTCAGGGGTTATTTTGTCGCAGCTATTCCGCGGTTTCGCAAAAGCAGTTGAAGGAAAAGAAAGACTTTCACCAGTTGACTTTGCCGGCGGATTTGTTAAGGGCGTTGAGACGGCGTATAAGGCTGTAATGAAACCTGTTGAAGGAACGATTTTGACGGTTGCGCGTGAAGCAGCAAAAGCTGGGATTGAAGCAGCAAGCCGAGAAGATGCAACGATCGAGGCGGTTATGAAGGACATTCTTGCTAAGGGGAAAGAAGCGCTTGAAAAAACCCCAGAGCAGCTTCCTGTACTAAAAGAAGTAGGTGTAGTCGATAGCGGCGGTCAAGGATTGATTATTATTTATGAAGGATTCTATGGCGTCCTAACGGGTAACATGGAAATTCCTGACTATATGCTTTCGATGAGCGAGCTTGTGAGCGCGGAGCACCACCGCCATGTGCAGGACTTTATGTCGACAGAAGACATTGTTTATGGGTACTGCACGGAGATTATGGTGCGAATTAATGAGAATAAGCCCGGCCAAAAAGCCTTTGACGAAACTGAATTCCGCAATCACTTAAGTACGATGGGGGATTCGCTTTTAGTTGTTTCTGATGATGAAGTGGCTAAAGTACACGTCCACACAGAGCATCCAGGTGATGTTTTCAATTACGGACAGGAATTCGGCAGCTTGATTAAGATGAAGGTTGAAAATATGCGCGAACAGCACGATGCAATTGTATCCGAACCGGAGGAACAAGCGGCACCAAAAGAGAAAGTTCCATTCGGGATTGTGACGGTTTCGGCCGGAGCAGGTATCAAAGAATTGTTCTTAAGTGTCGGAGCGACGGTCGTGCTTTCTGGCGGTCAAACGATGAATCCGAGTACGGAGGATATTGTAAAAGCAATAGAATCGGCAAATGCGGAGCAAGTTTTTGTTTTGCCGAACAATAAAAACATTTTGATGGCAGCTGAGCAAGCGGCGGCTGTGCTTGGTGAGGAAAGTGTTCAAGTGATTCCGACGAAGACGATTCCAGAAGGGCTTGCGGCACTGCTTGCGTATCAACCACGTGCTGATTTCTCTGAGAACGTCGGGGCAATGACACAGGTTATTGATGAAGTGAAAAGTGGTTCTGTGACGACGGCTGTTCGGGATACTACTGTTGAAGGTGTTGAAATTCATAAGGATGATTTTATTGGGATGATCCAAGGGAAAATCAAATATAGTGAAAAGACACTCAAAGCTACGGCGCTGGATACGCTCCAAGCGATGCTTGATGAAGACAGTGAAATTGTGACGCTAATTTTCGGGGAAGGCGCAACGCCCGAAACGGCAGAAGAGCTTGTGGATGCTCTTACTGATGAATTCCCTGATGTGGAATTTGAAGTGCATGACGGCGGTCAGCCGGTTTATCCATACATTTTTTCTGTTGAATAACAAAATCGTCAAACGATGACGGGGAAAGGATGTTTCAGATGAAGTTTAATAGTGTGTTCGATGTTATCGGGCCGGTAATGATTGGTCCTTCAAGTTCCCATACGGCGGGAGCAAGCCGTATTGGAGCGATTGCAAGAAGTGTTTTTAACGAACAGCCTGCGCAAGTGGACATTCATTTGTACGGCTCATTTGCAAAAACGTATAAAGGTCACGGCACAGATGTTGCCCTCATCGGGGGTTTGCTTGGTTTTGAACCGGATGATCCACGAATGAAAGATTCACCTAAGCTTGCAGAGGATTGGGGCATGCACATTCAATTCATCGAAGAAACGGAGGAAGCTCCTCATCCGAATACGGTTAAGCTTGTGCTGAAAAACGGCATGAAGCAAATGACGCTTGTTGGTGCTTCAATTGGCGGCGGCAAAGTGGAAATTATCCGCTTGAATGAATTTGAACTTGAATTTACAGGGACGGCGCCGGCGCTACTTATTCTTCATGAAGATAAGTTCGGGGTGATTGCGAATACGACGCGCATTATTGCCGATCATGAGATTAATATCGGTGCGATGAAAGTTTCGCGAAAAGTAAAAGGCGATGATGCCCTAATGGTGATCGAAGTAGATCAGCCTGTTGATCAAAGTCTCCTTGATGGAATTGCAAAATTAAAAGGTGTTTTCCAAGTAGCCAGTATAATTATTTAATTTAGGAGTGTGAAAGTTATGTTTCGTACGGTCGCAGAATTAGTGGATATCGCAAATCGCGAAAATAAACCAATCTCAGAAATCATGATTGAACGCGAAGTGAGCGTTTCCGGAAAGTCACGCGAGGAAGTAATCGAAGCGATGGAGCGGAATCTTGAAGTGATGGAACAAGCCATTAAAGACGGCGAAGCGGGTGTCGAGTCGACGACAGGACTGACTGGCGGCGATGCAGTCTTAATGCAGGAATATATTGATAAAGGCAATTTTCTTTCGGGCGATGTGCTTTTACGTTCTGTTCAAAAAGCTATCGCAACGAATGAAGTCAATGCGGCAATGGGCGTTATTTGTGCTACGCCGACAGCAGGAAGCGCAGGGGTTGTTCCCGGCGTCTTATTTGCGGTCAAAGATCGACTGAACCTGACGCAAGAACAAATGATCAATTTTCTATTTACAGCCGGCGCATTTGGCTTTGTTGTGGCAAACAATGCGTTTATCAGCGGAGCGGCAGGCGGTTGTCAAGCTGAGGTAGGTTCAGCAAGCGCAATGGCTTCAGCGGCCCTTGTTGAAGCTGCCGGCGGAACGCCGGAACAATCAGCTGATGCAATGGCAATGACGATGAAAAATATGCTAGGTTTAGTATGTGATCCAGTTGCCGGACTTGTTGAAGTACCTTGTGTGAAACGTAATGCGCTTGGTTCGTCGCAAGCTATTATTTCAGCAGATATGGCGCTTGCAGGGATTAAGAGCCGCATCCCGTGTGATGAAGTAATTGAGGCGATGCACCGCGTTGGTCTTCAAATGCCAAGCAGTCTAAGAGAAACAGCAGAGGGAGGACTGGCGGCGACGCCGACGGGACGCATGATTCAAGCAAAAATCTTCGGCTTGTCGCCTGAGGGCATTGGAGAATAATTTAACAAAGATACCGCTTACGATGCTGAAGGGAATCGGAGAGGAAACCGCTAAAACGTTTAAGGAACTCGGAATTGAATCAATATATGATTTGCTTTGGAATTTCCCGTACCGCTATGAAGATTACCGGATGCGGGATTTGTCCGAAGTGGAAAACGGGGAACGGATAACGGTCTATGGCGAAGTATTAACCGAACCGGTTGTCAGTTATTATGGTAGGAAAAAATCAAAGTTATCGTTTCGTTTATCTGCTGACGGGCAAATCTTGAAAATTGATTTTTTTAATCAGCCATACTTGAAAAGCAAGATCGCAGCGGGCGAACAAGTGACAATCTCTGGAAAATGGGATAAAAATCGAGCGCAAATTACGGCAAGCAAATTCGGGAGCGGCTTAAAAAGTAGCGATGAAAATCTTGAGGGTGTTTACAGACTGAAAGGCAATATGCGCAATAAAACGATTTTTTAAATACACGAAACAAGCTTTTGATACTTTTCATGAGCTGATTGTTGAAGTGATTCCGGAAGAATTATTAGAACGTTATAAGCTAGTTTCTCGTTCTGACGCGGTTTGTATGCTGCACTTTCCAAAAGATGATGCGGAACTTAAGCAAGCGAGGCGGCGGATGGTTTACGAGGAATTTTTGCTTTTCCAAATGAAAATGCAGTTTTTCAGGAAGATTGAACGGGAACGCTCAAATGGCATCTCAATTGACTATGATGTAGAAGAATTGCGAACTTATATTGATGCTCTGCCATTTCCACTCACGAATGCGCAAAAGCGTGTAGTGAATGAAATCAGCGGTGATATGAAATCGCATTTTCATATGAACCGGCTTCTTCAAGGCGATGTAGGTTCTGGGAAAACGGTCGTGGCAAGTATTGCGATGTTTGCGGCGGCGAAAAGCGGTTTTCAAAGCGCCCTCATGGTACCAACGGAAATTCTTGCTGAACAGCATGCGAATTCGCTCTTTGATTTGCTTGAGCCGTTTGGCGTGACAGTCGGCTTGCTTACAAGCAGTGTTAAAGGCAAGAAGCGGCGTGAACTGCTTGCGATGCTTGAAGCGGGAGAACTGGACGTTTTAATTGGGACGCACGCTGTGATTCAAGAGGATGTAATTTTTAATCGTCTCGGGCTTGTAATTACTGATGAACAGCATCGTTTCGGCGTAAATCAACGCCGCGTCTTGCGAGAAAAGGGCGAGTATCCGGATGTTCTTTTTATGACGGCAACCCCGATTCCGCGAACGCTTGCGATTACTGCATTCGGTGAAATGGATGTTTCGATTATCGATGAGCTTCCGGCGGGGCGAAAAGAAATTGAAACGTTTTGGGTGAAACATGAGATGCTTGATCGTGTGATTGCATTTATGGAAAAAGAAATCGCAAAAGGCAGACAGGCTTACGTCATTTGTCCGCTGATTGAAGAGTCGGAAAAACTTGATGTTCAAAATGCGGTTGATTTTTACAATATTTTGCTTACGAAATGGAAAGGCAAATATACACCAGGTCTTATGCACGGGAGACTGCTTCCGGCAGAAAAAGATGAATTAATGCGCGCTTTTAATGACAAACAGATTGATTGCCTTGTTTCAACGACGGTTGTCGAAGTCGGAGTGAATGTGCCGAATGCAACGATGATGGTCATCTATGATGCTGATCGGTTTGGCCTCGCGCAGTTGCACCAGTTGCGCGGCCGGGTCGGCCGCGGTAGCGAACAATCCTATTGTATTTTAATTGCTAATCCAAAAACGGAAGTCGGCAAAGAGCGGATGTCGATCATGACAGAAACAAGCGACGGTTTTGTGCTTAGTGAACGTGATCTTGAACTGCGAGGACCGGGGGATTTCTTCGGTAAGAAGCAAAGCGGGATTCCGGAATTTAAAGTGGCTGATATGGTGCACGATTACCGGGTGCTTGAAGTGGCACGCCAAGATGCGGCGAAGCTGATTTTTGAAGAAGATTTTATGAATCAGCCGCGCTATGAAAAACTGCGAAACTTGCTTGATGACTTAGGGGTCTTTGGTTCGGAGAAGCTTGATTAGATGGAAAAAGCTTGCAAGGAAGCAGCTTTTTATATAACATAATGAACGTATAGAAATAACTTGCAAATCGACGTTCGGATGGGAGAATTCTTCGATTTTTCCTGTCCCGTTTTTTTACCCGAAATTTAGTAGCTGGTATTAGTATCATGAAACAAAAGAGATGGGGAAGTCGAATGAAAAAATATCCGAAGAAGGAACGGCAAACAAGGCTGCGCGAAGTCATCGAAGAAAATCCGTTTATCACGGATGATGACTTGGCGAAGAAATTTAATGTCAGTGTGCAAACTGTACGACTTGATCGTGTGGCACTGTCGATTCCAGAACTGCGTGAGCGGATTAAACATGTGGCAAGTGAGAACTTTGCAGATTCGGTCAAAAGTTTGCCGCTTGAAGAAATTATCGGTGAAATTATTGACATTGAGCTGAATAAGAGTGCCATTTCGATTTTTGATGTGCGCGAGGAGCATGTCTTCAAGCGAAATAAAATTGCAAGGGGACATCATTTGTTTGCGCAAGCGAATTCGCTTGCGACAGCAGTTATTCCGAACGAACTTGCACTTACAACACAAGCAACTGTGCGTTTTGTCCGCCAAGTAAAACTCGGCGAACGCGTAGTCTCTAAGGCATTTGTGAGGCAGCAAACTGGAAAACGGACGATTACGATTGTTGATGTCCGAAGTTTTGTCGGCGACGAGGTTGTTTTGAAGGGTAAGTTTGAAATGTACCATGCTACAGAAAAAAGTAAAAGGACTGACGAAAAATGAAAATAGCGATTGATGCGATGGGCGGGGACAACGCGCCGAAAGAAATTGTTCTCGGTGTAATGGAAGCGGCCAGCCAGTTTAAAGATGTGGAATTTATTCTTTTTGGAAAAGAAGAAGAGATTTTGGAACACTTGACGGATAAGACGCGTGTCACCATTGTACATACAGATGAAAAAATTGAAAGTGATGATGAGCCGGTTCGCGCTGTGAAACGCAAAAAGAATTCTTCGATGGTGCTTGCTGCCCAAGCTGTAAAAGACGGTGAAGCAGACGCCTGTATTTCTGCGGGCAATACTGGTGCGCTAATGTCAACCGGACTTTTTGTTGTCGGACGAATCAAAGGGATTGATCGTCCAGCGCTTGCACCAACGCTTCCGACGATTAGTGGAAAAGGGTTTGTGATGCTTGATCTTGGGGCGAATTCGGATGCGAAACCGGAGCATTTGCTGCAATTTGGATTGATGGGCTCGATTTATGCGGAGCAGGTGCGCAAGATTGAAAAACCGCGAATCGGGTTGCTCAACATCGGGACGGAAGCAACGAAGGGAAACGAACTTACAAAGAAAACCTATGAACTGATGAAAGAACAATCGGCTTATCATTTTATCGGAAATATTGAATCTCGTGATTTACTGATGGACGTGGCGGATGTGGTTGTTACGGACGGATTTACAGGAAACATGGTGTTGAAAAGTCTGGAAGGAACCGGTGCTGCCTTTTTCTCGATGCTTAAGATGAGCTTGATGGGCAGTTTTAAAAATAAACTCGCGGCGGGTGTTTTGAAAAAAGATCTGCTTTCGCTACGGGCAAAAATGGATTACAGCGAATACGGCGGTGCTTGCTTGTTCGGCGTTCAAGCTCCGGTAATTAAAGCGCACGGTTCATCGAATGCGCACGGCATTTTTACGACGATCCGCCAAGCGCGTGATATGGTTGAAAAACAAGTTGTTGAAACGATTAAAGCAGAAATCGATCAAGGTAGATTAGGAGGACAAACGAATGAATAAGATAGCTTTTGTATTTCCCGGTCAAGGTTCGCAAAAAGTCGGAATGGGTCAAGATGTAAGTGCAACATATCCAGAAGCGAAAGCGGTTTTTGAAAAAGCCGATGCCAAACTAGGTTTTTCGCTGACAGATATCATTACAGAAGGACCGATCGAACTGCTTACGAAATCGGAAAATGCGCAACCTGCCCTCGTCGCAACGAGTGTAGCCATTTTGCGTGCTCTTGAAACAGCAGGAATTAAGGCAGATTATGCAATCGGGCATAGTCTTGGCGAATATAGCGCCCTTGTTGCCGCTGGTTTTCTCTCGGAAGAAGATGCGATTTATTTGGTTCATGAGCGTGGCAAACTGATGGAAGCAGCAGTTCCGGACGGTGCGGGTGCGATGGCAGCTGTGCTTGGTCTTGATGCAGAAACGATCGAACACGTAACGGCAGAAATCGCGAAAAGCGAACCTGTTCAAATTGCGAACTATAATTGTCCAGGGCAAATCGTGATTTCTGGGACGAAAGCAGGAATCGACAAAGCGGCAGAAGAACTGAAAGCAGCAGGAGCTAAACGCGTTATGCCACTTGCTGTAAGCGGTCCGTTTCACTCGGCATTAATGAAACCTGCGGCTGAAAAATTCGGTGCTGTTCTTAAAACGGTAACACTTCTTGACGGAGATATTCCGGTTGTGAACAACGTTGATGCAGAACCGCTTACAGATAAAGCACTTCTCGAAGATAAACTAATTCGCCAAATTTATTCTCCAGTCCGTTTTGAACAATCGGTTGAAGCTTTAATCGAAGCAGGGGTTGATACTTTTGTCGAAATCGGCGCCGGAAAAGTGGCTTCTGGTCTCGTGAAAAAAATTAATCGTGAGGTTAAGGTACTAAATGCTTTTGACCTTGAAAGCCTTGAAGCGGTCATAGCAGAACTTAAAGGAGGAAAATAAATGGGAACTCTTAGCGGGAAAGTAGCTGTCGTAACGGGTGGCTCGCGCGGCATCGGCCGTGAAATTGTTTTGAAACTTGCGAAGGAAGGAGCAAACATCTTTTTCAATTATGGTGGTCGTGCTGATGCAGCCAAGGAAACGCTTGATCTTTTGAGCGAATACGGTGTCGAAGCAGAAGCAATGAAAGCAGACGTATCGAGCCCAGAAGATGTGGATGCTTTCTTTAAGGAAGTGATGGAGCGTTTTGGCCGCATTGATATCCTCGTAAACAATGCCGGCATTACACGCGATAATCTCTTGATGCGGATGAAAGAAGAAGAATGGGATGATGTAATTAATATCAATCTGAAAGGCACCTTCCTGACAACAAAAGCAGTAAGCCGAATTATGATGAAGCAACGCGCTGGAAAAATCATCAATATGGCTTCCGTTGTCGGCATCATCGGAAACGCCGGCCAAGCCAACTACGTTGCAAGCAAAGCCGGTATGATTGGCCTTACGAAAACAACAGCTCGTGAACTTGCACCGCGTGGTATTAATGTGAATGCTGTTGCACCGGGCTTTATTGAAACTGAAATGACAGCTGAACTGGATGAGAAAACAAAGGAAATGATGCTTGAACAAATTCCGCTACATGCTTACGGAAAAACAGCGGATATTGCGAATGCCGTTTATTTCCTTGCAAGCGACAATGCGAGTTATATCACGGGGCAAGTCCTCTCTGTTGACGGCGGAATGAACATGTAAATTAACTGTTTACGCGCGTCATGTTTTCCGCTATAATACTTGGAGGGAGGTGAAGTATAACCATGGCAGAACAAGTATTGGAAAAAGTTACAAAAATCATCGTTGACCGTTTAGGCGTCGAAGAATCTAAAGTAACTTTAGAAGCTTCCTTTAAAGATGATCTAGGGGCTGATTCTCTAGATGTAGTTGAACTTGTAATGGAACTTGAAGATGAGTTTGGAGTAGAAATCTCTGATGACGACGCTGAAAACATCGCTACAGTAGGCGATGCAGTGAAGTACATAGAGGCAAATGCATAATTTCAGTGACGAGATAAACGAGGGTGTCCAGTCGCTTTGTTCTAAAGCTTAGGCGAAGGAGAAGCGATTTGACAGCCTCTTTTTCTAACGTCAGATGGTTTATTTTCTAAGCAGCTTGCTGTTATTTAGCTGTTTAGAAAATGAACTTGACTAGTAAAGAGAAGGAGGAACAAGTTCATGAATATTTGGGAAGAGTTGCAGGAAAGCGTAGGGTTTAGTTTCAAGGAACTTAGTTTGCTGCAAACGGCGTTTACACATTCTTCTTATGTCAATGAACACCGTAAAGAACATTTAAAAGACAATGAACGTTTGGAGTTTCTCGGAGATGCTGTCCTAGAGCTGACCGTTTCCGATTATTTATTCAAAAAGTATCCAGATATGGCTGAAGGTCAAATGACGAAAATGCGTGCTGCGATTGTTTGCGAGCCGTCACTTGTTGAGTTTGCGGATAGTGTGCATTTTTCAAAATATGTTCGTCTTGGAAAAGGCGAAGAAAAGGCTGGCGGAAGAACGCGCCCGGCACTTCTTGCAGATGTGTTTGAAGCGTTCATCGGTGCGCTTTATTTAGATAATGGGCTTCAAAAAGTGATTCAATTTTTAGAGCGGATTGTATTTCCAAAAATTGATGCTGGAGCCTTTCTTGAAACAGTAGATTATAAAACACAGCTTCAAGAAATTGTACAGCGCGATCGAGATGTTTTGATCGAATATGATATTCTTGGCGAAACCGGGCCGGCGCATAATAAGGCCTTTGAAGCGCAAGTTATCGTCAATGGTCAAGTTCTTGGAAGAGGAACTGGGCGAACGAAAAAACAAGCGGAACAAAATGCGGCAGAATTTGCCGTTAGTAAACTGATGCATCAGTAAAGAAAGGAGAGAAGCGGTTTGCTTTTAAAACGACTGGAAATGAATGGCTTCAAATCGTTTGCTGATAAAGTAGCGATTGATTTCGTTCCCGGAATGACAGCGGTTGTCGGTCCAAACGGCAGCGGTAAGAGCAACATCACCGAAGCGATCCGCTGGGTTCTAGGTGAACAATCTGCAAAAAGCTTACGCGGCGGGCGCATGGGCGATGTCATTTTTGCAGGTAGCGACACAAGAAAACCGATTAATTTTGCTGAGGTTTCTTTGGTTTTGGAAAATAACGACCGCTTTTTACCGGTCGATTATAGTGAAGTGGTGGTTACGCGGCGGATTTATCGAAATGGAGACAGTGAATTTTTGATAAATAAGCAAACGTGCCGTTTAAAAGATATTGTAGATTTATTTATGGATTCTGGGCTTGGCCGGGAATCCATGTCGATTATCTCGCAGGGGAAAATTGATGAAATCTTGAACAGTAAGCCAGAAGAGCGCCGTTCAATCTTTGAAGAAGCAGCGGGTGTTTTAAAATATAAAAATCGTAAGAAACAAGCTGAAAATAAGTTGTTTGAAACTGAAGAAAACTTGAACCGGGTTCAAGATATTCTTTATGAACTTGAAGGACAGCTTGAACCGCTTGAGATGCAGGCTTCAATTGCCAAAGATTATTTGTATCAACAAGAAGAACTTGAAAAATATGAAGTGGGTTTGCTTGCGTTTGAAATGGAGTCTATCGCGGCGAATCTTGAAAAAAGTCGTGCAAATTTCATGGAAAATCAGTCGATCCTTATTGAGCTGCGTCAAAAAATCACAAAGCTTGAAAATGATCTATTTGGTCGAAAAGAAAACGTAACCGAAGTTGATGCCGATCTTGAAGTATTGCGAAGCGATTTGCTTCTTGAAACCGAACGATTGGAACAGCTTGAAGGTGAACGTAACCTTGTGCTTGAACGAAAAAAAACACGGTAGCGAAAATGAAACCGAACAGCAGCAAACACTGCTTCAAGCACTTGCGAAAATCGAGACACTTGAAGCAGAAAAACGTAATTTGTTAGAGCGGAAACGCGAAAAAGAAACCGCGTATGAAGTTTCAGCAAAAGAACGTAAAGTGTTGCTTGAAAAGCTGAAACATTATGATGCACTTTCGGAAGAAGCAATCGAGACTCGAAAGAGCGATTTATTTGAGCTGAAATATGAAGAGACGACGATTCGCAATGACCTCAGTCACTTGGAACGCGAAATCATACAGCAAAATGCGCGCACAGAGCGGCTCGACCATGAAAATCGGGAACATCTAAAGGCACGGGAAGAACAAGCCAAGCGGACAGAGCAAAGTGCAGCAGAACTTGCGGCGATCGGTGAAGAACTCGCGGAACAGCTGGGGATTTATCAGGAGGTATCAGCGGTTGTTGAGAAGAAGGCAGCTGAATTTGAGCGAGCGGAACGCGAGCTCTACCGCCATTATGAAAAGGTACAGCAAACAAAATCACGCAAGGAAACGCTTGGCGAGTTGCAAGATGATTATGCCGGCTTTTTTCAAGGCGTACGTGAAGTTTTAAAGGCGAAAGATGAACTTTCAGGCATTAATGGCGCGCTTGTCGAACTGATTGAAATTCCAGAAGCGTATCAAAAAGCTATGGAGATTGCGCTTTCCGCCAGTGCGCAGCATGTTGTCGTTCAGGATGATAAAGCGGCGCGCGAGGCAATTCAGTATTTGAAGAAAACTCGTGCTGGGCGGGCAACGTTCTTGCCACTTTCGACAATCAAGCCACGTGAGATTCCAGCGGCAACGCTAAAGGCGCTTCAAAATGAACCAGCTTTTGTGGCACTCGGGTCAGATGTAGTTCGTTATAATGATACGTTTGCTCCGGTGGTGCTAAATGTACTCGGTACCACGATTCTTGCTAAAGACTTACGCGGAGCAACGGGACTTGCGCGACTTGTGAACCATCGTTTCCGCGTCGTGACGCTTGACGGTGATGTTGTAAATGCTGGCGGTTCGATGACGGGCGGGGCGGCGAAGCAAGGTAAATCGTCGATCATGACACGTAAACTTGAACTTGAACAGCTTGAAAAATCGCTTGCGATGCTTGAAGCGGAAACACAGAAATATGAAGAACACGTGAAACAAGTAAAGGCAAGCCTCGCAAATAAACGTGAAGAACTGGAAGAAACCCGTCAAATCGGTGAAAATTTACGTTTACGCGAAAATGAAATGAAAAGTCGTACTGAACGTGAACAAGAAGCGTTTGAGCGTGTGAATAAACAGCTCTCGCTTTATGATATTGAAAAGAAAAATGGGGAAGCAGAAAAAGCGGAACTATTTGAGCGGCAAGCTGAGCTTGAACGCAAGAAAGCGGACTTAGCGGCCGAGATTGAAGCGCTTGACCGCGAAGTGAGCAAGCTTACAGAAGAAAGCAAAGCCGCAAGCAGTAAGAAAGAAGCCGATCAAGAGATTTTTGCGGCGCTTGAAGTGAAAATGGCGGCGCAGAAGGAACAGCTTCAATCGGCAACAAATGATGTTGCACGGGTAGATGAAACACTCCAAGATAGCTATTCTCAAAAGGAAGCGGCGGAAGAAAAAATAAAGGCGCTAAAAGCTAACATTACAACGGTTGAAACGTCAGCAGAAGAAGCCGGACGTGAGATTGAAAAACTGCGTCGTAAAAAGGCTGAGACAGCGGAAGCCATCGAAACGAAGAACGCGCTTCGGGCGGAGCTGCAAACAGAAATTGCCGCGCTTGAAGCGAAACTGACAGATCAAAATAATCAAGCAAGCTTTTATGCAGAGCAGAAAAACCAAGCTGAGATTGAAATCGGGCGGAGCGAAGTTGATCTGAAAAATCGCACGGACCGGCTGTTAGAAGCGTATATGCTTACCCCGGAAGAAGCGGCAGAGCGAGGTGTTCCTGAGCTTGAAGAAGATGTGCTGCGAAGTAAAGTACGAATGCTGAAGCGTTCGATCGAAGAGCTTGGTGTGGTTAATATTGGAGCGATTGAAGAGTTTGACCGGATTAAAGAACGGTTTGAATTCTTGAATAGCCAACGGGATGACCTTTTAAATGCAAAGGAAACGTTATTCCAAGTGATGGATGAAATGGATGACGAAGTGAAGAAACGCTTCGGTGAAAGTTTTGAAGCGATTAAGCATGAATTTGCGATCGTTTTTCCTGAGCTATTTGGCGGCGGGAAGGCGGAGCTCGTTTTGCTTAACCCTGAGGATCTTCTCACGACCGGGATTGACATTGTGGCACAGCCGCCTGGTAAAAAACTGCAAAATTTATCGCTTCGTTCCGGCGGCGAGCGGGCGCTTACGGCGATTGCACTATTGTTCGCGATTATCCGTGTCCGGCCGGTACCGTTTTGTATTCTCGATGAAGTGGAAGCGGCGCTTGATGAAGCGAATGTAGTACGGTTTAGCCGTTACCTCAAAAAAATTGATGAAACAACGCAGTTTATTGTGATCACGCACCGTAAGGGAACAATGGAAGAAGCCGATGTCCTTTATGGGGTTACAATGCAAGAATCGGGTGTTTCAAAGCTTGTATCGGTCAGACTGGAAGAAACCGCCGAATTGATTAAGTAAAGGAGAACAAATTCGATGACTTTTTTTCAAAAAAAATAAAAGATAAAATCACAGGGCAAAATGAAGAAACAACGGAAAAGTACAAGGAAGGCTTGACGAAAACACGTAGCAGTTTTTCTGGGAAGTTAAATGAAATCATGTCGCGCTACCGGAAAGTCGATGAAGATTTTTTTGATGATGTTGAGGAAGTTTTGATCGGCGCGGATGTTGGCTTTGAAACCGTGATGGAGCTCGTTGATGAGTTAAAAAAAGAAGTGAAACTGCGCAATATCAGCGATCCAAAGCAAGTTGAGGAAGTGATCGTTGAAAAGCTCGTCGCGATTTATCAGGGGGACAGTGACGCCGAAGCTGGGCTGAATATGCAGGAAAATGCACTCACAGTCATTTTGTTTGTCGGTGTGAACGGAGTGGGTAAAACAACAACGATTGGAAAACTCGCGCATCAGTTCAAATCAGAAGGTAAAAAAGTGGTTCTTGCGGCGGGCGACACGTTCCGAGCGGGCGCAATTGATCAGCTGGAAGTGTGGAGCGAACGCGCCGGTGTTGATATCATCAAGCATGCAGAAGGTGGCGACCCGGCGGCTGTAGTTTTTGATGCGGTTCAATCGGCGAAAGCGAAACAAGCAGATGTGCTACTTTGCGATACGGCTGGGCGGCTTCAAAATAAAGTTAATTTGATGAATGAGCTTGAAAAAGTGAAGCGTGTCATTACGCGAGAAATTCCGGATGCACCTCATGAAGTATTGCTAGTTCTCGATGCAACAACGGGGCAAAATGCACTGGTGCAGGCAAAACAATTTAAGGAGGCGACGGATGTCAGCGGGATAGTCTTGACGAAACTAGACGGCACCGCGAAAGGCGGCATCGTGATTGCGATTCGGAATGAACTTCAAATTCCGGTTAAATTTGTTGGGCTCGGCGAAAAAATAGATGATCTTGAACCGTTTGATGCAACGGATTATGTTTATGGTCTGTTTGCAGATTTGATCGATCAGGAAAGCAAATAAAGCAGGTAGGACTAGAACAAGGTGGGGTTCATTACTCACAAATTTGTTCTAGTCTTTTTCCGGTTGACATTCTTTGACTAAACACGTAATCTAGAGAAAGGAAGAGGTGTTTCGTTTGTTTGATAAGACAACTCGGATGAATTTGTTGTTTGATTTTTACGAAGGATTATTAACTGAAAAACAAAAGGCTTACATTTCGCTTTATTATTTAGATGATTTTTCGCTTGGCGAAATTGCGGAAGAATTTGAAGTGAGCCGTCAAGCCGTCTATGATAATATTAAGCGAACGGAAGATAGTCTTGAAAACTATGAAAAAAAAACTTGGTATGCTTGAAAAATATATGAAACGCGAGCAGCTTTTAACAAAGCTCACAGAGGCTTATCATGCTGCGGGCTTGCAAGATGAGACGATCGAGCAGCTGTTTTTCGAGTTGAAGAAAATAGATTAGGAGGCCAGATTTATGGCATTTGAAGGATTAGCTGGAAGACTTCAAGAAACGATGAATAAAATTCGCGGCAAAGGGAAAGTCACCGAAGCTGATGTAAAAGAAATGATGCGTGAAGTTCGGCTTGCACTTCTTGAAGCCGATGTTAACTTTAAGGTTGTCAAAAACTTTATTAAAACGGTAAGTGAACGTGCGGTAGGTTCGGATGTTATGAAGAGCTTAACGCCAGGTCAGCAAGTTATTAAAATCGTCCAAGAAGAACTAACAAATTTGATGGGCGGAGAAGAAAGCAAAATGGAAGTGGCCGACAAGCCGCCGACGGTTGTGATGATGGTCGGTCTTCAAGGGGCCGGGAAAACTACAACGACTGGGAAGCTCGCAAATTTGCTTAGGAAAAAATATAACCGCAAACCGCTGCTCGTGGCTGCTGATATTTACCGCCCAGCGGCAATTAAGCAACTGGAGACGCTTGGAAAACAACTGAATATGCCTGTTTTCTCACTGGGAGACCAAGTCAGCCCGGTTGAAATCGCCAAACAGGCCATCGCGAAAGCGAAAGAAGAACATCTTGATTATGTCTTAATTGATACAGCGGGACGTCTTCACATTGATGAGGAATTGATGGGGGAATTAAAGGAAGTCAAGGAAGTGGCTTCTCCGTCTGAAATTCTGCTTGTCGTTGATTCTATGACGGGTCAAGATGCCGTAAACGTGGCAGAAAGCTTCAATGAGCAGCTTGGTGTAACCGGAGTTGTCTTGACGAAACTTGATGGCGATACGCGCGGCGGTGCCGCACTATCAATTCGTGCTGTAACTGGGAAACCAATTAAGTTTGTCGGGATGGGCGAAAAAATGGAGGCTCTTGAAAGTTTCCACCCAGACCGGATGGCTTCACGGATTCTTGGAATGGGCGATGTTCTCTCCTTGATTGAGAAGGCACAAACGGATGTTGACCAAGATAAGATGCGGGAAATGGAGCAAAAAATTAAAGAGAACTCGATGACACTCGATGATTTTCTTGATCAGCTCCAGCAAGTGAAGCAAATGGGACCGCTCGATGAACTTTTAAAAATGCTTCCTGGGGCGAATAAAATGAAAGGCCTCGATAATATGCAAGTGGATGATAAGCAGCTTGGGCATATTGAAGCGATAATTAAATCGATGACGAAAATGGAAAAAGATAATCCAGATATCATCAATGCCAATCGTCGTAAGCGGATTGCTCGCGGAAGCGGAAGACCAATTCAAGAAGTCAATCGTTTGCTGAAACAGTTCAATGAAATGAAGAAAATGATGAAGCAAATGTCTGGCGGAATGGGCGGAAAAGGTAAGAAAAAAAAGAATCCATTTGGGAATTTTAAGATGCCGTTTTAAGGCGGATTTTGAAAAAGGCAAAGCTCACGCTTTGCCTTTTTCTATTGGTTTTGTTAATCTGGATAAGGATTGTTATTTTTTGAAAACTGTTGAAAACTATGTATTCAATAGTTCTATATACCTATTTACAATTAGTCCAAAGTCTAAAAAACGTGACTTAATAGGGATTTTGCTATAACTTTTTATCGAATCATAACCAAAAGTACTGTTTTTTGAGTTCTAGTTCTTTTTGCTTTATTTTTTGTGTCCAACTCCTTATATTGTAAATAACTCAACACAATTACATAGAGAACAAATGTTAGGAGGGATATGTATAGGTCTATAATTCTGAAAAGTTACTTTTGTGCGTTACGGTTGTTAGTTTATTGTTGGCGTGGGGATCACAAACAGCCTGGTGAAGCAAATAGGAAAAACAATAGAGAAAACCCCTTGATTTGAGTGAATGGATTTGCCAAATGGCAATAGGGGGGAAAATAAATGGGAAATAGAAAGATGGATTATAAGCGCAGTTTAAATGTGAAACGTGCACAAAAAGCCAAACTGATTGCAGCCCTTGTAACAACGACGACAATGATGGTTGCTCCGGTTTCGGTTAATTTTGACGGGTTAAAACATGGTATTCAAATCGGAGATGTAAGTGTTGATGCTGCAACACTTGATTTGCTTGGAAATTCCAATTTAAATCCTGTTTATGCGAACGGGAAGCTGACATTAACTTTATCAGGGACGCAATTAGCAGGGGTTGGGGTAATTCCTAGTTACTATACGTACTTCCAATTACCTTCTGAGCTTACAAGCTTACTTTCAAATCCGAATGTCAGATCATATACGACAATTGGATATAGTATCCCAGTTGTACAGGTTGGGCCAATTGGGCTTCCGCCGAAGACTGGAACTGTAACTGGAAATAATTTAATTTTAGATACTGTGCACAACGCGATTGGAGCGAAGATTGATTACAATCTTGTTTCTGTTGGAGTGCTTGCCACGAATACATTTACATTGACAATTGATCTTGCAGCACTTGGAATTATGGCTTTGCCGGCTTCAAGCGATGGGAAATTAGAATTCGCTGCTCGAAGCGGTGACGGTCTTTTAGATATTGACTTGCTTTCAAGCGGAGCAGCTAAAACAATGTTAGATACTGAAATTGGGGATGCTGACGCGGATGCCGACGCTGATGCGGATGCGGATGCCGACGCTGATGCCGATGCTGATGCCGACGCCGATGCAGATGCGGATGCCGACGCTGATGCCGATGCAGATGCGGATGCTGACGCGGATGCGGATGCTGACGCAGATGCAGATGCGGATGCTGACGCTGATGCGGATGCTGACGCTGATGCGGATGCTGACGCTGATGCGGATGCCGACGCAGATGCCGACGCTGACTCAGATGTGGATATTGATTGGAGAGATTTCTTGGTTGATCAGCCTTCGATTGACCCGATTCGGGCGGGGGATAAGGTGATTACCGGGGAAACTCCTTATAAAGCAATGCAAGCTATGATTCGCGCTGCAATTGCTGCTGCTCCTGCTGGAACGACATTTACAGTTAATGTTTATCTTCCAGACGGAACGGTTATTCACAATGTTCCTGTAAGTGCCGATGGTTCGTTTAGGGTCACTCTTCCAGATGGAACGGTTCTAAGTGCAGGGGATATCGTTGGATTCTCCCTTACTGCAACAAATGCTCAACGGTCGAAAACAGGCTCTACTGTCGTAGCTGTTGTTCAACCGGGTATGGATGATACAGATGCCGACGCTGATGCGGATGCCGATTCTGACGCTGACGCCGATGCTGACTCAGATTCTGATTCAGACTCTGATGCGGATGCCGACGCAGATGCCGATTCCGATGCGGATGGCGATGGTTCAGGATCTGGAAACGGCTCTGGAAGTGGTCATCTTCCTACGAAAGTAATGCCGGTTTCTACTAGCGGCGGAAGCGGAACTCTCACTTATACGGTTGGTTCTGGGGCAAGTGACCTTTCAAGCAGTTCTGGAAACGGTGTATGGCTTCCGAAAACTGGAGATACGGAAAGTAAGGCCGCTCCTTGGATCGGTGCCGGAATGCTCGCTGCTCTTGGTGGACTTCTGTTTGGGAAACGCAGAAAAAAAGCAAGTAAATAAAAAATAGAGGGCTGTCCCACCTATTCGCTTGAATGGGTGGGCAGCTTTTAAAGGAGTTGTTTTTAATGTCTTTTGAAGCAGCTTTTAGGGGAATAGAAAATGAAGTGACAGAATTCCTTTTGTCTAAGGAAAATGTAACTTATGAGATGAAATGGAATGGTTTTTTGACGATCGGTTACAAGGAAAAAAGAGCACATGTCCTTAATTTCAGCTATCTTTCGCTTCGGAGTTTGATGAATGAAATGAAAAAAACAGCCAGAAAATGGCAAGACTCAGGCGCTGTCTCTTTGAAAATTGATATTGCTTTCGACTACGCAGATATGCCGCTCTATGAGTGGAATCAAGAGGTTCTTGCAACAAAGAAAAATTATTATCGCCGCGGTATCGCTTTCGATAAAAACTTTTCATTTGCACTTCTTGAGCAAGAGCTAAACGGAAATGCTATTTTAAAATCTGGTAAGGAAGAAATTTGTCTCAATGTGACGAACTTGAATCGCTATTTGATGCAAACTGGTAAAAATAATGGTCAGCTTGAATTAAACGGTTATACGAATGTAACGACTTTCAATACGTATGGCTGGTTTTTTGATGGAACGGAATGGTTTCCTTTACATACGGACTCGCTTTATCACGGAACGCGAAATGAATCGCTTTCGCCGGAGCGTGTAAAGGAAGTTGTAGAAAATGCTGGGTTATACTTAGCTGAACAAGTGAAAAAAACAGGGGAATTCCATTACGGCTATTTCTCATGTTTCGATAAAACGATTAAGCACTACAACACACTGCGGCATGCGTCTAGCCTCTATTCGATGCTCGAAGCGTATGAGCTTTCAGGTAACTCAAAAATACTCGAGCGCGCTACTCAAGCACTCGTTTATTTAAAGGAAAACTTTATTTTTGAAAAAGAAGATTTTGCTTATATGATTGAGCCGGAAATGCGTGAAATTAAGCTCGGAGCAAATGCTGCTGCACTACTTGCATTCTCAAAGTATATGCAGATTACAGACGATAAAAGCGATATTTTACTTGCAAGAAAACTTGCATATGGAATCCTCAGACTTCAGGAAGACGACGGTTCGTTTATTCATGTGCTCGATTATCCGTCGCTTGAAGTGAAAGATCCTTTTCGTATTATTTATTACGAAGGAGAGGCTGTTCTTGGGTTGCTTCGTCTTTATGAAGTTGACCGAACGGAAGATTTCTTGCGCGGAGCTGAGAAAGCCTTTGATCACTTTATTGCTAAGAACTTTTGGCAGAATCACGATCACTGGCTGAGTTATGCGGCGAATGAAATTACGAAATATTTTCCAGATGAAAAATATCTGTCATTTGGAATGAAAAATGCTTTTGATGCGCTCGATTTTATTTTCAATCGTGAGACGACTTTTCCAACGTTTTTAGAACTTACAACGGCTGCTTATGAGCTTTATGAAAAAGATATTCCGCTTCCGGCTGGATTTACGGAGGAGTTTTCGCGCGACAGGCTTGTTGAAACGATTAAAAAACGAGCGAACTATCAACTCAACGGATTGTTTTATCCAGAAGTGGCAATCTATTTCAAGAACCCAGAAAGAATTACTAATAGCTTCTTTATACGGCATCATTCATTCCGTGTCAGAATTGATGATGTTGAACATAACATTTCCGGTTATACGAAATTTTATCACCTCCTTAAAACTGGATTTTTGAGGGAAAAAGTATAAATATTACGCTGTAAAGAAAAAACACTTTACAAACAAATCCTTTACTGGTAATATATATACTTGTGTAAGACATTATGGAGGTGTAACTAAACATGGCAGTTAAAATTCGTTTAAAACGCATGGGCTCGAATAAAAAGCCTTTTTACCGTATTGTAGTTGCTGACTCGCGTTTCCCGCGTGACGGCCGTTCGATTGAAACAGTTGGAACTTACAACCCGCTTGTAGATCCTGCTGAAGTTAAAATCGACGAAGAAGCAGTTTTGAAATGGATGCACAATGGTGCAAAACCTTCTGACACTGTTCGCCATTTGTTTTCTGACAAAGGCATCATGGAAAAATTCCATAACCAAAAATTAGGTAAATAAGGAGGCTAAGTGCGAATGGAAGATTTGATTCTCGCCATCGTAAAGCCGCTTGTTGACCATCCAGATGATGTTTCGCTTGCAAAAGAAGAAACAGAATCGACATGCTTTTATAAGCTATCTGTAAACAAAGAAGATATGGGTCGTGTAATCGGCAAGCAAGGTCGGATTGCAAAAGCGATTCGCACGCTTGTTTACGCAGCAGGACTCAAGGCGGACAAAAAGGTTCGACTTGAAATTATCGACTAGTTTAGAGAAAAAATCCGTTTCCCTATTATTAGGGAAACGGATTTTTTGCATATAAGCACTTCTTGCCTGTGACCTGTTTAAAAATGCTGGGCATGAAACCGTAAATGTGCTTCGATAAAGCTCGCCACAAAATAGTAACTGTGATCGTAACCATCAACAAGGTGATAAGTGAGCGGATAGTCGGGAGCTGTTTTGGAAAGAAAATACGCCGGATCGAGCTGCTCGGCAAGAAACGGGTCTTGTCTCCCTTGGTGAATTAGGATAGGCACTTGGTACGTTACCGCTTGAATCAGCTCGGATGCATCCCAGTTTTTCCAAGAAATTTGGTTGACCTTGCCAAGATAATTTGTGAAGGCTCTTATGCCCCAAGGAACTTGACTTGGCGATAAAATCGGTGCAAATGCAGAAATGGAGCTAAATCGTGTCGGGTTTTTCAGTCCAATCACAAGCGCCCCGTGACCACCCATTGAGTGCCCAGAGATGGCTTCTTTGCCGCTAAAAGTGAAATGCTGTTTAATTAGATCGGATAGCTCCTCGGTCAGGTAGCGGTACATCTGATAATGTTCACTCCACGGTGCCTCAGTCGCATCGAGATAGAAACCTGCGCCTTGACCAAGATCATACTCAGGATCGTCAGCGACATGCTCGCCGCGCGGACTTGTATCAGGAATCAAAATGGCGATACCGAGTTCGGCTGCTGTACGCTGGGCTCCTGCTTTATGAGTAAAATTGTCATCGGTCGAGGAAAGACCGGATAGCCACCATAGAAGTGGAGGGTGCGGGAATTTATGGGTATCTGGCAGGAATAAGCTGAATGTCATCGGGCAATCGAGTACGGCAGAATCATGGCGGTATTTCAGTTGGGTTCCGCCGAAACTGTGATGGTTTTCAAGTTGTTCAAGTGGTTTTTTTGGCAATGCAGTCACTCCTTTTCATAAGATAGGACGGTTCGGATCGACTCGCCGCTGTGTAACAAATCAAAAGCTTGATTGATTTCGTCAAATGGCATTCGGTGGGTGATAAACGGATCAAGCTGGATTTTTCCATTCATTGCTTCTTCGACCATTCCTGGAAGTTCGGTTCGGCCTTTTACGCCGCCAAAAGCTGAACCGCGCCAAACTCGGCCAGTGACAAGTTGGAAAGGACGGGTGTGGATTTCTTTGCCGGCTCCGGCAACACCGATGATGATGCTTTCACCCCAGCCTTTGTGGCAGCATTCGAGTGCAGAGCGCATGACGTCAACGTTTCCGATACACTCAAAGCTGTAATCGACACCGCCGTCTGTCATTTCAATGATGATTTCTTGAATCGGCTGGTCAAACTTGGAGGGGTTTAGGAAATCTGTGGCCCCCATTTCGCGTGCAAGTGTGAATTTATCTTCGTTTAAGTCGATTGCGATGATTCGTCCGGCGCGGGCTTTTACGGCACCTTGAATTACAGCAAGGCCGATTGCGCCAAGTCCAAATACGGCTACGGTTGATCCAGGTTCTACTTTGGCGGTGTGGTCAACTGCCCCAAGACCTGTTGTTACGCCGCAACCAAGCAAACAGACTTTATCAAGCGGTGCAGCAGGATTGATTTTGGCAAGGGAGATTTCAGAGATAATGGTATATTCGCTGAAGGTACTTGTCCCCATATAGTGGTAAACGGGTTTGCCTTGGTAGGAAAAGCGTGTTGTCCCGTCTGGCATTAGACCTTTTCCTTGAGTTTCGCGGACGGCGCTGCAGAGGTTAGTTTTACCTGATTTGCAGAATTTGCACTCGCCACATTCGGCGGTATAAAGCGGAATAACGTGGTCGCCAGGAGCAACGGTTGTAACGCCTTCTCCTACTTCGACAACGGTTCCGCCGCCTTCATGGCCTAGTACGGCAGGGAAGACGCCTTCGGGATCATCACCGGATAAGGTAAAGGCGTCGGTATGGCAGACGGAAGTAAAATCAATTTTAACTAATACTTCACCTTTCTTTGGGGGAGCTACATCAATTTCGACAAGTTGAAGCGGCTCTCCGGGAGCAAATGCTACGGCTGCTCGTGATTTCATAAAACTTCCACTCCTTTATGTATATTATTTTGTGTTTCATTTGCATTTTAACATAGTGAGATGGAGTTTTCGCGGGAAATGAATTCGGTTTCAGCGGAATAAATTTACTGAAATGGCGTTTTCTAGGCATTAGGAGAGCCTTTTTTTGGGGAAATAAGTTACAATATATGAATGTGGAATGGAGGTTAGTAATGATGAAACCTATCATAGGAATTACAGGAAATGAACTAGTAAAAGGTGCCGATATATTTTACGGACACCGTGTAACATATACGCAGCAACGTTATGTCGATGCGATTCAAAAGGTTGGTGGGCTGCCGCTTGTAATCCCAGTGGGCGATGCAGAGGCTGCTAAACAAGCTATTGGGCTTGTTGATGGCTTATTAATGACGGGCGGGCAAGATATTACGCCACAATTCTACCGAGAAGAGCCGCTTCCTGAGATTGGCAATTATTTTCCGCCGCGTGATCATTCTGAGATTGCGCTAATTGAGGAATCAATGAAGCTTGGGAAGCCGATTCTAGCGGTTTGCCGCGGTATGCAGCTCGTTAATGTGGCACTCGGTGGATCGCTTTATCAAGACGGTTCTTATGTGAAAGAATCAGGCTTACTGCAACATTTGCAACGGGCGGACGATCAGCTTCCTTCTCATACGGTTGAGATTGATCCTGAAAGTATTCTTGCGACGGTTCATTCAGTAGAGAAACGGGTAAACAGTTTACATCATCAATATATTAAACAAGTTGCTAATCAACTCGAAGTGACAGGACGAACAAAAGACGGTATGGTTGAGGCAGTAGAAGGTAAAGGAACTGGAAACTGGTTGCTTGGGGTGCAGTGGCATCCTGAATTAATGTATGATAAAGATCCGGAAAGTGAAGCACTTTTTGCTTTATTTGTGGAAGAAACGAAAAAAACGGCAGGAAAAGATAAGCGATAATTTGTGCTTATCTTTTCTTTCTTTTAAACCTTTCTTAAAGTTGATTTGCTAAGATTGCAAATGCAGACAACAAGATGGGAAGGGGCAGAGGAGTTGAAGAAAAAAAATGCAGCTTTTTATACTAGTGCTTGTAAGTGTGGTACTGCTTTATTTAATTATTTTAGCGGTGCTTATGATTCAAGGAGCAAAAAAAAGAGCCGAAGCGTAATCCTGATACTGTGATTGTACTTGGTGCGAAAGTAGAAGGTGATCCAGCAAAACCTAGTAAAATTTTACAAGAACGGCTGGATCAAGCGGTTTCTTTTTTGAGAAATAATCACGTTAAACAAGTGATTGTAAGCGGAGGACAAGGAGAAGATGAAACGGAACCTGAGGCGAAGGTGATGAAGCATTATTTGATGGATCAGGGGATTTCTGAATCACTCATTCAAACGGAAGCGCATTCCAGTCGAACTGCTGAAAACTTGCTGAATTCCAAAACAAAGTTTGCGCTCGGGAAAACGGTAATCATTACAAGTGATTATCATATGTACCGAGCGCTTCTACTTGCAAAACGTGCAGAAATTGACGCGTCGGGTTCTCCAGCAAAGACAAAATCAGATTCACGCTTTAGAAATTATGTGCGAGAAGCGGCTTCGATTAGCTACGGACTGTTTTTTGACCGTTAAAAATAATCGTTATTTTAGTAAATTCATTGGTAATCCTGCTCTGAACTGATAGAATAGAAGTATAAACTTGTGCAGGCGGGGGGGATTTAGATGCAGATTATCCAGAAAATCACTGTAAAACAAGTACTTACTGAAAAAAGCCGCGCCGAGCTTTTAGAATATTATGAGACGCAGCGGCAAACACTTGAAAAGGAACGTGAACAGCTTTTGTTTGAACAAAAGAAAGTTGAGCATAAAAATAAATTCCAAAGAGAACAAGTAAGTGATTATTTTGAAAGAGAAGTGCATCTTCGCAAGGAAAAAATCAAACTGGTAGACTTTCAAGTTGAACAACTGCAAACCTTACCGCTTGGCAGCGAGATTCGCGAGCGTGAAATGGAAGCCTTAGCAGAAATTGCTGTTGGCGATAAGTGGGATGCTTCACTATTTAATAAGACTATTGTCGTAACAGACGGAATAGTGACTGAAATACGTTAGAGGTGTAAAATGGAAAAAATGTACAATGTTGGAAAAATCGTGAATACACATGGACTCATGGGCGAAGTACGGGTGATTTCGCGTACAGATTTTAAAGAAGAACGTTATCAGCCGGGCAGTGAGTTGCTACTTTTTATGAAAGACTCAAAAGACCCGATTGCTTTGACGGTGAAATCACACCGGACGCATAAGACATTTGATCTCTTGACGTTTGAAGGATATACGAATATCAATCAAGTGGAAAGTATGAAAGAGGGTATTTTAAAAGTTCCAGAGCATGTGCTTTCCAAATTAGAGGAACACGCTTTTTATTTCCACGAAATTATTGGTTGCAGGGTTTTTAAAACGGACGGGACTGAACTTGGCAAAGTAATCGAAATCTTAACGCCGGGTGCGAATGATGTTTGGGTTGTAAAACCGGAAAAAGGAAAAGATATTTTGATTCCATATATTGCTGATGTTGTCAAAACAATTGATCCTGCAAAAAAAGAAATCATGATAGAACCAATGGAAGGATTGCTTGATTAATGAAAATTGATATTTTATCGATCTTTCCAGAGATGTTTACGGGAATTTTGACTGAGTCGATCATCAAAAAAGCGATTGAAAAGCAGATTGTTGAAATTAAAGTGACGGATTTTAGGCAATATGCGGAAGGCAAGCATCAAGTTGTGGATGATTATCCTTATGGCGGTGGTGCTGGGATGCTACTTAAGGCGCAGCCGATTTTCGATGCAGTTGATGCAGTAAAGCTCCCTGAGAAAAAACCACGGATTATTTTGATGGACCCTGCTGGAAAGCCATTTAATCAAAAAATGGCGGAGGAATTTGCTCGTGAAGATCAACTGATTTTTATTTGCGGACATTATGAAGGATATGACGAGCGCATTCGTGAGCATCTCGTGACGGATGAAGTGTCACTTGGCGATTATATTTTAACTGGCGGTGAAATTGGTGCAATGGCAATGACAGACAGTATTGTTCGACTCTTGCCCGGCGCACTTGGGAATGCCAGTTCAGCGGTTCACGATTCGTTTTCAAGTGGGCTTTTGGAGCATCCTCATTATACGCGACCGGCGGATTATGCTGGAATGAAAGTTCCAGATGTGCTGCTTAGCGGCAACCATGCTGTGATAGAGGATTGGCGGAGAAGGGAGTCGTTGCGGCGAACCTATCTGCGTCGTCCAGATTTATTTGATAGCTATACCATGAGTGAGAAAGAAGAGCAGTGGCTCGAAGAGATTAAAAATGAAGAAGGGACGAAATGACATGGCAGTTTTTGGGAATTCTGAGGAAAAAGAACGCCAGATGCGCGACCGAAACCGTGAGGAATACGTGGCGGAAAAAAATCATCAAAAGCGTATTGGCCAGACTTGGGAGAATGTACAAGTTTCGACAGGCTCGATCAATTTGCCGCATGATGTCTTGACGATCGTTTTTGCCAAAAGTGTTCGTCAAAAAATCAAATCGGACGATGAAGCACTACTTGAAACGGCGGGGTTTGAAAACTTGCTGCATGAGCTTCAGAAAAAAGCGCTTGATGCGGGTGGGAACGGCTTAATTCATTGTCAATTTACAGAACAATTTGTGGATGATCGTGTTTATCAGCTGGCTTATGGGACGGCTGTGAATATTAAAATTACGAGATTTTAAACAGTGCAAGAAAAAAAACTTTACAGAGCTATGAGATTGTGGTAACCTATATGAGTGTCTGGAGCAATCCAGAATGATAACGATATTCCGCTTCGTTCGAGTAACGTAAGAATGTCAGTTGAAGGAGAGAATAAGATGAATAAACTTATTGAAGAAATCACGAAAGATCAGTTAAAAACTGATATTCCGGCATTCCGTCCTGGGGACACAGTACGTGTTCACGCGAAAGTTGTCGAAGGTACGCGCGAACGTATCCAACTTTTTGAAGGTGTTGTTATTAAACGCCGCGGATCTGGAATCAGCGAAACATTCACAGTTCGTAAAATTTCTTATGGCGTAGGCGTGGAACGTACATACCCTGTACACACACCTCGTATCGCTAAACTAGAAGTTCTTCGTCGCGGTAAAGTTCGTCGTGCGAAACTTTACTACTTGCGTAACCTACGCGGTAAAGCGGCTCGTATTAAAGAAATTCGTTAAGCTTAAGCCCTTGAGAAATCAAGGGTTTTTGCTTGTCTTGGATTTTGGTTAAATTTTTACAAAAAGCAAAAAGGGGCAGAAAAGGGGCAGAACTTTTATAAACGTTCAATGTCTCTTCTCATTTTTTCTCTCACACCTTTAGTAACATGCAGATAGATTAGTTCAGTGATTTTACTGTTCTCATGCCCGACTCTATCTTGAATAGCGAAAAGGGGAGTACCTAACTCTGCCAATTTTGAAACATGGGTATGTCTAAAAATATGGCTACTCACTTGTTTGTCGATCTTAAGTGCCTCTTTTGCTTTTCTCAAGAAGGTATTAATAGCAGTTATCTGAATAGGAGTACCTTTATTCGTTGAAAAGATGTACTCAGGACTCGTCTCAGCATTCAAATGTGCCATTTTTTCTAATAACTTTATTGCATTTTGAGGAAGGTCTACTTCTCTCATTCCAGCAGACGTTTTTGTACTACTTGATTTTATTTGTTCTGTTACTTTCTTTCCCTTGTACTCAAGCGTACCAGAGACGAGTACATAGACCCCGTTTTCATCTACTAACACGTCATTTTCAGTCAATGAAATTGCTTCTCCAGCTCGTAGGCCTGTGCAATAAATGAATCCGAAAAGTAGTGCGTAACGAATATTTATTTGCTTTGTGTACTCAATGAGCTTCGTATATTCATTATCTTCAAGAAATTTAGTCTTAGTTTTACTATCTTGATTTCTGCTATATCTAATCTCCACTTTTTCAATAGAGGTATCTATTATATAACCTCGCCGTTTCGCAAATTGAAATACAGCATTTAATTTCGACTTTATCAATGAAACTGAGCAATTGGAAAGTTGACGTTCTCCGTAAATCAAATTTTCCAATTTCTCCGTCAAGTAGTGCGGAGTCATTTTTTGCTTAAAGAGTTGAAAATATAACATTTTAGATCGAATAATCTGTATATTATAAGCAAAGAAAAGTGCTAGATTTTGGTCGTTCATGATTAAAATCAAACATTTCATTACATTTTCGGTTTTATAAAAATTATTTCATGCTATACTCAGGGTGTAATAAAACAAAAACAACGAAAAGAGGAAAGCTGCATGAAAAAAAGTAAAATAGTCAAAATTGTATCACCTATGTTAGTGGGAATTCTAGTACTAACAGCTGCGGGGAATGTTCAAGCTGTTGGACCTAGTATAGATGATGTCGGAGATGTTAAATTGAGTATCCTAGCACCTGAATTACTGCCAGTTGTAACAACTAATGAAGCTAATGAGGGTTTATCTTTAGAGGGACAACCTTTGCCAGATGAATTCCTAGTAAAAAGTACTTCAAATCCAATGCTTAGAAGTGCCTCTCTAGGTTATGAAAAATGGACCAAAGTTTCGTCTACAAAGAAAATGACTAATGGTAAGTTGGGATGGCATCCGGGTTGGAGTCATTATCAATATAATATCTCAGCATATTATTTTTCTTCGTCAAATTATAGTGTATCTTTTAATTTAGGATATGGAGCAATATCTGCTTCGGTTAGTAGAGCAGGTGGAGGACAAATAGTAAAAGCAAATCCTAAAAAATGGACAAGACCAGCTGTATATGGAAATGTAAATAGAATAAAATGGAATGTGAAAAAATATAATGGATCAGGTGTTTATACGGGATCGACAACAAAGTATACAAATACTAGCTCTGGGGTTTATGTAAAAAGTGTAAATAAGTAAGCACGGGAGAGATTGATTATGAAAAAAGTTATTATCACGGTCTTAATAATCCTTTTAACGATCGGTTGTGGTTACTTAATTTACGATAATTATCAAAAGAGTAATATTCCTGATTTAGTAAAAGTGGATGGTATCTATTACACTCTGACTGAGGAGCCATCATCTGAAGAAGAAATTATTGAAAAGATCGGAAAAGTAAAAAAAGAAATTAGTAGTAGAAAAATACCTGAAAAAAAATTTGGACTCTAATTTTCTTCAGAAAGGAACAACTCTTTATAGTAGAAAAGGAGGGGAATCCTTCCCACATTCTATAATTTATAAACAAAATAATGAGTATCGAGTTGCAATTGAAACAGATCTAAACAAGTGAAAGTTGTAAACGAATTTTAGGGGGAAACTATATGGTTTTAGCGAATGCTTTTACATTAGGCGACACCTTTTAATCATTTTTATGTTAATTATCACAATTGTGGTACCTGTAGCGATCATAGTTTGGTTGTACAGATTTTAAGGAAAAAAAGAGTTGAAAATTGAATGTTTTTGCACATCAATCTATAAAACGATTGGTGTGTTTTTATGTCTATTTACCTATTGAATGGCAGAGTGTTTGTTCGCATAATAAATTTATTCGATTAGAGGTGATAAAATGAATTGGTTACACACGAATGCGTTATTTGATAGTGTTACAAACGCAGATAAGTTTTTTCATGATTTCCATAAAATAGTAGTGTCAGATGTGCCGTTGTGGGCGGTTCAGAAAGATTTGTTATATTTAATGGAAATGAATGAGACCAAGTCTTTTCGAATTCCAAGCCCGCGCACAAGAGATAGGTGCAACCATATTTTTTATTTAAAAAGACAAGTAAGTCGTCAAATGGTAGGAACATCAATGTTTACACGTATAAAGATTATGTGTAGGAAGAAGTTGTGTGTATAATTTGTTTGATGATCCCAGTTAGATAGATCGCCAAGAATATATTTTATGTTGTTGATTGCGATCGATCGCAAAAGAACTGTTGAAATTCGTGTGGGGCAGAATGAAAGACTACTTAAATATAAAAAACTGTCACCCGTTTACTTAAATGTAACGACAGGTATTGTCTAGCTACAACATTTTAATGAGTATGTTGTAACTTTTAGTATTGATGATATTGTGTTTTTGGAGGGAGAATATTTTACAAACTCTAAGATTTTTAGAATACTGAAACAGATTTTTAACTGTCATTTTGACTATCACAATTTAGAAAATGTCAGAAACTAGTAGAAACTTTGAATTCGAAAACAAGGAAGTCGTAGATGGAGATATAATTTAGATTATTAAATGAGTCTGTGCTCAAAAGGGGCAGAAAATAGAAAAACAGTGATTTATGAATGAACTATCTTAGATATAAAAATCACTATTAACACTTGATATGATAGCATTTTGAGATCTTTCTGAAATACCTTTGACATTAAAAATTACTTGAGTAACCTGCGCGGTAAAAGGGCTCGTATTAAAGAAATTCGTTAAGTTAGAATGAAGGCGGTTGGTGCGTTTGCATTGATCATCTTTTTCTACGTTCAAAAAGATGTGTGACGATAAACGTTTAACTCAAAAGTTTTTGGATAAAGCTTTTGAATTAATGGAATCAGTGAGATCAAAAGCTAGATGGCTTCAGCAAGAATTTAAATAAGAGATAATTGAAAAGAACTATCAAACATTGCGTTATGTACTGTTTGATGAAAATAGGAAAACCCCATTCGCGGTACATCTATATTAAAAAACGGTAAGTTTATGGTTAATTCTCGAGATGAAAGAGGTTATATTATCGAAGCAACTTTTGAGTTTTAACGTTTGAAGAGGTTAAAAATAAATCTTTCCAGATATTAGATTGGACTGTTAAAATAAATGAGGATATAAAACTGGGGTATAGCACTGATTATTACTCGACGTGAAAACTTAACTTAATAGGAGGCAAATACATGGAAAAGATATTGGGACTACTTATTATAGGTGTTGCACTACTGTCCGGATGTGCGGGATTAGGCGATTATGCCGTCAAGGTCAATGACCGATATGAGATATGGCAAATTTATCCAACTTTACATGTTATTCATGATAATGAAAACGAAGGCATACAGCTCGATAATTCTGGAACTAATGGCAAAAGTGATAGTATCGTCAAAATAAACTGGAATAAAAAGTTTTTAATTGCCAAAACAGAAAGTGAAGAAGAGGCGAGAGCTTGGTTCAAAAAACATGAGAACCAAACTTACTGGATACTTGATCTTGAAACGAATCGTCTTAGCCCTCCAATTACCAGTGAGACAGCTTTTAAAAATCTTCTGGCCGAAAAAAACATTCCTTTGGAGTTAATGTCTTATGACAAACGAGTTAAAAATGAAGAACGGATTTATTAGTGAGCAAGCACTTTTTTAAATCTAAACACATCAAATTTTTATAGTTTTGATGTGTTTTTTTGCGATCAAGTACATTCAACTCATAATGGCAATAAGTACTCAAACAACGCCCCCAAGGCTATTAAACAGAAAACAAAAAACAGTTGTATGTCCTTAATATAAAAATCGATTTTAAAAGCTCTAAAACTTTTATGTTGACGTCCACTTATTTATAGTTTATGCTATAAATGTTGACGGCAACTTAAATTAGATTAAGGAGAATGATAAAAATGGCAAATACAAAAATTTGGACACCTGTAAAAGTAGGAAATATGGAACTTAATCAACGTTTAGCAATGGCACCAATGACAAGAAGTCGCGCAAATGAAGATGGGACTGTGGATGCACTTTCGGCTGAATACTACTCACAACGCGCTTCAATGGGACTTTTGATCAGCGAAGGAACGCAACCATCGCTTGAAGGACAAGGATACATGAATAGCCCCGGGATTTATAATGAGGCACATATTAAAGCTTGGCATAAAGTGACAGATGCAGTTCACGAAAAAGGTGGGAAATTTTTCATTCAACTTATGCATGCTGGGCGTATGAATCACCCGGATAATACGATAGATCACCATGAAGGGGTTGCGCCATCTGCTGTTGCACCAGAAAATGGAAAAATGTTTACAGCAAAAGGAATGCAGCCGGTTCCTACTCCGCGCGAGCTAAATAAAGCGGATATTGAAAGGACTATTGATGATTTCAGAAAAGCAGCTCGGGCAGCAATCGAAGCAGGAGCTGACGGGGTTGAAATCCACGGAGCGAATGGCTATCTGATTCACGAATTCTTCGGAGAAAACTCGAATTTCCGCACAGATGAATACGGCGGCTCAGTGCCAAATAAAATTCGTTTTGCCGTAGAGGTAGCCAAAGCTGTGTCAGAAGAAATCGGCGCAGACCGAACCGGCTTCCGCATCTCGCCTTACGCTTCATTTAGTACGATTGATGAAGGAAGAGATGGTGCAGAATTGTACCACGAGCTCACGGTTGAGCTGAACAAATTAGGGCTTGCCTATCTGCATATTTTACACATCGATAGGGAAGAGATTTTGGCAGATGTTCGTGCAAACTGGGATCAAGCTCTACTTGTCAATCGGTATGGCAGGAAACTTGAAGATATTGCAGCCGATCTCGATTCCGGTGTGGCCGACTTAATTTCAATCGGAACCTGGGCACTTGCAAATCCAGATTTTGCCGAACGTTTAAAAGCAGGCGCATCGCTAAATGAAGCCGATCCAACAACATTTTTCGGCGGAGGTGCGAAGGGATATGTGGACTATCCGGCTCTAAATGCGTAAAATAAGCATTAGAGAGGAGGATTCAAATGAGCGAAACAAAACGAAAAGCTGCGAACCCTTTTGCGATTTCATGTCCGGTAGGGGGAAGCATCATTTCACTAGTTGAATCCCACAGCAAAGCAGTAGCTGAACATTTGCGTAGCATCGGCTTATATCGCGGCCAAGAAATGATCTTGAAAGTGCTCGCAGAAACTGGCGGCTGCTCGCAAAATGAACTAAAAAACAGACTGTGTTTAGATCATTCGACAGTTGCAAAATCGGTAGGACGAATGGAAAAATCCGGTTTTTTAACAAGAGAAAAGTCACCCTCTGACCGGCGGATCACAATCGTCAAAATTACAGCAGAAGGCGAGAAACGCTTAGAGGCATCGGAAGAAATATGGAACGGCATGGAAAAACAAGCTTTGAACGGTTTGACGGAAACAGATATCCAAGAGTTTCTTAGGATTTCTGCGCAAATCACTGAAAATTTATCTACCTCACTAAAACCGTAATCGCAAGAAAGCCGAAAATCAGCATTAGATTTTCGGCTTTCTTTTTTTGTAGCAATAAAAAAAATTCAAATTCAAGCAGATTTCATGCTATACTGAAAACAAAGTTTCAATCGTATCAACTTGAAAGGAAGGGGAGCGCTATGAAGAGAAATGTCGTGCTGTATCAAGAAATATCAATCGAAATTAAGAAAAAAATTCTTAATGGCAGCTATCCCGTTGGCAGCTACATTCCAAGCGAACTCGAACTTGAAAAACTTTTTGACGTCAGCAAAGTGACGATCCGACAAGCCGTCGCCCTTTTAGCAGCAGAAGGCTACGTGAAAAAACAACGCGGCAAAGGCACACTTGTCATTAGCAATCAACTCTTTAATAAACTTTCCAAAGCCAAATCGTTTTCGACAATTATTGAAGAATCCGGTTTTACCATCCAAAAAGAAATTTTGGCAATTGATGTGATTGATCCAGCTCAAGATCCACTTGTTAAACATGCTTTTGATCAGCCTGTCACTTGTATTAAGCGGATTTACCGACTTGATGGTGCTGCTTATATTTTTTATCAGCATTATATTCCAGAGGTCAAAAATATTTCGATTAAAAATTTGAATTTGGATCATATTTCCCTTTATCAGTTGTTAAAAGAAAATCATCAAATTGTTGCTTCCTTTGATGACACATTTGAAGTCGCGGCACTGAAACAAGCTGAGCAAAAAATATTGGAAACGAATGCAGCAACTTGTCTAAAACGAACGCGAAAATCATACGGCGAAACCGGAGAATTGATAGAACTTTCAATTGGTCTGTATAATACAGAAGTATTTCCCTATAAAATCGAATATCAGGTGTGATTTTAATTTTACTTTTAAACATTGTAATGTTATAATGTTTTTCGAAAGGGAGGTGATCATGTGACAGACTTGATCATTAAAAATGGAAAGACGGTGGATGGGAACTTGCTTTCTGTAGCGATGGAAGCAGGAAAGATTAAAGCAGTTTCAAGTGAGTTAAATGGAGAAGCTGATCGTATCATTGATTTAAAAGGTGATTATTACATATCAGCCGGCTGGATTGACAGTCACGTTCATTGTGATGATGATATGCCAATTTATTATGATCAGCCGGACGAAATCGGAGTAACCAAAGGCGTAACGACAATCATTGATGCCGGATCGACTGGTGCAGATACAATCAAGGCTTTTTATGACCATGCGAAACACGCTAAAACCAATGTATATGCACTCATTAATATTTCAAAAACAGGAATTATTGCACAGAATGAACTAGCAGACATGGAAAAGGTACAGCAAGATGCGGCGATAGAAGCCGTGACGGAATTGCCCCAATTTATTGTCGGCTTGAAGGCGCGAATGAGTAAAACCGTAGTGGGCGACAACGGCTACAAGCCGCTTGAAGTTGCCAAAAATTTGCAATCCAAACTTGGCGATTTACCGCTCATGGTGCACATCGGTTCCAATCCGCCTACACTTTCAGAAGTCCTATCAAGACTCGACGAACGTGATATTTTGACACACTGCTTCAACGGCAAGGAAAACGGCATCTTAGATCAAGAAACAAAAACCATCAAAGCGCAGGCCATTGAAGCCTACAAACGCGGCGTTCGCTTTGATGTCGGACACGGTACGGACAGCTTTAATTTTGAAACGGCGCGCTATGCCAAACAAGCATATTTGAAACCGCATACAATAAGTACAGATATCTATCATAAAAATCGCGAATCAGGACCGGTTTATGATCTTGCGACAACAATGGAAAAACTGCTTGTCACCGGTTATTCGCTAGCCGAAATCATCCCGATGGTGACACAAAATGCCGCTGAGCAGTTTAATTTAAGCAAAAAAGGCCATCTAAGAGTAGGCTTTGATGCCGACATTACCATTTTCAAAACAGCAGAAGGCTCCAAAAAGCTGGTGGACTCAAACGGCAATGAACAAACAACACAAAAGCTGATTCAGCCAATCTGTGCGATCGTAGGAGGAAACGTATATGACAATGGATATTTATCAAAAATATGACCTCAAAAAAGTGATTAACGCTTCTGGCAAAATGACAATTCTCGGTGTATCCAAAACTCCTGACGAAACCGTTGCTTTGCAAAAATTCGGCGGACAAAACTTTTTTGAAATGGACGAGCTCGTTAAAAAAACAGGGAGTTACCTTGCAAGTTTGTTAAAGACCGAAGATGCAGTAATTGTTTCCAGTGCCTCGGCTGGAATTGCCCAATCTGTAGCAGCTTTTATCGGACGAGGAAGTACCTATCATTTGTATCATCCTTATGCTTCAGAGTTTACCAAACGAGATATTATACTTCCAAAAGGGCATAACGTTGATTACGGGACGGCAGTTGAAGTGATGGTAGAGCTTGGCGGCGGGAAAGTTCGTGAAGCAGGATATGCCAACATGTGTTCCAAAGAACATGTTGAAATGATGATTACCGAACAGACAGCAGCACTTCTCTACATAAAAAGTCATCATACGGTGCAAAAAAGTATGCTTACAGTAGAAGAAATGGTAGAAGTCAGTCAAAAATATCATATACCGCTAATCGTGGACGCAGCCGCTGAAGAAGATTTACATAAATATACGAAAGCAGGAGCCGACGTTGTCATTTATAGCGGAGCAAAAGCTATTGATGGACCAACATCTGGGATGGTGATTGGTAAACGTGAGGCGATCAGCTGGATACGGATGCAATCCAAAGGCATCGGTCGGGCGATGAAAATTGGTAAAGAAAATATTATTGCTTTTACCGGAGCCGTCGAACGTTATTTAACAAACAGTGGCGAAACTGGTGAAGCTATGCGAAAACGCCTTGAACCTTTTATTGAGTCATTGAATCAAATCGAAGGCGTTGCTGCAAAAGAAGTACAAGATGCAGCAGGGCGCGAAATTTATCGTGCTTCCGTGAAAGTAAACAATGCCAAAACAGTGATCGCCGAATTAAAGAAAGAAAATCCTGCGATCTACACACGTGAATACCAAGCGAATAATGGCATTATCGAATTTGATGTTCGTGCTGTTGATAAAACTGAAATGAACTTAATTGTAAAACGCTTAAAAGAAATCATGGAAGGTGAGAATAAATTATGAAAAAAACACCCAATTACTTAAATGACCGAATTTGTTTAAATGTTTTAGCAGGGTCTGTGAAAAATGCGGAGGAATGCTACGAAGCGGCCGAAGGACATGTAGTTTTAGGGGTACTATCGATCAATTATTCTTCCGATGAAGCAGCTGTAACAGATATGCAAAAATATATTGATGCAACCGATAATGCGTTGTCAGTAGGACTTGGCGCTGGAAATCCTAATCAAAGTGCGATGGTAGCACGTATATCCGAAAAACTTCAACCGCAACATGTCAATCAAGTTTTCACTGGAGTTGGAGCAAGCCGCGCGCTATTACGCCAAGAAGATACCATCGTGAATGGACTTGTTTCACCAACTGGAAAAGTAGGCTTCGTCAATATTGCAACAGGTCCCTTAAGCAGCAAGACCGAATCAGCAGAAGTTCCGATCGAAACAGCCATTGCACTCTTAAAAGATATGGGCGGAAGCTCAATTAAATACTTTCCGATGAAAGGACTTGCACATGAAGCAGAATATCGTGCGGTCGCAAAAGCATGTGCCGAAAATGATTTTTACCTTGAACCGACAGGAGGAATCACACTTGAAAACTTTGAGGAAATCGTAAAAATTGCACTTGATGCAGGTGTGAAAAAAGTAATTCCGCACGTATACAGCTCAATCATTGATTCTAAAACAAATGATACACGTCCGGAAGATGTAAAAGTTTTATATAATATCATGAAAAAATTAACAGAATGAGGGTGAACGTAGATGAAGGTGCTTTCTTACGGTGAAGTAAATCTCCGTTTTACGCCGCCAGACTATCAGTTGCTAGAACAAACCAACCAGCTCACCTACCAAGTCACAGGAACAGGCGTGAATTTACTTACAAATCTCAGAAATTTCGGCATGCAGGTAAGCCTGCTTACTACGCTTCCCGACAACAACATTGGAAAGACAGCCGCAGCCCACATACGAAAATATGGGATAAACGATGATTTTGTTTCCTTTAACGGTAACCACATTGGCAGTTATTTCGTTGAACTTGGTTACGGTGCCAGACCAACGATGGTTACCTATCAAAATCGGCTTGCCAGTGCGTTCTGCCAAGCAGAACCAGCGAGCTATAATATCGAAGCGGCTGTTTGCACAAGTGACATTATCCATATTTGCGGCATCACATTACTGCTCAATGAGAAAACTCGTGAAACCGCTTTAAAATTAGCGAGTTGCGCTAACCAAATGGGAAAGCCGCTCTATTTCGATTTCAATTATCGCCCAAGCCTTAACACTGAACACAGTAAAGCCTTTGTCAAAGAACAGTATGAAAAAATCTTGTTTTTGGCAGATACTGTTTTCGGTGGAATTTTGGATATTACTGAATTGCTCGAAATCCCGGTAGATAAAAATAGACCAATATCAGAACAACTTCAAACAGGAATTGCAGCCTTCAAAGCGAAATATCCAGTACGCAATTACGTTGGAACGATCCGCGGTTCCGCAGTTGGTGAGCATTCACTATCTGGCTTTATTGCAGGAGAAGGTTTTAAAGTAAGCCGTGAAATGCAGGTCGAAATGCTTGACCGAATTGGAGCAGGTGATGCCTATGCAGCGGGAATTATTTATGGTTTAAGCGAAGGGTGGTCCGAAGAAAGGACACTTGATTTCGCCGTTAGTAATGCTGTTTTAGCACATACAATTACAGGTGATGTACCGCATACAAATAGAAAAGATGTTGAAGCGTTGATGAACGGAAAACAACAAAGTTTGGTTCGCTAAAAGAGAGGAAGATGGAATATGCATGACGTTTACTTATTTTCAATTACAATTATTGCCATTTTGATCGTCATTTTAGGAGTTTCTTGGTGGAAATGGCATGCTTATTTAAGCTTATCCATAGCCACGCTATTTCTGGCCATCTTTGCAGGAATGCCTTTGGAAAAGATCACAGCCGCATTTGAAACGGGGGTCGGGAGTGTTCTTGGACATTTAGTAGGCATTCTAGCCCTTGGTACAATTTTAGGAAAGATGATGTCGACTTCTGGCGCCGGCATGCAGATCGCCAATTTCTTTGTCGAACGCTTTGGCGTAAAGCGCTTACCTTGGGCGATGTTCTTTTCCGGTCTCATTATCGGTATCCCCGTCTTTTTTGAAGTGGGTCTAGTCATTTTACTCCCGATCGTATTATCAATTCAAAAAACCGTCAAAAAAAAACATTCTCCTGCTTGGACTCCCTGTTCTTGCCGGACTATCCATCGCGCATGGCATTATCCCGCCTCATCCAGGTGCCATGACGGCAATCGGAATTTACAATGCTAACGTGAGTGAAGTCTTACTTTATTCATTGTGCTTCGCCCTCCCAGCCGGTATCATCGCCGGGCCACTGTTCGCCAAGCTCATCAGCAAACGTGTAACACCCGTTCATGAGCCAAACTTGATGCGCCCGGACACGATCAAAGATAATGAAAGGCTGCCATCTGTTGGTGTATCCTTTTTCATCGTTTTCTTACCGATCATCTTGATGCTTCTTACGATGGTTGCGGCTTTGTTTAAATTGCCGGAAGGAATGGTAGGCATTATTGAATTTGTCGGCAGTCCGCTCATTGCTTTGCTGATTTCAGTATTTGTTGCCTATTACTTGCTTGGTTTTCGCCTTGGTCTGAATGCAGAAATCATCCGCGGCTTAACAGATGACAGTATGAAGCCACTAGCATCTATCATTTTGATCATTGGGGCAGGTGGAGCCTTCAAGCAGATCTTAATGGATACAGGCGTTGCATCATCAATTGCAACCCTTGCTGGTCAAATGAATCTATCCCCAATTGTGATGAGCTTCTGTGTGGCAGGTTTGATCCGGGTAGCAACGGGTTCTGCAACCGTGGCTTTAACTACCGCAGCTGGGATAGTTGCACCGATTGTCGAACAAATGACTGGAGTGAATACAGCTTTACTAGTTATTGCGACAGGAGCAGGTTCACTTATGCTTTCGCACGTCAATGATGCTGGTTTTTGGCTCGTGAAGGAGTATATGGGTCTCACGATTAAAGAAACTTTTAAAACTTGGACAGCGCTTGAAACCTTACTTTCATTTAGTGTGTTTGTCATGGTACTCTTGGTTGATATTTTCGTTTGAAAACATGCGATAATTCGATAAAGTTTAAATAAAAAAGGTTTTCGCTGAAGAATTGTTTCTTCAGCGAAAACCTTTTTCAATTGGGATCAAACCGGAACATTTCTAAGGTTCCAAGTTACCTCCCCTTGATAATTTTCGCGTAATGCCTCACCCTGTTGAATTTCTAAGATTAATCCATTTTTCGCATTCCACATTTTTGAAAAAGCTAAGGGTTGCTTTCGGCCGGTGTACTTTCCAGATTCTACAATTTGAAGTGAATTCGATAGCGGTAAACGCTGACCATTTATAAAGTAAAAAAGTTTTCCGAGAGGTCGTCTGTGAACTTGACCAACTAACGGTTTGCTAATAGAGGCACCAAGCTCCCACTTTCCAAAAAAACGAGTTTCCTGTACAGCTAAATCGTTCACAGTTTGTTTTACTGGAGCATCTAAAACGGAAGAGCTGATAGGTAGCGTCCCAAAATCAATACTTTGTGGAACACTGACAAGTTTTAACGAACCAGTTTCAACTTGAATAGGAACAGACACAATTCCTTGGACGTGAGTAAGTTCACTTTCAATTAAAACATCAATTGAAGTGTTTCCGAGCTTTTCAAATGTACGCGGCTCTTTTATAGATAGAATTTTGATTGTATCTTGAGGCAAAACACTTTTTAAGTCTGTTACAAGGTCAACTGGATCTAATTCATCAGTACCTGAATGTAAGGAAACGGTTTGTTTAATGGGTGTGCCTGTTGGAGCAGGCATTTTTACAAGTGCTTCCCCGATCACTTTTTCACTGGGCTGATTATCATTTGATGCCTCAATAGGAATATGGAAAAAACCATCGGACTGAAAGGTATCAATTAAAGTTGGAGCATCCATATTTAGATCGAAGTTACCGGTAATCGTAAGCAGATTATTTTGAAGTGAATTCAAGGTGCTCTTTGTAAGTTTTAGGCTAATTGTATTTGTGTCTTTTTGAAGCGACTTAGTATTCATTACCGTTGTATCACTACTGTCCAAAATACGAATCGAGGCGAGGGAATCTGTTTTAATCAAGTCTCCCATAGTAAAGTTGATCGATAAGTTGTCAGGATAAAGAGAGAGATTTTGTTCTAAAAGAGTTTGTTTAAGATTAAGATTTGCTTTAAATGTTTTTTTCGTTTGTTACTGCTTCTACAGTTGGTGGTGGATAAGGAAGTTGAATCACCATGGCATTACTTGAGGAATCAAATAACTTATGATAATACAATATATCCACAGGATTGTCTAAAGGCACGACATTTCCATTATTATCCATCAAGCTGACAGTGAGTATCAAATGTTCGGATGCGTTGAACAAAACATTGTAACTCATATTTGACCAAGCTCTTCCAACGAGTTGATAACTATTTCCTAAAGGGTCTAAAAAGGAAGAGCCAGCACCGCTTAGAGAACTATCTCTTGCAAGAATATTTGTGATAGCAGACCGGTTAGAGAATGTTGTTACAACATTACGATTTTTATCGTCCCTTAAATTGCCTATTTGAATTTTTAATGGGAATAATACACTCACACCAGAAGCGCTGATTGCTTTACCATTTATGTCCTCCAACCAAACTTCCATGCTAAGTCTCAAAGGATCATTTGCAGCCGCAATTCTTGTAGGAAAGTCATTATAAACATCTAAAGTAAGAGTTGGCGAGAGAATTTTCATTACTAATACACAAGGATTTCCTTGATGATATCCAACATTTTTAATTTTTAAAATAGTTCCTTGCTTAAAGGTAGTATTCATGGAAGGAGAGCGTACTGGTTTTCCATCAGCCGTTAAATCTGTCGCAATCGAACCTGTAGTATAATGAATCAATGGGATTATTTCTTTTGATTTTTGAACTGGTTTCCCTGCTACATATTGCCCTTTTATATTAACTGTTGTGCCATATGGTGAATTGATGAACGGTGTAATATTATCAAACAATGAATCTGTAGTTCTAGACAACAGATTTTGTACCTTACTGTTTTCTTCTTTAACTGTTAAAGAAATGGAATCAGAAATTGTATGTGTTTCGTCAAAAGCTTCTAATGTCAGAGATCCCAAATTTGATGGTACAAAAACTAATGTAGCTTCATGCTCTTGATCACTCTGCCACTCAACAATAAGCTGATGATTAATTGAATCATTTGTGACCTTAGCTGTGCTGTCATCCTTTAAATTTTGATAAGTAAAATTCTCATTAGTTGAGATATATACTTTATTAATTGAGTTGCTTTTATCTTGAACAGTAATCTCAAATGATGAGTTTGCCCTTACTTCAGTTCTATTTGAAGATAACATTAAAGATTTAGATGGATTATCTGCGGCAAAAATATGAGATGAACTTACTATCAAAATACCTATGGCGATCAATCCCATGAAGCCGAGCAATAGATCAAACCATTTTTTCATAAATCGTTTCCTCCCTTGGTAATGCTAAAAATAGTTTATGGCTAAGAATTTCTTTTTAGTATTTTCATTCATGTTAATTTCCAGAACTAAACTAAATAATAACAATAATAATCGGTTGTTTTGTGATACTTTGTTTCATTCGTCTTTCTTTAAATGACTTTTTTGTGAATTTTTATGTAAGGTGTTGTTAATTTATGGTTATAGAACATGAAATGTAAAAGTTTTAGTTTACTAAAAGAGTTATTAATTTTAATTTTTGTGATTTTAAAACTAAAACTTCATAAAAAATACATAAATCAAATTTTGATTGGAACAAAGTAACAAAGTAAGGGTGGTAAAATTTGTTAGGATAAAAAAGCAAGCTTAAGTAAGATAGTGGTCATATTGTTTATCATGACCAAACTTCTGTAAAACAGAATAAAATATTGAAATGATAAAGGAGAGAAAAGAGTATGGGGGAAAAGGTAGTAAAAACAGTTTTGGCTGCAGCTGTAATGGGTGTAGTTGCAAGTGGAGGTGCTTATAGCGCTAAGGCGGTGGACTACAAATCAAATTTATTAGTCGAGTTTACACCGAATGACGAAATCACTTTGCCGGTTGATCCAACAAACCCTTCTGTTTCGTTTGACCCGAGAGAAGGACCAACAGATCCGACAGATCCATCTGGCCCTCAAAAAGGAACGGCTGGTCCGTTAAGTATTGACTATGCATCTAGCTTGAGTTTTGGAACACAAAAGATTTCACCTGTCGATCAAGTTTATCAGGCAGAGGCACAGAAATTTGGCGGAAGTCGAGGAGATGGTCCCAACTACATTCAAGTAACAGACAACCGTGGAACAGAAGCTGGCTGGTCTCTTAAAGTAAAACAGCAGGGTCAGTTTACTTCTGAAACGGATAAAAAAGAATTGGTTGGAGCCGAGCTAGTTTTTTCAAATGGGACCATTAATACCGCATCCACGTCACCAAAGCCTTCAACGGTTCAAAGCACATTCTCACTTACTCCAGATGGTACAGGAGTGGCAGAAAAAATTATGGCAGCAAGTGCAGGGGAAGGTTCTGGTACTTATGTACTTGCCTTTGGCGATGATGCATCTGCAGCAAAAAGCATTTCTCTTAAAGTTCCAGGGAAATCGACCAAATATGCAGATAAATACTCGACAACATTACTGTGGACACTTGAGGATACACCGGCTAATCAATAATACAACAGTTAAAAGGTTTCATTTGCGAAATGTGAATGTGCCTTTTATCTTGTTTTAAGGGGCATGAAATGAAGATGAAAAAATTTGGCGAAATCTATGGTTGCATAATTTTGGCGGTTCTTTTGGCTTTAACAATCCCAACACATGCGCATGCAACTGAATTTAATTTTTCGGTGCATGCAAAGCTTCCAAAAAACCAAATAGATGTCAAAAAAAAGCTATTTTGATTTAAAAATGAAGCCGAATCAAAAACAAACAATTAACAATTGAACTAACGAATAATACAGATAAAAAAGTCATCATTCGTCCAACTGTTCACTCTGCAACGACGAATATGCATGGAGTAGTGGAATACGGGGAAACATCAGAGCGAAAAGATGAAACGTTGCCTTATTTGATGAAGGATTTGGTTGAAGTTCCAGATGAAATCACAATTTCTCCGAAGTCATCCTTTGACTTGAAGTTACTTGTCACGATGCCAGAGCGCATGTTTAACGGAATGCTAGCTGGAGGAATTACTTTAGAGGAAAAAGAAGAAGCCTAATAAAAATAAGCGAAATCAAGGATTAAGTGTTGAGAATAGGTATGCCTATGTAATAGGAATTACGCTAAAAGAAACGGAGCAAAAAGTGATGCAAGATTTAAAATTGAAGCAAGTGACCGTTGGGCAAACAAATGCTCGAAACGCCATTTTTTTTCAATTACAAAATCCGACATCAGTATTTTTAAATCGTTTTGAAATTGAAGCTGAGGTTACAGAACAAGGAGAAAAGCAAGTATTATATAAAGCTTCACAAAAAAATATGCAAGTAGCGCCAAATTCACATTTTTCCTACCCCATTGCATTAAAAGGAGAGCGGTTCAAGCCGGGAAAATATACACTTCATTTAAAAGCAAAATCGTCAGAAGAAAACTGGGTGTTTACGAAAAACTTTCAAATTGACAGAGAAAAAGCAAGTCATCTTAATAAAATGGATGTTGAATTAGAGGAAAATGATTTTTCGAAGTGGTGGATAGTTATGATTGTTTCCGGTGTTATTCTGTTATTCGTTCTTTTTTTTAATTTGGCGAAGAAGAAAGCGTAAAAAAAGTAAAAGTATAATCATGTATATTTGTATGTTAAAAATTCCGCTATCCATCGTGATAGGCGAAGTTTTTAGTTGAGAAAGTTCGCAAGCTCAACTATATTGACTTTTTTAATTTGTTGGTATTTGCTCTTGGCAGGTCTAGTCCTTTGGAAGGCAAAAAGAATAAAAGCTACTGCAAAGAGGTTTCTTTAGTGAACTTGACAGTAGCTTCAGCTCATGCTATAGTTGTAAAGGTTAATTAACAAGAAAGAAGAAGCAACCCGCTTCTCGCCTCGTTAACAATTGTTTTCAGGCAAAAAGTTCAATGATTCGTCACACCGGTCTGGCTGTGACTTTGAATGTGCGGGTTTGCTTTTATAGCAAACCCGTTTTTATATTGTCCGCTTTGCTGGTGGACAAACAATGACTTGCTCTTTTCTGACTTGTTCGACCAATAATAAACGGAGGTGGCTCAAAATTAGCAAAGACATGATGGTAAACGATGGGATTCGTGCACGTGAACTCAGATTGATTGATCAAAACGGTGAACAGCTCGGCGTGAAAAGTAAGAACGAAGCGCTTTCGATCGCTGAAAAAGCGAACCTTGATCTTGTGCTTGTTGCTCCAAACGCGAAGCCCCCGGTTGCACGTATTATGGACTACGGGAAATATCGCTTTGAACAACAAAAGAAAGATAAAGAAGCCCGTAAAAACCAAAAAGTCATCGTGATGAAAGAAGTGCGACTCAGTCCAACGATTGATGAACATGATTTCAATACGAAGCTACGCAACGCGCGTAAATTCCTTGAAAAAGGCGATAAAGTAAAATGCTCGATTCGCTTTAAAGGACGTGCGATCACCCACAAAGAAATCGGTCAAAAGGTGCTTGACCGTTTTGCCGACGAGTGTAAAGATTTAAGCACAGTTGAGCAAAAAGCGAAAATGGACGGACGTTCAATGTTCTTAGTCCTTGCACCGCTTCAAGAAAAGTAAAAGTTTTGAGGAGGAAATATTCATGCCAAAAATGAAAACTCACCGCGGTTCCGCTAAACGTTTCAAGAGAACAGGATCTGGAAAATTAAAACGCAGACATGCTTATGTCAGCCATATGTTCGCTAACAAAACGAAAAAGCAAAAACGTAAACTGCGTAAAGCAGCAATGGTATCAGCTGGCGATTTCAAACGTATTCGCCAAATGGTCGCTAAAATGAAATAATCGGTTCTCGAAATAATTTTTGTAAAATCTAGGAGGTAGACAATATGCCACGCGTAAAAGGCGGAACAGTAACTCGCAAACGTCGTAAAAAGGTCATTAAACTAGCCAAAGGATATTATGGCTCGAAACATACATTATTTAAAGTAGCTAACCAAGCGGTAATGAAATCTTACCAATATGCTTACAGAGATCGTCGTCAAAAGAAACGTGATTTCCGTAAACTTTGGATTACTCGTATCAACGCGGCAGCTCGCTTGAACGATCTTTCTTACAGCAAACTTATGCACGGTTTAAAACTTGCTGGTATCGAAGTTAACCGTAAAATGCTTGCTGACTTGGCTGTAAACGATGCAGCAGCTTTCACAAGCCTTGCAGATGCAGCTAAAAAAGAATTAGCTAAATAATACATGGAAAAACCTGTTGGACGAGAGTTCAACAGGTTTTTTTGTTTTTTAAATAGTAATATCAAGTTCAACTGGACAGTGATCCGATCCAAGAATATCCGCGTGAATCGCGGCATCCGTCATTAAATCCGCAATCCGGTTAGAAACGATAAAATAGTCAATCCGCCAGCCAACATTGCGCGCACGAGCGTTCATCCGGTAGGACCACCATGAATAGGCATCGGTTTTGTCAGGATAAAAATGGCGGAAACTGTCGGTGAATCCGGCGGCAAGGATTTCTGTAAACTTTTCGCGTTCTTCATCAGAAAACCCGGCATTTTTACGGTTGGTTTTCGGATTTTTAAGGTCAATTTCTTCATGCGCCACGTTGAGATCGCCACAAAAAATGATAGGCTTTTCGGCGTCTAAGCTTTTTAAGTAGTTAAGAAAAGCCTCTTCCCAAGTCATTCGATACGGTAAGCGCTTCAGTTCTCCTTGTGAATTTGGCGTGTAAACCGTAATCAAATAAAAGGTTTCAAATTCAAGCGTAATCATTCGCCCTTCTTGGTCGTGTTCCTCAGCGCCCATCCCATATGTAACATGAAGTGGTTCTTTTTTTTGTAAAAACGGCTGTCCCTGAATAGCCCTTTTTCTCTGCATAATTCCAATATGAATAGTATCCCGGCGTATCAAGTTCAATTTGACCCGCTTGCAGTTTTGTTTCCTGCAAACAAAAAATATCGGCATCGGCCGCATTAAAATACTCCATAAAGCCTTTCTTCACTGCGGCGCGTAGACCATTTACATTCCAAGAAATCATTTTCATTTTCTGAAATCCCTCCTTAATGCTCTATTTCTGTGTTTTATTATACCTTTTGTACTATAATAAGACTACTTATAAGGAGGAAAAAGAGATGAAATACGTTGTCTTGCTGCGTGCCATTAATGTTGGCGGGCATAATAAAATTAAAATGGCAGCGCTTAAAAGCACACTTTTTGAGAAAGGCTTTCAAAATGTGACAACCTATATCCAGAGCGGTAATATCATTTTGGAGGGTGCTTTTTCCAAAACAGAAATAAAGCAAATTATCGAAAATATCCTGTCTTCAGAGTATGGTATTAATACTCGGACGGTTGTGCTTTCGAAAGAAGACTATCAAGCAGTTTGCCGTGAAAATCCGTTTTCAGTGCCAAAACGAGACGAGCGGGTTCAGATTTTGTTCAGTAATGAATGGCTCGAAGATAAAATGGAAAGTACAGCGGATGCCGAATATCGTGCAAAAGGATATGCTATCTATGTAAAAATGTTTACAAAAGAAACGCATAAAGTCCAAGTGGAGAAAGTGATTCGTGATTGGATCAAAGAGGATGTTACGGCTCGTAGTTTAAAAACCAGTCTAAAAATTAACGAATTATTAGAGTAATAATGTTAGATATTTTAGGTATTGCGACATATAATGGAATTAGCAAATAAACTAAAGGAAGTGTAAGTGATGAAAGAGGAACTGATTAAACGCTTTACTACATATGTGAAAGTGGATACGCAGTCCAATGAAGAGAATACAACTTGCCCGACAACAGAAGGTCAGCTTGAGCTTGGCAACTTACTAGTTGGGGAATTAAAAGAAATTGGAATGAGCGATGTGACGATTGATGAAAACGGATATGTAATGGCAACGCTTCCTGCGAACACAGATAAAAGCATTCCGGTTATCGGCTTTTTGGCCCATCTTGATACAGCGACAGATTTCACTGGAAAGAATGTGAAACCGCAGCTACACGAAAATTATGATGGAAACGATATTATCTTGAATGAATCGCTGAATATTGTACTTTCAACGAAGCAATTCCCAGAACTTGCTGGTTATAAAGGACAAACTTTGATCACAACTGACGGAACGACATTGCTTGGAGCAGATGATAAATCTGGAATTACAGAAATTATGGTGGCGATGCATTACTTGATCAAGCATCCAGAAATTAAGCACGGTAAAATCCGGGTAGCTTTCACTCCAGACGAAGAAATCGGTCGCGGTCCGGCGCTTTTCGATGTAAAAGCTTTTGGAGCGGACTATGCATATACAATGGACGGCGGGCCGCGCGGGCAACTTGAATACGAAAGTTTTAATGCGGCAGCGGCGAAACTGACTTTCAATGGAAACAGTGTGCATCCGGGAACGGCGAAAGATAAAATGGTCAATGCATCAAAACTTGCGATGGAATTTAACAGCCAACTTCCAGAAAATGAAGCACCCGAATTCACAGATGGTTACGATGGTTTCTATCATTTGATTTCACTAAATGGTGATGTGGAGCAGGCAAAATCGTATTATATTATTCGTGATTTTGATTCTGCTAAATTTGCAGATCGCAAGGCAAAAGTGGCTGACATCGCCACGAAAATGCAAGATAAATACGGAAAAGATGCCATTGTCCTGGATATGAATGATCAGTATTATAATATGCGCGAAAAAATTGAACCAGTTATGGAAATTGTTGATATTGCACACCAAGCGATGGAAAACTTGGATATTGAACCGCTTGTTGAACCAATTCGCGGCGGTACAGATGGTTCACAACTATCATTTAAAGGGTTGCCAACACCGAATATTTTCGCAGGTGGAGAAAACATGCACGGTAAATTCGAGTATGTCTCAGTTGAAAACATGGAGCTGGCAGCAAAAGTAATCGTTGAAATGGTACAATTATTTGAACAACGAGGATAAGGGAAACAATAGATAGAGAATTGCGGCCCTTGAACTTGGATTCTATTTTCAAGTTTAAGGGCTGTTTTTTTATAAATAGGGGGTTAGCGAAGTGGAAACTAAAAATTTTACAATTGCTTCAACGCTTAAGCTTGGGAAAGTGGTTCTCAAGGTAATGAATTTAGAAGCCATGACTCAGTTTTATCAAGAAATAATCGGGCTTGATCTTCTTGAACAAACAGAGGGGGTTAGTGTTCTTGGAATTAAGGCGGACGGAACGGTACTGCTTGAACTGCGGCGAAGTGTTGCGATGACGGTGCAAACGGGTCGGAAAACTGGACTTTATCATACAGCTTTTCTTGTGCCGGAACGAAGTGATTTAGGGAATGCGCTCTTGCACTATATTAAGAAACAAGCGCCGATTATTGGGGCGAGCGACCATGGGTACAGTGAAGCGCTTTACTTGAATGATCCAGAAGGAAACGGGATTGAAGTTTACCGTGATAAACCAAGTGAAGTATGGGATGTACGCGCAGACGGCCGTATTGAAGGAATCACTATCGAGATGGATGCAGATGGTGTGGTTGCGGCGGCTGACGAACGAGAGAATTGGAGTGGCTTTCCAAGCGGCACAAGTATTGGGCATGTTCACCTTAAAGTAGCGGATTTGAATCAAACGGAGCAATTCTACACAAAGATGCTCGGTTTATCGCTTAAAACCGTCTTCCCTAACCAAGCGATTTTCCTAGCAGCAGGTGGTTACCACCATCATATCGGCGCTAACGTTTGGTCAGGAACGGGAATTCCTCCGATGAATGAAAACGATATCGGGCTAGACTATTATAGTTTTATTTTGCCTGAGCAGACTGAATTTGATCGGCTGAAAAATCATCTCGAAACAAATGAAATTGATTTTCTGGCTTCAGAGGCGGATACAATCGAGCTGCTTGATCCAAATGGTATCAAAATCAAAATTACCTATTAAAAAACAAGTCCGCATCAGTCGGACTTGTTTTCATTTTCATCGGGCGTGTAAGAAAGAATATCACAAGGCTGACAATCATGCGCTTGGCAAATTGCTTCAAGCGTTGAAAAACGAATAGCTTTGGCCTTTCCGTTTTTAAGAATCGATAGATTGACCATCGTAATTCCGACTTTTTCCGTTAATTCTGTTACACTCATTTTCTTCTTTACTAAGAGAATATTGATATTTACAAGGATTGGCATAATTTTCACCTCAAACCGTTAAATCATTTTCAGATCGAAGCGCGACGGCATTAGCAAGCAACTTTAGCAAGACAGCCGTAAAGCACTGCAATAACAAAAGAAATAAAAGACAATCATTAGCCCAATTAAAAGAATGCCGAGTGTATCTGCTTGATCGGTGAGTAAATAAAAAAGGAAGATTTGCGCAAAAAGCACAGCAATTATAAGTGCATTGAACTTAATTTTTTGGAGTGTTAGAACGGGTAAATTCGAAAATGCAACTCCCTGTTCAATAAATATCAAAAGGTGAAATGACTGAAAAAAGTGGCAAAAAATGGAACAGCAACCAAGTACAACAATAAAAAAACAGGTAAAATTAAGCATGATCAATTCCATCAAGCGCAATAGAAGGGGTGCGATTAAACAAAGCAGTAAAATAGGAAGACCAATCAAAAAAAGCGAAACTTTCAAGAATAACGTATCAAGCCTTATATATAACCACTTCAAATAAAGAATATGTGATTCAAAATGCATATAATTTACCCAAAAACAATAAAAATATATCGAATTTAGATAAAAATGAATGATCGCAGTTTAAAGTGGAATATGCTAAAGTAAAAGCAGAAACTAGTGATGAGGTGAATAATATGGATTCCGTTATAAAAAAAGCAGAAAAATGGATGCGCATCCGCTTTAGTGAAGACAAAACCGGACATGACTTTGAGCATCTCGCACGCGTCGCGCGGACTGCGGCCAAACTTCAGGCAACTGAAGGCGGCAACGCCCTAGTCATTCAGCTAGCCGCTCTTTTTCATGATTATCCAGATGAAAAGCTAGTATCTAATACTAATCTGGCAAAAGAAGAATTGATAAAATGGATGGAAGGCGAGAAGCTGAGTCCCAATGTTATCAATGACATCATGCGAGCAATCAATGCTGTTTCCTACCGAGGAGGGAGTAACCCGATTCAAGCAATAAGTATAGAAGAAAAAATAGTGCAAGATGCAGACAGACTTGATGCTCTAGGTGCTATCGGAATTATTCGTGCTTTTACATATGGAGCGTCTAAGAAGCAAGCACCGCTTGATTATGCGTGTGAAAATGCAGAGTCAACGCTACAGCACTTCGATGATAAACTTTTTAAATTGAAAAATTTGATGAATACAAAAAGTGCCTTAGCTATGGCAAAAGACCGTCATGAATATATGCAACTGTTTATTGAACAATTAAAAAAAGAAGACGTGATAAAAAGATAAACTTTTCTCTTGAAATCGTGTATGGAATGATATATAATTAAAAAGTTCTCTTGAGGAGAGCCAATTAATGTAAAATATTATTTGAAAGTTGTTGACTTGAATCTGATATCATGATATGATATTAAAGTTGTCACTTCAACAGATTGACCTTTGAAAACTGAACAAAAAGAAGACGAAAAAGCGATGAGACAGTATGTTTCACCAATCAATTCGTAGGGCAGGAAATCAAAAGTGATTTCCAAAACAAATCTAGTAAGCAATTGCTAGTGAAGTCAAGTATGACGCTAAGGAAACTTATTCACGGTGTTGAATAAGTATTCAAATTCATTTTAACGAGAGTTTGATCCTGGCTCAGGACGAACGCTGGCGGCGTGCCTAATACATGCAAGTCGAACGAACCAAAGAGAAGCTTGCTTCT
>NZ_AODF01000003.1 GCF_000525875.1 Listeria floridensis FSL S10-1187 | reverse complement strand
AGAGACGCGAATCAATTAATTTGTGGAGTGAGTTAAACGAACTAGAAGTTATCGGAAACAAATGGCAAAATCCGGAGCTGTTGGAAGGAGTGAAGTAGGAATGAAAGAATTCGATACGTTGGAAGAAATTTCTAAAACTTTACAGTCAGGTCTAGATCAATTTGAGAATGTAGCAGGTGAAAATATAAAAAAAGCTAATCTAGTCATTATCCAGCAATACAACGACGATCAAATGATCGCTATCACGGTTAAAGACGACGACGAAGGTGTTCGAGGAATAACTGTAGATGTCGTTTCAGCAGGCGTTATCTTGCCCAAAAAAGATGGTGTTCTAGATATTTATAAGGAGGTACAAGAATGAAATACCAAGTACATTGGGTCGATAACCACGCCAAGTCACATAATATACATGGGACATATGCGACATTTGAAGAAGCCAAACAATCAATTTTCAATTGGTGGAACTTAAACAACTTTGAGCCTTATTATGTGCGACTGTGGACAAAAAACGGTGTGACCACTTTTGATTATGGTTCGCATTATATGTTTTATGAAATTTATGAGATTGAGGATAAAACTTTCAAGAAGCAGTTAGAGCTTGTCCTTAAAGGAGAGGATTAAATGAACGGTTGGGAAACACTTTTTTATATTGCATTATTGACTTCTTCAACTTTGATTACTTTAAGTATTTTGCGGTCAGATAAGGATAGGAGGAAGTAGTTAGATGGAACACAAGTTAGAGATTATTAAAAATGAAACCCAGCGGATAGGCTTTGACCTACAAGCGGCCAGGGTAGGATCAATTAATGAACTCAGGATGTTAACGATGAGAGTTAACCAGTTTTCCGATTATTTATGGTCAGAATTGAATAGATTGGAGTTGATGAAGAATGATCAACAAAATTAAAAAAGGGAGCATAGTCGAAGTCCAAGATAGTGGAATAATCCAAATCGGAGACATGCAAGACTCATTTTGGATTCCAAGATCGCAGGTGAAGCTCATCCATGATTAATTATGAAATTGTTTCATCGGGCAGTAAAGGAAATTGTGTCATCATAGAAGATGTCATGATCGATTGTGGTGTACCTTTTCAAAAAATCAAAGCTCGATTGTATGAAATACGTTATTTATTGTTAACGCACATTCATAGCGATCATATTAAACCATCAACATTAAAACGTATAAAAGAATTATTCCCAAAAATCAAAATTATAGCCAATTATGAAGTTGCTCAAACGTACGGTGTGGATATTATTAGCAATAACGGTTACCCCATTGAGTTGCAAAATTATGAATTTCTACCGTTTGAATGTGTTCACAATGTTATAACACAAGGGTTTGCATGGAGGAAGAACAATAAGGATATCATCTATGCTACTGATACAAGCTCATTAAAACATGCGCCAAAAAAGGCAATATGATTATTTTTTTATTGAAAGCAATCATGATGATAAAAAACTTGAAGCAATCAGAAAACAAGCGAATCGTGGCTATGACCCATTTATTAGCGGAAAGCGACATCTAAGCACCAAAGATTGTAAAACATTTTATTATACGCACAGACGTTCGAAAGACAGTCGACTCATTGAGTTGCATAAAAGTGAACGATTTTATTGAAAGGAAGTGATGATAAATGATTACAACAAAAGAGCTGCTACTCTTGAATGAAACATGTAGCAAGGTTCAGTTTTCGAGATTCGCATGCGATCTACAAGAGGCTATTGAGTTCACCTCAATCATTGGACTGCCATCTTTTGTAGAATTTAAAAATGAAGAAAATGGTACCGTAGCAAAATGGTTAGAATCACAAAAAGGCAATGTATCTGCCATTGGATTTTTGAAGGATGGTGATGAGATTGACAGAGAGCTTGCCGAAAATTCAAATTCAGAATCCGATTGTTAAAAGAGGGAGCATTCAGTTCAATGGGTTTGATGAAATCAAAAATAGTGCTATGATTCTAGCCTCTCATATCGACAATGTCAAAGTCACCGAAGAAAACGTTAAAGATTCGAAACGATTACTAGCAGCAGTCAACAATGAGGTTAAAAAACTCGAAAGTCAGCGGATTCAAATTAAAAATGAAATGTTGATTCCTTATCAAACGTTTGAATCACAGGTCAAGGAGATTGTAAATATCGTTAAAAGCGCAGACGAGAAGGTTCGTATGCAGGTTAGAGAACTTGAAGAAGCTGAGCGAGATGAAAAGAAAATTTCTGTTAAAGCGATCTTTGATAAGCGGATTCAAATGTATGACTTCAAAAATTTGTTCACTTTTGACGACTTTCTAAAGCCTAAATATTTGAACAAAACTATGTCATTGACGAAAGTCGAAGCGGCGATGGTCAAATGGTTAACTCAAGTGGAAGAAGACCTTTCTGCAATCGAGCTAATGGATCATTCAGATGAAGTTTTGGCAGAATATCAAGCTACACAAAACTTAGCTATCAGCGTCAAAGCGGTACAAAACAGGCACGCACTTTTGGAAAGTAATAAAAAAGTGACTTTTAATGAGCAAACGAAGATTCTTCAAGCTACGAAGTACATTTATACACTCAACAACCCTAAAGATGCACGCATGTTAGAAATGTTTATGGAAACAAACAATATTAAATTTGAAAAGGTGGAGAAGTAAATATGGCAAACGGTGAAAAATTAGAGCAATTGGAATTGGTAGAAGTGATTTTGAAGGACGGTAAAGCAACGCTTCAATTTGTTGATATGGAACGTGGAGAGTTGCGAGAAGTTATTTTCAATAAAAACGTTTATGACGCAGATAAAGGGGAGTTTGTTCCAAGTGACGAAAAGGCGCAGAAAGTCGAAGAGTGGTGTCAAGAATACTTCGGAGTGACCTTTGATAATCTACCTTCTGCGGTTGGTGTTGAAAAGGATGTTTACACTTATGATAAATTCAACAGCTTGTGGGAGTCTGAGCAAATTGCGAAATTTGATAAAGATATGGTCGGTCAGATCATTTCAAGTACGGTGACCGGGGTCGATGATGACGGCATCGGAATTCACATCAAATTCGAATATGATGGACAAACGTACCAAAGTAACATGAACTATTCAGATTATATGGAAACGTTAAAGCAATGGTTCAAAAATCCTCAAAAACAAACAAAACAGTACGAAAAATTCGAAGAGAAGTTCGGGATCCCTGTTGAAGATAAAGAAGAGCTTGTTGGTAAAGAAATCATGATTGAAGTGAAAGCCGCTTTCGGTAAATTCATCTATCCAGAAATCAAACCGCTCGCTAAAAAGAAATAAGTGATGAAAACTTGAGGGTGGACAAAAGTCCGCCCTTGAATAAAAAGGGGTGAAGCATTGAAACCACTATTATTCTACGATATTGAAGTATTTAAAGAAGACTCTCTCGTTGTTTTCAAAGATGAAAATAAAAAAGTTGTGCAGATATTTCACAATGATTTCGAAGGTGTTTTGGAGCTTGTAAAATCCCATAAATTAGTCGGGTATAACAACTATTTTTATGATGACAAGATTTTAACAGGTATGATCAACGGATATACACCTTATCAAATTAAACAGTTAAATGACAAGTTGATCTCTCAACAAAAGGTAAATAATGTTCACCATGCTATCGACTCACTCGACTGTTTTCAACAGATAGATGTCTCCCGACCAGGTTTAAAAAAAATCGAGGGTAATATGGGGCGGATGATTTTAGAATCAAGTATAGATTTCACGATCGATCGGAAATTGACGGATGAAGAACTACAAGAAGTCATCGAATACTGTTGCTATGATGTTGACACAACAATTGACGTTTATAAAATTCGTGAATATAACTATTTCAATGTCAAAGAACGTCTAGTTAGAATGCTCCCTGAAAAGTTCCACGGAAAAGCGATGAAATGGAATACAACGACAATTAGTGCAAACATATTACTAGAAAAACCTTTACCGAAATGGTCAGATATCAGGTTAGGTGAGTATGATTCAAATGGTGACTATGAGATGTTAAAACTGGTTCCTCAAGAAGTGGTCGATATGTGGATGGATAAATCACGTAAAAAAAAAGAAAACAGTAATTCGGGAGTTCGGCTGTTCAATTGAATTTGGCTTTGGCGGATTGCACGGTGTAAACACATCCCGTAAAAAGTTTGAAAACGTCAAATTACTGGACGTAGCGAGTATGTACCCACATATTATTTTGAATTTAGATGTTCTGGGGTCTGCATCAAAGAAATACAGAGAGATATTAGAACAACGAATTCAAGTGAAACACACTGATGAAGCGTTATCCGACGCACTCAAACTGGTTCTAAATTCCGTTTACGGAAATCTAAACAATCAATACTCCCTTTTAAATAATCCAAATGCGGCGTTATCAGTTTGTATCTATGGTCAGATCGCTTTATATGAACTCTGTAAACGTCTAGCGCCTTTTGTGACACTTGTCAATATTAATACAGATGGTGTTGCATTTACGACGACCAATGATAATTATTTGGAGATTTGGAACCAATGGGAAAAGGATTTCAATTTAACTCTTGAAGAGAAAAATTTTGAAACATGGATTCAAAACAATGTCAATAACTATCTCGCTGTCCGAAATGGAAAAATTGAAACGAAGGGTGGAGACGTGAACCGCTTTCACGAGGACAAATACTTTAAAAACAACAGTATTCGTATCGCTGATATCTGTTTAGTGGAACATCTTGTAAATGGTCAACATGTATTAACTACGATTCAAGAGAATTTGGATAAACCACATCTCTTTCAATATATACTGCAAGCAGGCGGAACGTTTAAAGGGACATTTGATGAAAATGACGTTCAATACAACAAGATCAATCGAATTTTTGCCACTCGAAAAAAACGGCGTTACACTTTATAAAAAAAAGACAAGATGATGGGCTAGTTCGTTTTCCGGATACGCCAGAAAAAAATGCTGATCTGGAATGATGAATGTGAGAAACTGGAAAACTTTAGTCAAAAAATAGACATAAACTTCTATTACGAATTAGCAAAAGCAAGGATTGAGAGGTGGGAATAAGTGTGTATGTTGAATTTTTAAACGGTGAGAAACACGCGAAAAAAGACGCAGACGTTTCCGAGAGCCTCGAATATTTCGATGACGCAGGTTATTTGTTAACAGATAGTGACTTGATTATTGATATTGATTGTCTCAATCGCGATCAAATTAATGAATTAATCCGCTTCTTTAGAATTGAAACACAGATTGTATGGACTGAACGAGGTGCTCATTTTTACTTCAAAAAACCAGACGGTTTTAGAGCCGCTAAGAGCATCTGTGGGCTTGGTTTTGAAGTCGAGTACAAACATATCAAGAATACAAAAGACATCACTGTCAAGCGCAACGGAAAGGCTAGAGAGGTTATGAATCAAGGTATACGTGAAGAACTTCCGAACTTTTTTAAACCTCTTCGAAAAGCCAGTGAATTGTTAGGGTTGGACGAAGGTGACGGACGCAATCAGGCATTATTTAAACATCGAGGCTATATCACTAGTTTAAATAACTGGACTAAGATGCTTATTTTCATCAATCAAGCCATTTTCGCAACACCACTTCCGGAAGACGAAATGGAAACTTTGACTCGTGATATAGAGATCAAAGCAATTAAAGACGGTGAAGCGGCGATTGCCGATCTGATTATGAAAGAAAAGCGCATTGTCAAATATTCAGGGAGTCTATATTATTTTGACGGAAAAGAGTATATCAACGATGAAGATAAAATGACTAGGATGGTTTTTAGCTACTGTGAAGGCCAGAAGACGAATTATGTTCGCGAAGTCATCGAACAAATGAATCTGCGTTCTAAATTGATACCGGATGACTATACGTTCGATATTAAACTAAAAAACGGCATTTTAAGGGACGGAGAGTTTATTGAGGTAGATTATACAGATTTTACACCCTACAGTATCCCGATCAAATATGATCCAGATACAAAACCAGTTGAAGAAGTAGAACAATATCTCGACCATTTGACGAATTCAGATGAGGACTACAAAAAATTTGTGCTCGAAATGATGGGACATTGCTTGATTGTGGATAAAGAGGTCAAACGTATGATGGGTAAGTTCTTCATCTTAATTGGTTCGGGTGGGAACGGAAAAGGGACACTTCTTTCTATCATAAGGTCTATTTTAAATCAGAAAAACTGTTCAGGACTATCGATTAAGAACATGACTGACGAACGATATTTCAACGTTTTGCAGGGGAAATTAACGAATTTAGGTGATGATATCCAAGATGAGCCGATCAATAATGAGCAAATGAAAATCTTGAAAAACATCTCAACTTGCGACTTTGTGGAGATGCGAAAATTGTACAAGAATGCCAACTCCGTTGAGTTAACCCCTACGCTCATCTTTGCTTCAAATCACGTGCTCAAGAGTTTTGAAAAAGGTGAATCGTATAAACGTCGTGTGGTCTGGATGCCGATGTTTACAAAGGTCAAAAAAAAGGACAAACGATTTATCTCTAATATCACAACACCAAAAGCGCTACAATATTGGATTAAACTAGTTGTAGAGGCTTATTTTAGACTTTATAAGAATGAGAAGTTCACAGACGCTAAAATCGTTGAGGACTACAATAGACGATACCACGAGGAGAATGACACAACATTAGAATTTGTATTCGATCTCACCAAAGATGATATCATCGGCAAACGTGCACCAGAAGTTTTCGAAGAATACGAAAAATGGGCGGAAGAAAATGGACTAAACGTCTTAAGTGCCCGTGCTTTGAAATCTACCATACAAGATGTTCACCAATTGGAAATAAAACCAAAAAAAAATTAACGGAAAAACTGCTAAAATCTATCAAACTGTTGCGGCAGAATGACTTTCGAGATTTCGGTGGGTTACCGGTTACCAAACGGTTACCAGAATTTTTTCGATTTGGTAACCTCGATAAACGGCGAGGGTATCCCGTTTCTTATTCAAAAGTTACCGGTTACCATTATATCTCTTAAAAAAGTATATATATTTATATTGTTGAGAAGTAACTAGTAAAAAATATTTTTTTGGCGATTTTTTTGGTAACCGGTAACCGCCTTCTGCCCGTAGGGGTTTCACGGTTACCTTTTGAAAATCGATTTGGTAACCGTATGAGTTGAAAGAGTGGGAGGCGTTGTGGGAGAACGGATTTGGCTTGTTTTGGGTCGGAATTGAGTTTTGATGATTATTTTGTTGGGTTTATTTTGAAATGAAACTACGTATTGGTTAGTCAAAAATGTCCGACCAAAATTGGACTCTCCTGCCCTAATGCATATTGGGTTATCAAAAATTAAAAATGCGTTCTGATCTGTTATCCGAAAATGACTAATAGGTGTGGATCAAAAAAAAATGAGCTGCTACTCAAGGGAGTGTGGAGATGGAGAAAAGAGATACAGGAAATGAGAATTGGAGAAATGTTCGTAATCAACTTTCTAAAACTGGAATAGAAATAGGTAATGATACTGTCAATCATCCAGAACATTATAACACTGGGGGAATTGAAACATTGGATTATATTAAAGCGAAGGTATCTGATTATCCGTCGTACGCAATTGGTAATATTATTAAGTATATTTCCCGCTTTGAACATAAGAATGGTTTAGAAGATTTAAAAAAGGCTCAGTATTATTTGAACGATCTGATTGAATGGAGTGAAAAAAGATGAGTAGGGTTTTAAATTTAATTGCTTATTTAGTTCTAGGACTAGGCGCGTTGTCTACTACTGGTTTGTATTTTGTCGGATTGTTAGACTTCGAGTCTACTATTGTGTCTCTTCTATTATATGTGGTTATTGTGAATTTGCTGAGGGAGTGATTGAGTGAGCAAAGGATTACGAACAGCACAATATAAAAGTATTGAAGATGAGATCAGATTCTATCATTCAACGAAGAAAGAGCTGGAGCAGCTCAGAATAAACGTTGTGACTGGTTCATCGTTCCAAGAATTTCGAGATGATAATATCGGCGGCGGTTCTAGTGGTATGATAAGCAATCCGACTGAACAGCGGGCTTTATTGTTACAAATGGATAGACAGATCGAAAGAATGCAGAAAGTTATATTAGCGCTTGAATCTGTGTTCAATAAACTATCTGATGAAGAAAAGCAGTTAATCCAGTTTCGATATTGGGATAGGAGTAAACCTACTTGGGTGTGGATAGCTCGTAAGTTAAATATGGATGAGAGTACAGCAAGAAGAAAGAATCGGAGAATTGTACTTGAAATCGGTAAAAGATTGGGATATTAATTGCCCGTTTGTTGCCCGTTTTGAGGGGTAAAATGATGATATTATGATAGCATGAGGAATTTGGGTAGCAGGTAACTTCTCAATTATTATGGTTATAGGTTGTATGCTGTTACTCAAATTCTACGTATGATATGCACGTTCCTTAATAAAACCCCGCGCACCTCTCAACGATGTGGAACAGGCGGGGTCGTTTTATATTGATAACACAAGATAAAGGGTGAAATGTGTGAATCAAAAGAATCTGTTTGATGTGCTCAAAGAGCACAAAGAAAATAAGGATTTAGATGTAGTGCAAGAACGAATGTATAAGTTATGCACAGAATCTATGTTGACTAACTTTGAAGTGGCCGCTATATTATTTTCTGTTTTCCATAACATTCTTCATTCTGACAGTAATAAAAAATACTTAGAAAAGATTGGTATCGACGTTGAGAAGATAGATGTTGATACTGTATTTGAAGTACAAAAGATTCTAGCCAAAGAATATATTAGAGAGTTTAATAAAAACTTAGAAGAATAATCCGTCTATTGATTGGGTGAGATATATGTTGACAAAGCAAGAGCGCGTAACCTTCTATAAATCTAACGAATGGAAAGTTGTTCGAAAGCTTGCATTAACTCGGGATAATTATGAGTGTCAAGAGTGTAAACGAAATGGCAAGGTGCTTATAGATCAAGCACCTTCGTTAGTGACTAAGCGTAAACGGCTCGATGTTGATCACGTTAAAGACCTAGAACGTTACCCTGAACTAGGACTGGAGCTAAACAACCTCGAAACATTATGTATAAAATGCCATAACCAAAAACACAATCGATTTATAAAAAAGGAAAATAAATGGGCGACAGATGAAAAATGGTAGCACCCCGGGTCAAAACTTTGCGATTTAAAATTGGCTCTGGGAACGGTGTGGGGGTCTTCTGTCTGGAAAAATGATTAATTTTACATGCGAAAGGGAGGTGTGTCAGGTGGACGCTGATAAAATTAAAAAAGAGTTGCTCAAAAAAGTAGACAAAAAAAGCGATGTTGGTAAAGAAAAAGTGGATCGTTATATCAATCTGCTAAAAATCTTTTATATGCTTGATGAATCAATCGAGAAGAAAGGTGTAATGGTTGAGACAATCAACGCAACACAAGTCTTCCTAAAACCAAATCCGGCAATCGCTGAAAAGAATAAAATCAACACTTCGTTGATTGCGTTAGGGCGAGACCTAGAAGCTAGTCTTCCGCCCCCAAAGGAAGTTGTAAAACAGAGTTATGCGGCAAGTGATTTAACATGATAAAACAAAAATATGTAGATGCTTATATAAAAGAGTACGAAATGGGAAAAATAAAATTCAATGAAGAGCGGAAACAATTAATTCGCTATTTACAAGAGGACATCCTTTCTAGAGATGACCTCTTTTTTGATGATCAAATGATTGAAGACTGCATTCGTTTTGGTGAAAAGTGGTATTTTCCGTTACAATCATTTCAAAAATTCTTAATTGCTTTTATCTTCTTGTTCCACAAAAAAAAACAAAAAAGCTTTTTATAGAAAATTCTTATGGATGCTTGGGCGCGGTGGTGGTAAGAACGGTTTAATATCTGTTGTCACACATTTTTTAATAAGCGAGTTGCATGGTATCCCTGAATACAACATATCTATTGTCGCAAACTCTGAAGAACAAGCAAAGACAAGCTTTGAAGAAGTGTATAACGCGATAGATTTTAACGCTGAACCTTTGAAAAAAGCTTTTTTTAAATCAAAAAGCAAAAATTGAATCGAGAGTTACGAAATCAATTTTAAAATATCGAACATCAAATGGAAATACAAAGGATGGGCTTCGTGATGGGGCTGTTGTTTTTGATGAAATACATGAATATTTGAGTAATCAAGATGTGAAGGTTCATATAAGCGGGTTGGGTAAACGTAAAAATCCACGTGAATTTTATATTGGAACCGATGGATATATTCGTGAAGGTTTTTTGGACGGTATGAAGGAAAAAGCTAGGAAAGTGTTGGAAGGTGAAGCTAGACCTAATTCAATTTTTCCATTTATTTGTAAACTAGATAATGAAGAACAAGTTAATGAGCCAGGAAACTGGGAATTAGCTAACCCGATGTTTTCAAAACCGCATTCTGAGTATGCTGAAATATTGTTTGATACAGTTTTTGAAGAATTTGAAGACTTAATTGAAGACCCTTCGAACCGCGAAGAATTCATGACAAAGCGAATGAATCTGCCTGTTGAAAACTTAGAACGTAGCGTCGCAACCTGGGAAGAAATATTGGCTACAAATCGACCATTTCCCAATCTTTCAAAATCAAGTTGTATTGGGAGTTTAGACTTCGCAAGCATTCGAGACTTTGCAGCATGTGGTCTGTTATTCAGAAACAACGATGATTATGTGTTTAAAACACATTCATTTGTTCGAAAGCATTTTGCAGACATCTATTATAATTATTCGAAAAAAGATGACGTGTTGAAACAGCAGAAATTTGCTCCAATTCGAGAATGGGAAGAAAGCGGCTTATTGACTGTCGTTGATGAACCTTCAATCAATCCGACGCATGTTGTGAATTGGTTTGTTGAGATGCGGAAAAAATACGGTGTTCAAAAGATCGTCGCGGATAATTTTAAAATGGATATTTTGCGACCACTGCTTGAAAAAGAAGGGTTTGAAATCGAAATTATCAGAAATCCTCGAGCTATTCACAGTTTGCTTGCGCCTCGCATCGAAAGTGCGTTTGCAAATCATCATATCATTTTTGACAATAATCCGCTTATGCGCTGGTATACAAACAATGTTCTTGTTCATATTAAACATGACGGTAATAAGGAATATTTGAAGAAAGATGAAGTCAGGAGAAAGACTGATGGATTTCAAGCTTTCGTTCATGCTATGTATCGTGCAGATGAGATTGTGAATACAGATTATAGCGAGGCCTTGGATTTCTTAAATGCACTTGATTTTTAACAGAAGGAGGTGAAACAGTGGGATTTATTCTCGATCGATTGAAAAAAAATAAAGAGATCGAATGGATGTTTGATCTCGATATGTTACAAGATACCTCACAGCGCGCATATTTGAAACGCTTGGCTCTCGATACCTGTATTCAATTTCTAGGCCGATCAATTGCACAGTCAGATTTTCAAGTCAGGAATGGGAATAAAGTCATAAAAAAGGACTTATATTACAAATTAAATGTGCGGCCTAATAGTGACCAGTCCGCAACCAGCTTTTGGGAAAAGGTTATTTATAAGTTGATTTATGATGGAGAGTGTTTGATTATCCTATCAGACACCGATGATTTTTTAATCGCAGACGATTTTTATAGAAAAGAATACGCCCTACTTGATGATGTTTTTAGTGAGGTTGTCGTAAAAAACTATGAGTTTAAACGCAGTTTTAAAATGTCTGATGTTTTATATTTGGAATATGGAAACGCAAAATTGTCACAGTTTTTAGATGGCCTGTTTGACGATTATGGTGAGATGTTCGGTCGCATGATTAATGCTCAATTACGAAACTATCAGTTACGAGGTATAGTCCAAGTTGGAACTGGTCAAGTTTTTGACGATGCGAAGCAAGAAAAACTACAAAGCTTCATTAACAAGCTGTATGCTGTGTTTAACAAAAGTTCAGTTGCTATTGTTCCACAAATGCAAGGGCTAGAATATCAGGAACTCGGAGCCACAAGAGCGATGACCACACAGTCTATCGAGGAGCTGACGAACTTGAAAAAATCTGTTGTTAGCGATGTTGCTAAAATTTTAGGTATACCTCCAAGTTTGATTCACGGTGAGATGGCGGATTTGAGTAATAGTATGAAGGCATTTGATCGATACTGTAAACGGAATTTTGTTCATAAAATACAAGACGAAATGAACGCTAAGCTATTTACGCCACAAGAATTCATCGAGGGTCAAGAAATAAAGATTGTGAATCAAGGGTCTCCTCTTGAAAGTGCAGAAGCTGCTGACAAATTGATTGCGTCCGGAGCTTTCAATCGAAATGAAGTTCGTGAAATGTTTGGTTATGAACGATCTGATGATAGTGAACTTGATCGCTATATATTGACTAAGAACTATCAATCGGATGAAGGAGGTGATGAAATTTGAAGAAGCTAAACGTTAAAGGAGTTATTGTTTCTAATAGTCATAAATGGATTTATGATGAATTTGAAATGGAGAGTACTGCGCCAAAGGATATTTTGAATGAGCTTTCTGGCAATGAACCATTGGAGGTTACTATAAATTCTTATGGAGGTTTAGTCGATGCTGGAAATGAGATTTATACAGCATTGAGGTTGTATCCAGGAAAAGTGACTGTCAATGTTGTTATGGCAGGAAGTGCGGCGAGCATTATTGCAATGGCGGGTGATATTACACGAATTTCACCTGTAGGTCAAATCATGATTCATAATGTGTCAATGGGAGCCGGTGGAGATTACCATGATATGAATAAAGCCAGTGAAATTTTAGAAAAGGCTAACTTAGCACTTTCAAACGCTTATGTTCAAAAGACTAATCTTTCTCAAGATGAGATTTTACAGATGATGGATAGCGAGACTTGGCTTACAGCAGACGAAGCTAAAGAAAAAGGGTTTGTTGATGAAATCATGTTTGAACTTGGTGAACAGCCGATGCAGTTTGTAGCGAACGCTGGTAGCGGACTTTTATCACCTAAAATTATTAATAAGATGAGCGATCTCAAGCAAAACAAAAAGGTTAGTTTAGAGATTCCAGAAGGTGCTATTAAAGATGCTGTAAATCAAGCAATCGCTAAGCTTTGTGATGAAACTATTATCGAAGGTAAAACGTTGCAAGAGTGGATAAATGAATCGGAAGTATCTAGTGAAAAAGAAGAACCTAAAGGAGTAGAGAAAAATACTTTTGAGAGGTTCTTTTTTAATACTTAAAAATGGAGGGAAAATGAATGACAATGAAATTAAACAGTGAAGCAATGAAAAAAATTTGAAGAAGCTAAACAAAATTTCATTAACACAATGAAGAATAATAATGACCATGATAAACAAGGAGATGCGTATTTAGAAATGATCGACAGTCTTGCTGAAGGTGTGAAAACTTCTGCAATCGAAGCGGCTCGAGATGAAGCTGAGAGATACGCAATCGGTACGGCGGCTGATGGTAAACTTTCGGCTGGACAACGCAAATTCTTTAATGAAATTAATAAAGAGGTTGGCTATAAAGATGAAACGCTGCTACCTCAAGAAACAATTGACAATATTTTCGAGGATTTAGTATCTGAACATCCGCTACTATCTAAAATCGGATTAAAAAACGCTGGTTTACGTCTTAAGTTTTTAAAATCTGAAACTAGTGGGGTTGCGGTCTGGGGTAAAATCTTTGGAGAAATTAAAGGTCAGTTGGATGCGACTTTCAGCGAAGAAGAAAGTATCTCAAATAAACTAACGGCTTTTGTTGTAGTTCCAAAAGATTTAAAAGATTTCGGACCCGCTTGGATTGAAAGTTTTGTTCGACTTCAAATTCAGGAAGCATTTTCTGTAGCGCTAGAAGCTGCCTTTTTGAATGGTGATGGTAAGGAGAAACCCGTCGGACTCGATCGTGATATTAACAATGGTACGACAGCTAGTGGTGTGACTACTTATCCGAAAAAAAATCCAGAAGGAACACTCACTTTCGATGATTCTAAAACAACGGTCAAAGAGTTAACGGCAGTTTTTAAATACCATTCGGTTAAAGAAAATGGAAAACCTTTGGCTGTCGGCGGAAAAGTGGTTATGGTGGTCAACCCTGTGGACGCTTGGGACATTAAGACTCAATATACTTTCTTAAATGCAAATGGAGCCTATGTCACCGCATTGCCATATAACTTAGACATTGTAGAATCGGAGGCGCAGACACAAGGGGAGGTTGTAACATTTGTTGAAGAACGTTATGACGCATACCTTGGCGGCGGTGTTAATCTGATGAAATTTGATCAAACATTGGCTCTTGAAGACCTTGAGTTATATGTTGCCAAACAATTTGTTTATGGAATGGCCAAAGATATTAAAGCCACAGCTGTATGGACATTGAAGATAGCTGAAACGACGCCAGAAGCGTGAGGAGGGATAACAAATGCCAGATTATCAAGTAAATAAAAGGTTCCGTGATATTGAAAAAGATGTCATTTATGAACCCGGAACAGAAGCCAAATTAACGGCGAAACGAGCAAATGAGATCGTTAAAAAACTTGGAGATGGTTATATTAAACCTGTAGAAATTAAAAAAATGACTGATAAAGATGTTAAGTAAAGATAGGGTCGTGACAACCGAGGTTTTATTGAGCTTTAAAGAACGTAATAGAATTTCTCATAACTCAGAGGATTCAGCTATCCGAGATCAGCTATATTTGTCATATTTAGCGATAGTTGATAGAATCGGGGAGTTTGACCCACTCAAGTATGGACGAGGGTTGGAGCTTGTTTTTGAACGCACTCGATACGTTCGAAACGATGCCCTTGAATATTTCAACAGCAACTTCCAAAATCTCTTATTAGAAGTTTCACTTGAAACGTATAAATCGGACGAAGGAGGAGTATAGATGAAAGAGTTTAAATATCGATCTCCAATGGTTGGCGCTTTCAATTTAAAGACCCCTGTTAGGTTTTATGAATATATGCCTAAAGATAATCCTGAACCCGGAGAGGTTGAGAAGAGGGTTATTTTTGAATGTTTTGCGAATGCCTATAATCCGTCATCAAAAGATATGGAGACTTTAAGTAGTAAAGGAATTGATGTTGCAAAATCTATTACAATTCAAATTCGGGACACGGTTGGAGATTATCATCCTAGTAATAAGCATTATTTTCAATTAGATGCTCCGTATGTGTCAGGTGAATCTTATCAGGTTCAAAGTGTATCTGTCGATTTGGAAAATCGTAATTATATAAAGATTATAGGTACTATGTGCTTATGAGTATTAAAATAACTGGTACCGACCAAATTATCCGCTCACTTGAAAAGCAGTTTGGCCATGCGAAATTAAATAAAATAACAACTCAAGCTCTTTTGAAGGGTGGGGAGGTTGTTCAACAGGAAATGAAGTCCGCTTTTAACGAATGGGCGGACACGGGAGCTTCGCGTGACGAAATAGTGATTAGTGTTCCGAGACGTCAACAAGGGGTCAAGCGTCTTAAATTGGGATGGAATGGTTCTAAAAATCGATGGCGTCTTATACATTTAAATGAGTTCGGTTATACAAAAGTCGGTAGGCGCATCAGCCCTGCCGGAATTGGAACAATTCGACGTACAATTAAAGCTACCGAGGAAGTATATGAGACGGCTGTCGAGCAGGAGTTGAGGCGTAATCTATGATTGATATATTAGATGAGGTATATGAACTTTTCACGGCCGATGAACTTATTCAGGGAATTTGTGAGGATAGAATAAAGTTCTATTCTGTTCCTGAAAGTTTAAACACCAAACAAACATTTATGCGCATTAGTTTATTGGAACCGCCGCGAGAGGACGTTTATAAAAGTGATTCCCCAAGCGTCGAACGAGTATCATTACAAATTGATGTCGAAGGTTCGGAAAGAAAAAAGATTAAAGTGGTTCAGTCGCGAGTAAGAAACATTTTAGAAAAAATAAATATCAAACAGGAGATGGGTGGATTAGATGCCTACTTTGATGAAACGAAGAGATTCGTAGATTCGAGAAGGTACTCTGGTCTACCTTTTAATTTGTACAAGGAGGAATATTAATGGCAATTACTGTCGGATTTAAACGTGCTACTACAGCTGTATTAGACGAAGTAGGGAAACTTGTAAGTAAGCATGTGGTTGAAGGGAAGCAAGGGAAAGGTGGTACGACTGAGGCACAAATCACTGGGCTTTCGTCCGAAGCTAAAAAGGTATTTGCGTCAAATGTTGCATACTATGTCTCCCAAAAAGGGGTCGGTGATCTGCAACTGGAGCTTAGTATTTTAGATGTACCAAGTGCAATGCAGAATGACATTTTAGGGTGGGTTAAAAACTCTGAAATGGGCTTCACTGCCGTAGGCGACAAAACTCAGCCGCCCTATTGCGCTACTTTACTTGAAAGCGAAGATTCAGCGGGAGAACCTGTTGCGTTTGCTTTGTTCCGCGGGCGATTTTCTCGCGAAGACTTGTCGCTCAAAACCAGTACAGATGAAGCTTTCGAACCAGAGGCAGAAAAGCTGAAAATGAATTGTGTAGCGAACGATGATGGATATTCGTTCGGTATGGCTGTAGGTAAAGAGGAAGTTGAGAAGCTAAAGGCTTATACATTTTCTGAAACCCCTGCCGCTTAATTAAATAGAGCCCCTAGCTAAGGGGCTTTTTATTTTGATGAAAAGGAGATTTTTAAATGATAAAACTTGAACTCTATAACCCTAAAACTAAAAAAAGTAAAGCCTATACGCAGGATTATATTTCAGCGCGACACGTCAGAAATGGCTTGAAGCTTCAAGCTGATATGAACAAAGAAGGGGCTAGTGATATAGCTTTATTAGATGAAGCTGTTGATTTTGTCGTGAGTGTTTTTGATAACAACGAAGTTACCCAAGATACAATTTTAGACGGTTTGCGGGGCGAAAAAATGTGGGAAACACTTGGTTCTATTTTAGGTCAAGTGATTCGAGGAGATTCTTCGGAGGATGGGACAGAGGGGAAGTAATTACGCACGAGCAAGCACTTCGAGATATCGATCAGCTTTACCGTGATCTGATCGCAAGCGGATGGTCATATCAGGAGATTGATAACGCTGATTTTTATCATCTACTATCCCTCTTTGAAACAAAGAAAGACAAACCTAAAGTAGTTTCATTAGCAGACCTAGTGGGTCAGTTACAGAAAGGAGGTTGACCGAATGGCAAATACTGGAACACCGTTAGGTAAGATGATCGTCGAGATGGATTTAAATTCGTCTAAGTTCACTAAATCCTTAACGCAGGTAAAGCGAAGTCTTAAAAATAGCGAGTCACAGATGAAAGCTCAAATGGCTGTTTTTGATAGTTCAGGGAATAAATTGGGCAAGTTGGAGTCACAATACAATGGACTCAATCGTTCCTTACAGATTAATCAAAAGCATATTGACAATTTGACGAAAGCTTATAAAGAAGAAGTGGCTGTCAACGGAGAAGCTTCGGTTCGTGCTCAAAATTTAGCAAAAGATATCAACAACTCTGTTGCCAAGCAAGCGATGTTAGAGAAGCAATTGAAAGCTACTGGAGCGGCTATGAAAGTTGAGAAGTTAAACATTGAAGAACTCAACAATAAGATGCAAGCAAATACTAGACTGACTGATGCAGCAGCTCAAAAACAATCGTTAGCTGGAAACAAAATGGGAGCACTCCGAACCCAATACGCAGGGTTAGGTCAAAAAATCAATGATCTAACTAGAATTCGCGAAGCTGAAAGACAGAAACTAGAAGTGATTGCTCAAACCTCCGGTAAAACTTCTAGTGCATATATAAATCAAAAAGCTAGACTTGTTGAATTGGATAACGAGATTCAAACAAGTATAACTAAAATGAACAATTATGGAAAACAAATCGGCGGCTTGTCTCCTCGTTTTGATAACATGCGCAACTCACTTGCCAATACTGCTACAAAATTCAAAGAGGTAGGAGATAAGGCGTGGGAGTCTGGTAAGAATGTTTCTATGCGCTTCTCACTGCCGTTGGCCGCGGGAATTGGCGCAACCATTAAAGCTGCTGCTAACTTTGAAACTGCGTTTACTGGAGTAAAAAAAACAGTAGATGAAGTAGTAGATAGAAACGGGAAAGTAACCTATTCATACAAGACGCTTGAAACAGGTATTCGTCAAATGGCTAAAGAGATACCTGCGTCGACTACTGAAATCAGCGCTGTAGCCGAAGCGGCTGGTCAGTTGGGTATTCAAACTCCGAATGTACTTGGATTCACCAAAACCATGATTAACATGGGCGTTTCGACCAACATGAGTAGCGAAACCGCGGCAACGTCCCTTGCTCGCTTAGCAAATATCACACAAATGTCCCAGAAGGATTTTGATAAATTGGGATCAGTCATCGTTGATTTGGGGAATAATCTGGCGACAACAGAAAGCGAGATTACTGAAATGGGTCTCCGCTTAGCCGGAGCAGGTAAGCAAGTCGGGATGAGTGAAGGTGAGATACTCGGGCTTTCTGCCGCATTAAGTTCTGTGGGTATTGAAGCGGAAGCGGGCGGATCGGCATTTTCAAAAGTAATGGTAAAAATGCAATTAGCCGTTGAAAAGGGTGTAGGTGCATTTACCGAACTGGAACAAATTGCCAATAAAGCCGGATACACCATCGGAGATGTTAGCGAAGCCGTGCTCAAAGGTGGAAAGCCACTCAAAAGCATGGCGAAGAGTTTGGGAATGAGTGAAAAGTCGTTAAAATCTTGGTACAAAGAAGCAGACAAGTCCAAAACTGCACTAGAGGATTTTTCTACCGTCGCGGGTATGACCGGAGAAGAGTTTGGAAAGTTGTTTAAAGCAGACCCTTCGAAAGCTATTATTAAGTTTATCGAGGGGTTGAAAGATGCTAAAAAACATGGTACCTCTGCGATCAAAGTTCTAGACGATATGGGTATAACGGAAGTTCGATTGCGAGATTCCTTACTGCGTGCCGCAAATGCGTCAGGTGTGTTCTCTGGTGCGGTTTCAATGGGGAATAAAGCGTGGAAAGAAAACAAGGCGTTGACAAATGAGGCGACCAAGAGATATAAAACTTTCGATTCTCAAATGAAGATTTTTAAGAATCGTATAGTAGATGTTGCAATTGACATTGGTGGACCTTTCATGAAAGCAATGAATAGCGCCCTGCGGTCAGCAGAACCAGTGATCAATGGGATAAAATCCATGTCAAAAGCTTTTTCAGATGCTTCGCCGGCTACACAAAAAATTTATTACCACCCTAGCTCTGACGGGGGTTATGGCGGGACCGAGTATTATGGCGTTCGGAGGTGTTGCTAGAGGAATTGGTGCATTAGCCTCTACTGCATCATCTGGTATTAATGTCATTAGTCGATTAAAGTTAGCATTTCAAGGTGGAAATACTGCTGCTAAAATGCTCGAATCTGGAATGAGTTTAACAGATATAGCAACCAGTCGAGTTGGTAGAAGCGCTTTGCAATCCGCCGGTTCTATAAAAGGTTTAAAATCAGGAGCTGATGTAGCGAGCTCTGGGTTACAGAGTATTGTTTTAAATAGTGGTAAAGCTGGTCTATCATTAGCTAGATTTGTTCCAGCTATCGCTGGTGTTACCGCCGCGGTGGGACTTGGTTATGCGGCTTGGAAAATCTGGGGGGAGAAAGTTTGGGACGCCTCTCAGCGTACCAAACGTTGGGGTTCTGATGTTGGTGAACAGACAGATCAGACACTTCAAAAAGTGCAAAATTTAAAAACTCAAGCGGTCGGTGATTTTGAGCTAATGGCCTCGGGGATCGGTGGCTCATCTGATAAAGTCGTTAAGTCATTTGAAAAGATTGGAAGTTCATTAGAGAAGGACATTAAAAAGAGAATTGAAGCCACAACAAAAGCATTAAAGGATATTCCAGATTATGCACAAAAGCCCGTTGAAGATGCTCTCAAAAAAGAAGAAGAGAAAATACAAAAAACTTTGCAGGTTATTCAAAACAATAACAATAAGGTATTGGAAATCAAGGCAAAGGCAAAAAAAAGATGAACGTGAATTGACTGCTATTGAAGTCAAGAAAATTGAGCAGATCGAATCTGCTTCACTAAATAAATATCTTGAACTAACAATTGCGAATAAAAATGAACGAAAAAAAAGTTCAACAAGCAATGACAATGGATGTCGCTAAAGCGTCGAAAGATCAAGGTCGAGAGTGGGTTAAATCTCTAGCTGAACAGCGGAAAGCTCTTATTGATGATGGCGCAGAAAAAAAGAAAAACTCTAGAAAAAAATCTAACGGATGTTTACGGGAAGAATAGCGAAATAGTAAAAAATCTTATGAAGGTATATGACGAAGCACAAAAAAAACGCATTGACCCCGTTTGAACAAAAAATTGGAGATATTATAAAAAAAATATCCGGAACTGGCCAATGAAATTGATGTTTCAAATGGTCGTATTATTTTAAGCAGCAATCAATATGCAGATTCAACTAAAGCGGCAAATAAACAGATAGTAGATAGTTTTGGTACATCATCTGATAAAGTGGGTGTCGAATCAGCTAAGATGAAAAAGGATTTAAAACTTCTAGCTGACGAATCGACCAAAGCTGGCGAGGCTTGGAACAATATGATCGTCGATGACAAAACAATGGATGTGCATTCTAATCTTCCGCAAATACTGACTGAGATGACAGAAACTGATAATGGCTGGAAACAAATTCAATTCATAGCTAAAGAAGCAAACCTGACAACCGACGCAGAAGAAGTTCTGGCTGATGCGGTTACTAGTTCAAAAAGATGGAATAGTCTAACGTACGAAGAGAAGAAACTCTATGTTAAAACTCCAGAAGCTGGAGATGTAGTTAATCTTTACAAACAACTTGAAAAATGGGATTTGTTGAATCCAGCGGAAAAAGATTTAATCATGAATGCTGAGAACACCGAAGACTTGGCAAAGGCATTGGTGGAAATTGGACAATGGAATGAGCTTCCGGACAAAATGAAAAAAGCTATTAGCACTGAGCTTTATGGATTAGATCAACTCAAAGCTGGAATTCAAGAGCTTGAGTGGTGGAATAATGTTCCAGAAGAAAACAAAAATGTTCTATTACAAGCTGAAACCACAAATGATTTCAAAGCCGCTTTAGATGATCTGGGCATCTGGGAGCAGATACCGGAAAAAAATGCAGAAGTCTATCATTGCTAAAATGGACGGCGTGGATGGATTGAAAGAAGCAGTTAAGGAGTTGGAATGGTGGAATGACGTTCCGGAAGAAAATAAAAATGTATTCTTAGAAGCCAAAACCACCACTGAATTTCGACAAGCATTGGTTGATCTTGGGGTTTGGGATCAAGTGCCTGATGAATTAAAAAAGCGGTTTTCGATTGATGATAAAGATTTCACCAAAAAAGTTCAGGATGACAATATTTTACTTGAAAAATTTGATTCCTTCGACCCTGACCCTGTTCGCTTTTTAGCTAATAATGCTGACTTGTTGCAAAAAGTTCGAGATGGTGAGAATAAGATCGTTTTGTTCAATGGTCAAAAGGTTGATCTCAAGAAGCTTTATGGGGAGAACAAGGATTTAGTAAATAGTCTCGCAATTGGGTCGGACAAGATATTGGAATACAACAGAAAAGAGGCCGAATGGAAAAGACTTCGTGCTGAGAATAAAGATTTAATTTCAAAACTTGCATATGGTCAATTAAAGATTAGGGATTGGAATGCACTTAGTCTACCAAAAAAACAAGCGTTGATTACTACGAACGCGGCTGATGTTCGTAATCTACTACAATCAGCTCGGAATGAGTGGGAAAAGATGCTAAATACTCGCCACGAAAAAATCATTAAAATCGCTTATAAAACGAGCGGTAAAGCGCCGTCTGGTGTGCAAGAAGTCGGTGGCTACGCAAAAGGAACAGATTTTCACAAAGGCGGACTTGCAATGGTCAATGACGCATCGGGTTCTAAATTTAGAGAATTAATTACTACTCCGTCAGGTCACTCATTTATTCCAGAAGGTAGAAATATACTCATCAACCTTCCTCGCGGATCTTCTGTCTTGCGAGGAGATCGAACAGAGAAACTCATGAGAGCTATACCTCGATTTGCTCAAGGCACCAAACGTGCGGTTTCACCGATTTTCTCAAACTCTGTTCTGATGCGAGCCTTAAGTCGTGCGCTTACTGGTAATAAAATTAACAAAGCGGGTGGCGATTCTAGAAGCAGTGGCAATGACCGCGAGCTCCTGACACGACTTCAAGAATCAAATAAACAACAAGGACAGATGATCGAGTTGTTGAAATTGTTAGTTTCGAAAGAACTAATTGTTGATAAAAAAGCTCTTGAACAGAGTACCACTAGACTCCAAACGGATCAACTCGATTCTTTCTTATTCTCGAAAGGGGACTATGTATGATAAATCATAAATTAATCTGTTTTACCGACTCGGATAGCATCGATCTATCATCATTACCTGGTGTTTTCATATTAGAAGGGAAAGAATCGGATGTGAACACCCTTGAAGATACCATAGAAATGCGAGGTGTGGACGGAGAGCTTGTTTTTGATAAAACTTTTTCTCCTTTCGAAATCATTTTTAAAGGGTATTATGACGGAAGATCTGACCCTCTGTTGGTGATTGGTGATTTGAGAAATACTATTCATCAACGTGGATGGTATTATGTGAGCAGCTCATTCTATCCAGGCTATCGATACCCAGTTAATAAAGCATCATTTGAATATGAAATGGGTCATTCTAGTGATTTCGAGTTCACTATCATTTTCAAAGTCTACAAAGGTCATAAAGAATCCCTTGACTCCACTGTCGGGGATTTTTCAATGAACTCAGATAAGTGGCAACTTGGACAGAATATGGTAGCACGAGACCATTCTTACATCCACACGAGGAATGAATTTGAAATATACAATGCGGGGAATTTAAGTATAAACCCGCGGACAAATGACATGAAGGTTATCATTCAAGCTCGATCGCTAGGCGGTTTGACTATCATTAACAGAACGACTGGAGAACTGTTCAAATTCAATGACGATCAAACGTTGAGTACTACTGATACGGTTATTATTGAAGGAGCTAAGATTTTTAAAAATGGAATTCGCTGTGGAAGATTGACAAACTTAGGTTTAATCACTTTAGTGCCTGGTATAAATAAAATTGAAATAAAAAATGTAAGCAGTGTTAAAACAACCTGGGATTTTAGATTCTTATATAAGTAGGTGGGAAATTGGTCGATGTATATGTATCTGATCACAATAAGAATTTCAGAGAGATTTTAACAGGGTATGACCCTAATAGTTTTATCGAAACATGGGTTGAAAACGAACAATATCAAGTTGACTTCGTGCTTCATAAATTAGAAGCTAATTCGTTCGAATTTGACTTGGTGGATTATGAAAGCTCTTTGTTTTTGGAAGGTCAAGAATTTATAGTAAAAAAAGTCGTTTTGTCAGCGAATGGGTCGATTGTCTCTAAAAATGTTAACGCACAGCACATATCGTTGACTATGCAAGATGGCTATCAATATAATACGAAGACCGGAACTTTGAGTGTTATGGATTGCTTGAAACATATTTTTTCAGGTGAACTTGGCGACATGGGTTTTGTGTACGATTTTGTTGATAAAAATAAGATTGTGGAAAAAGTGGAGCAAGAAAATTTTGGGAATGCCAACTATCTACAACTTGTTCAGGAGGTTCTGAACGATTATAAACTTGTCATGCTAGTGGACAATAAGCACTTGACTTTTATACCAAGAGAAGACTACGGGCAGACGACAGAAAATGAAATTAGATATCAATATAATACCGACGAAGTTTCGTTCGATATCGACACTATGTCTCTCAAAACTGAGATACGAGGTTTTGGTAAAAAGAAAGAAGATGATACTTATTATTTTTCGCCACGAACATATCGGAGCTCTGAGTATTTAAGATGGGGTAGACGTATTCAAGCGCCGATTGAAGACGATAGATATACGGTTGCTGGAAATATGGATAGAAGATTAGTACTGGAGTTGCAAGATTATCCGGCTACATCAGGAAATATAACATTGCGGCTTCCTTATAAATGTGGAAAAGGGGACTTTGTGAGATTCATTTACGAACCTTTGGGTTTAGATTATGATATTCAAATTGTAGGTTATAAGCGCTATCCATTCAGCAGTATTATACCACCGGAGATCATTCTATCTAATAATAAACGCAGTATTATGAGCATTATGGCTCAGTTGGCAAGAACTATAAACAAAAAAGGAGTGAAGTAATTGTCGGATTTTAAGAAAATGGAAAGTCCACTTCTGAACTCAGCCTTCAAAAACGACTACAATGATAACTTAGATTTAATTGAAGAACTTTTCGGTTCCACTTTTTCTATAAATGAAGCCTTAAATCAAAGGGTTTCTAATCTTGTCGTAGACGCTGGTGGTGATGATATAACAGAAGTGGTCGATTCAAGAGTCGCTAAGTTGTATCCTGAGATGAAATTTTTAACGCTTAAAGACCGTCTCGATTATTTTGAAGATGCGCTTTTCGAAGGAGTTTCAAAAGTATCTACCCAAATAGTAGATTTAAATCAGAGGTATTCAAATATGGAACAAATAATTAGTCGAATATATGGGTTAGATCAATCAACTATTAAATTATATGTGGACGCTACAAAAGGCAGCGACGTTGATGGCACAGGGTCGTTCGAATCTCCTTATAAAACCATCAATAAAGCAGTGGCTCAGTTACCAAGATTATTGAGCGTATCTGTTTTTATTTGGATCAATCCGGGTCGCTATGACGAAGATGTAATTCTGTCAAATATTAACGGCGCTAAGATAAACATTTTGGGGACAAATTACGAAACTGTCGACCCTTCGACTGGTCCAACAGGCGTCCAAATTAGAAGCTTATTATTAGAGGACGTTGTAGGTAGCGTTCTTATATCGGGTCTTGAACAAACCAATACCGTAGGCACAACGCAAAAGTATTTTATTCGCGTCAATCGTTGTGGTTTCGTTAGAATTCAAAAGTGTAGGATGGCTTATAATACAAAATCAAACACAGACTTTACATGCGTATTTATTGACGCTTGTAAGGCAGACGTCAACTTTTGTCATTTTGTTTCCCAATCCGTTGACGTTCGAGGATATAATGCAGCGGACGTAATTGTTCAAAAAATAAGCCATGGTACCAATAGCGGTACGGGGCTATATCCACAATCTTCTATCATTTATAACACTGACAACATTGTTTGGAAAGCTGATATTCCAGAACGCACTTCGGGCGGAGGAAAGGTGTTGAAAACAGATGGATAATCTAAATGAGGTATATAAAAACGCAAAACAAACTTTAGAAGTATCTGCTCAAAATCGAACAACTATTGATTTAAAAGCAACCTTTTCAACATATGACAAAGATACAGCCCGGTTGATATTTGACATTCAAGACACGGAGAGCATTCCCTTTCCCTTAAGCGATTTAAAAGCAACTATCTATTTTAAAGCTGAAAATCTAAAGTATCAAGCGGCGGCAGAAGTCGATAAAGAGAATAGTAGGATTATTTATATCTTACCAGAAGAAGTTATTCATACGATCGGCGTTATTTCAGCAGAACTATATCTTGATTATACGAGAGGGCAAGCACTTTCTGTTCATAAGTTTCATTTTAGAGTGGATAAAGCTTTGATTGATGAGGATTTAGAAATCATCTCGACGGTGTATATCCATGAATTAGAAGACATTAAAATTGAGTATCTGGACGAATTCGAAAGCTTATCAAATGAGTTGAATAAAAAAGTCTTACAGCTTCAAACGGACACCTCTGATTTAAAAAATAAACTTCGAACTTTAGAAGAACAATTGGCCGCATCAAACGTTCTCAAGAAAAGTGGAGATGTTGCGACAGGAAATATTGATAACTATTCGACAGAAGCGTTTTCAAGTTCGTACGGAACTGTACGTCATTATGTAGGGGCGTTGTCAACTGGAACAGTCGTGCGTCTATATTTTAGTAGGACGTTAGAATGGAAGGACTATATCGAATATACAGTTGGAGGGGAACCGGTTTATAACTCAGAATTTGGTTTAGAGAAGATAACCTCAAATTATCTGATGGGATATGCTCCAGCGGATTATAAAAATACCAAATCTGTGATAGACGGTGTAGAAAAGGTAGCAACCGGAACTATAAAAGCAACGAAAGCTGTGGAGATCGGTAGAAATGGGAGTACGGCCATTGTTAAAATGAATGGTTCTGATGTTCTAAACGATGCAGTTGTTTCATTACAAGACAACGATTTAAACAACGTTATTTTATTTATGCGAAACAACTATGTATCCGGAAGCGCCAAGAATGCCCCCGTTATACTTGGAAACAATACTGCGGGCAGTGCTTTTGCGTTACCACGTTCATCTAATTCCATCATTCAAATGTACGTACAATATCAAGGAAGATTGTTCATTCGTTATTTATATGGTAACCCTTTGGCTCCTACAATAAGCACAAATACGGACACCAATGGGTGGATGGAGTTTTCAAGCTACAAAATGTCAACTGATTTAGGAACAAAAATCGACACTTTGTCAAATGATTTAGCACCTGTTAAAGTGAACCTTACACCGAAAAACGGTTTCGTTGCCACAGAAACTCTCTCTGCGACGTATACTAAAATCGGAAAAAGGTATTTGGTATCAATCTCTGGAATCGTTGGCCAGGGAACTGGATCGGGTACCGGTGTCTGCGCTACTGTCCCGGAATTCCTAAAGCCTGATACAACATGGAACAAAATGTTTCCAGCCGCACAACAGTCGACAAATGCGGGCAATCAGGCAAATATCTATATGCAACCTTCTGGTGATATTAATATAGTAGCTGTAGGTACGGCTAGTGTTAACACAGGATTGGACAACATCATGTACTTTACGAAGGAGGTTTCTTGATGGATTTTAAGCAGGCTTACGAGTACGATGTAAATGGTATTTTTCTACGTGATGCTCTTATTTTTGAAGATGAAAACGGAGAGTTTAATCTACCTCCTCTTCATACATTTGTGGCGCCACAAACTCCATCTATTAACCCAATATTTGACGAAGACGAGGGAAGATGGAGTTTAGGGGAAGAGCCGGAACCGATAAAAGAAGGGGAACTTTCAGAAATGGAACAACTGCGCCAAGATGGGGCAGAGATACTTTTATATTTAGCCGATGTCGAAAATATGGCATCTGGAGCACAACAAGATCATGCAGATTTATTACTATCCTTAGTGGAAGCGGGTGTTTTGTAGATGGCGATTGATTGGTTCGAAAAAATTAAAGAATACTACTTGGGCGGGTTTTATGATATAAAAGAGGTTCAGCGTTTTGTAGAACTAAAAAAAATCACAGTTAGTCAAAGCGAAGAAATTTTAAATAGCAAGGAAGAAGCTGAGTAAGCTTTTTTATTTTGGCTTGAAAGAGGTGTTTTAGTGAAGAATCGAATTAAAAATAACGTTCTAGGTTTAATAATCGGAGGTCAAACATTGATCTTCGGACTATTTTTGATCTGGCATGACAATTTTATGGAAACAAGAGGAGCTTATCAAACCTTTACAAACGTAATGGATGACGGTATAGCTGCTATCATTTTGACAGTTATAGGTTTTGTCAATTTACTTTGTATTTTATCTGGTTGGAACAAATTAAAAAGATGGACGCTGGTAAGCACAGCTTTTATGTGGGGGCTTTTTTGGGCTGCTTTTTTATTCAGAGAAATTGCCGGATATCCTAACAGTGGCTGGATTTTTACAATCGGATTGTTGGGCGCTATCATTTACGAGGCAGCAAGGGAGGACTTTAAGTGAATAACCTTATTTATTCGATTCCTGCGACAGTAATTGTTGCTTGTATCACAGGTCTAGGAACCTATTTTGCATCAAAAAGAACAAGCAAGACAACGATGGAAACTCTTTATACAACTGAGATTCAGAAGATCATCGACGAATATAATCGGCAGCTTGGTGAACTACGTGAAGAAATAACAAAATTAAAAGAAGAAAATCAGGCATTGAACCAACTTATCACAAAACTTCAAAACGAAAGGAGAGTATAAACATGAAAAACTGGAATAATTGGGGTGAGGTAATGGCACGTTCTTTATTTTTGTTGGTGGCATTAGTTAATCAGGTCTTAGCCTTGTTTAATCTAAGCCCGCTTGATTTTGTTTTTAGCGAGGAGGAGCTAGCAGGGGCTTTGTCCTTGTTGCTAACAGCAGCGGCTTCGGTGTGGGCTTGGTGGAAGAATAATAGTTTTACAAAAGCGGCTAAAAAAGCTGATCAAGTGCTACAAGACGAAAAAAGAAAGGGTGTTGTGTGATGACTTATAAAGTAGAAAAGAAGCTGATTAGCGGATTGCCAAAAGCCAAACTGAAAGCCTCTAATTTTATTGTGGCGCATGAAACTGCGAACGATAAATCAACGATTGATAACGAAGTGGCTTACATGTCAAACAACTGGCAAAATGCTTTTGTGACGCATTTTGTTGGTGGGGGCGGTCGAGTGGTACAAGTCGCGCCTGTAGGATTTGTAAGTTGGGGGTGCGGTGCTAAAGGAAATGGGTATGCGTATGCACAAGTTGAATTATGCCGTACAAATGACAAAGCTACATTCTTGAAGGATTATGCGGCTTATTGTCAGCTATTAGTCGATTTGGCGAAACAAGCAGGCATTCCAATTAACTTAGATGAGGGTAGAAAAGCAAGCGATAAGG
>NZ_AODF01000002.1 GCF_000525875.1 Listeria floridensis FSL S10-1187 | reverse complement strand
GAAAGATGATCAGGTAGATAGGTTTGGAGTGGAAGTGTGGCGACACATGGAGCGGACAAATACTAATCGATCGAGGACTTAACCTCAAACTTTGATTCCCTGGTTTTTTGAACCCTTTTCTTCTCTAGTTTTGAGAGAACAACGTTCTTTCAGTCAAACTTGTCTGGTGGCTATGGCGAGAAGGTCACACCCGTTCCCATCCCGAACACGGTAGTTAAGCTTCTCCGCGCCGATGGTAGTTGGGGGCTTCCCCCTGTGAGAGTAGGTCGCTGCCGGGCAAGATATATTTGGAGGTTTAGCTCAGCTGGGAGAGCATCTGCCTTACAAGCAGAGGGTCAGCGGTTCGATCCCGTTAACCTCCACCATTTTTGCCGGCTTAGCTCAGTTGGTAGAGCAACTGATTTGTAATCAGTAGGTCGCGAGTTCGACTCTTGCAGCCGGCACCACTTTTTTTGGTCCACTTACATAAGTAGACGAAGCAATTTGGAATAAGAGCCGTTAGCTCAGTTGGTAGAGCATCTGACTTTTAATCAGAGGGTCGCAGGTTCGAACCCTGCACGGCTCACTTTGCGGGTGTGGCGGAATTGGCAGACGCACCAGATTTAGGATCTGGCGCCGCAAGGCGTGGGGGTTCAAGTCCCTTCACCCGCACTTTCTTTTCTAGTTTTATATGATGCGGAAGTAGTTCAGTGGTAGAACATCACCTTGCCAAGGTGGGGGTCGCGGGTTCGAACCCCGTCTTCCGCTTCCATGTAACTCCGATGCCGGGGTGGCGGAACTGGCAGACGCACAGGACTTAAAATCCTGCGGGTAGTGATACCCGTACCGGTTCGATTCCGGTCCTCGGCACCATTATTTGTTTTTGCGCCCGTAGCTCAACTGGATAGAGTACCTGACTACGAATCAGGCGGTTGGAGGTTCGACTCCTTCCGGGCGCGCTTTTGTACGGGAAGTAGCTCAGCTTGGTAGAGCACTTGGTTTGGGACCAAGGGGTCGCAGGTTCGAATCCTGTCTTCCCGACCATTATCTTATCACCATTCCTTTTATTTTGGGGCCTTAGCTCAGCTGGGAGAGCGCCTGCTTTGCACGCAGGAGGTCAGCGGTTCGATCCCGCTAGGCTCCACCATTAGTAGTATAATTGTTATATAAGAATAAGATAGCTCATTTTAACGTGGCGGCGTAGCTCAGCTGGCTAGAGCGTTCGGTTCATACCCGAGAGGTCGTGGGTTCGATTCCCTCCGCCGCTATCTTTATACTTGGACCTTTAGCTCAGTTGGTTAGAGCAGACGGCTCATAACCGTCCGGTCGCAGGTTCGAGTCCTGCAAGGTCCACTTGTCACTTTAATTTTCATATCGTGGAGGAATACCCAAGTCTGGCTGAAGGGATCGGTCTTGAAAACCGACAGGGGTGTAAAAGCTCGCGGGGGTTCGAATCCCTCTTCCTCCGTTTTTTTCTTAATAATTATCTTGACTGGTGGACAATAAAATTTTATAATATCGTCGCGGGGTGGAGCAGTCTGGTAGCTCGTCGGGCTCATAACCCGAAGGTCGCAGGTTCAAATCCTGTCCCCGCAATCGTGGTTCCGTGGTGTAGGGGTTAACATGCCTGCCTGTCACGCAGGAGATCGCGGGTTCAAATCCCGTCGGGACCGCCATTTGGCTTGGTAGCTCAGTTGGTAGAGCACTTGATTGAAGCTCAAGGTGTCGGCAGTTCGATTCTGTCCCAAGCCACTCTTTAGACTTTTGCTCATGGCGGATATGGCGAAGTGGTTAACGCACCTGATTGTGGTTCAGGCATTCGAGGGTTCGATTCCCTTTATCCGCCCCTGTTTATTTTACTTTTTATAATGCGGGTGTAGTTTAGTGGTAAAACCACAGCCTTCCAAGCTGTTGTCGGGAGTTCGATTCTCCTCACCCGCTTTTTTTATGGGCCTATAGCTCAGCTGGTTAGAGCGCACGCCTGATAAGCGTGAGGTCGGTGGTTCGAGTCCACTTAGGCCCACTTTATTCCACAGTAGCTCAGTTGGTAGAGCAATCGGCTGTTAACCGATCGGTCGCAGGTTCGAGTCCTGCCTGTGGAGTTTCTTCTTAAAAAAGAAGTATTATTAAATAATGATCTGGAGAAGTACTCAAGTGGCTGAAGAGGCGCCCCTGCTAAGGGTGTAGGTCGTTAACGCGGCGCGAGGGTTCAAATCCCTCCTTCTCCGCCAGTAAGGCCCGTTGGTCAAGCGGTTAAGACACCGCCCTTTCACGGCGGTAACACGGGTTCGAATCCCGTACGGGTCATCTTTGAGAACAATGCTTGCTAAAAGCATTGTTTTTTTTATTTCTGAAGAAGTTGGAAAGGGAGAAGTGAAGTGCGAGCTGGAAAAAAAGAGTTTTGGATACTTACTATTGTTGTTGCGATTTCGGGATTGTCACAAGGGCTGCTGTTGCCGCTTATTTCGATAATTTTTGAGGAAAAGGGGATTAGCTCAGGAATTAATGGGTTCCATGCCACGGGGATTTATCTCGGAGTGCTACTGGTTTCTCCCTTTATTGAGCTCCGCTGCATAAGTATGGGTTTAAGCCGATCATTCTTCTTGGAGGTTTCTTAGTTGCAGCTGCCTTGATGCTGTTTCCGGCGTGGTTTAGTTTGACATTTTGGTTTGTGTTGCGGCTAGTGATAGGTGTTGGGGATCATATGCTACATTTTTCGTCGCAGACATGGATTGGGGCGATGACGGCGCCAGAAAAACGGGGAAGGAATATGGCGATTTATGGTTTATTCTTTTCGCTTGGATTCGCTGTTGGGCCGCAGCTAGTTAATTTGACACATATCGGGACAGCGGTGCCTTTTTTTGTTTCTGGTGTGATGGTGCTGGTTGCTTGGATGCTCGTTTGGTCGATTCGAAATGCGTTTATTGCGGATGGGGATGAGGTTCGAAAGTTGTCGTTTTTTGCGAGTATAAAGCGTTTTTCGGATGTGATGCGAATTGCTTGGGTTGCGATGATTCCGCCTTTTTTGTACGGGGTTCTTGAGACAGGATTGAATGCGACTTTTCCAATTGTCGGGTTGCGCGGCGGGATGTCGACATTTATGATTACAACGATTATTTCTGCTTTTTCAGTAGGAACAATTTTGTTTCAAGTACCAATTGGGATTTTTAGTGATAGAACTGGACGAGGTAAGGTACTGCCCGCACTTATTCTGGCTGGAAGTGCAGTCTTTTTGATGCTTGCTTTTGTTTCTTTGCACTGGCTTTTTATCGGCTTCTTTTTTGTGCTAGGAATTTTACTCGGATCGCTTTATTCGTTAGGGCTTTCTTATATGACCGACTTGACACCGACTGCACTTTTACCGGCAGGAAATATTTTAGTCGGGATGTGCTTCAGTATGGGAAGTATTCTTGGCCCAACTGTCACAGGAGCGCTTATTGGTCATTTTGGGGCAACAAGTTTCTACTATGCGATATCGTTTTTATTAGCAGCAGGGGCACTCGGTCTGTTTTTTCACCGGAATAAAACGATATAAAAAACACTTGCGTTCAAGACGAAATCTTGGAACGCGAGTGTTTTTTATTACATGAAAAGATTTTTTTGCAGTAAGCTCAGCAGATAGGCAATTGCAAGGAGTAAGCCGAAATAGGTGATAGCCTTTGATGTGGCTTTCATTCCCGGCATCATTGTAAATGGTTCGGTTTTGCCGATGTAGCCTCGTACAGCACGGATTGCTTCCGGCGCGCTTAGGAGGATTAAAAGTGTCCAGTAAGGTGCACCCATCCAGAAGATCAGTGAAAGTTCAAAGATGTAAGCGAATAGGAAGGCTAAAGCGAATAGTGCTGTGCCGGCTTTTCTGCCAAGTAAGATCGCAAGTGTCAAGCGCCCGCTTTTCTTATCTGGAACAAGATCACGCAAGCTGTTTGCGAGCAACAGGTTACCAACTAATATCATGACGGGGATTGCAATGTAGATGATTTCTTGGCTGATGAACTCAGCTTGGATGTAGAAGGAAATGAAAGTGATGATTCCCCCCATGAAAAATCCGGCCATGATCTCGCCAAGCGGTGTATATGCGATTGGATAGGGGCCGCCCGTATATAGGAAGCCGACGAGCATACAGATTGCGCCAAGTAAGCCGACATACCAGTTCAGCTCGATTGAAAGATAAACGCCGCCAAGGATAGATAAAGCGTAAAGTACGATAGCGAGAAAGAGAATGAAGCCTGGTTTCATGCCGTTACGTACAATTGCGCCGCCATTGCCGACTGAATGCTCGTCGTCATGGCCTTTTTTATAGTCAAAGTATTCGTTGAACAAATTAGCTGATGTTTGGATAAAAAAACAGGCAATCAGCATGACAAAAAATCGCGTGAAGTGAAAGTTTGTATAGCTCATTGCAACCGATGTGCCAAGAAATACCGGAACAAAAGAGGCAACGAGGGTGTGCGGACGAAGTAGCCGCCACCATTTTTTAAAACCGGATTCCCGTTCAAGAACTTGTTTTTCATAAGTTGCCATTTTTTTCGCTCCTTTTTTTAAAACTGTCTTTCTTCATTTTAGGGAAAGAAAAGAGTTTCGTCAATGATAAAGAAACAATGCGAAAAATAAGCAGGAAGCGGCTCTTTTTGCTATAATAGAAAGAGTGTAGTAAAGGAGAGATGAGTTATGGGAATCACATTGCCTCTTGCTTTGTTTGAACAAGCAAAACGTCATGCGACAAAGGATGAACCGGCACTTCTCAGTTTCGTTCACGAATGTCCGCCTGATTTTTCACCGCTTGTCTTATATCAAAAAGCAAAAGATGCATTTTCAGGAGAACGCTTTTTTTGGCAAAATCCGGAAATGACGCTTACATTAGCTGGATTTGGCGTAACCAATCAGTTTCTTTCGCAAGATAAATCTAAGGATGCTTATGCCGGTCTTGAGAATAAAATTCGTTCTGTTAAACTTCGTACGGTGACAAATGCAACGGAAAAGCAGACGGGACCGCTTTTTTTCGGCGGATTTTCGTTTGACCCGGAACGCGAAACAGGAAAAGAATGGCAGGACTTTAAAGACGGCTTATTTTACTTGCCGCTCTTTATGGTAACTAAAAAAGCTGATCGTGTATTTTTAACGGTCAATGTAGTCATTTATCCGGACGATGAGACAAACAAATTTGAAGCTGTTCAAGCGCAGTGGGAAAAGATTACGGAAGCGGAACTACCAAGCTTGACGGTTGATTCGCTCGTAACTGCGAAGGAACTTGCGCCTGATGAGTTTCTCGCGAATGCTGCTGAGATTATTGAGTTGCTTAAGACGTCGGAAGACTTGCACAAGGTCGTTTTGTCACGGCGAATGGGGCTACGTTTTAATCATCAAGTGGATAGTGGTGCGGTTTTACAACAGATGATTGATACGCAGAAAAATAGTTATTTCTTTATGTTTGAAAAGGGATCAAGTTTGTTTTTCGGGGCAACTCCTGAGCGGCTTGTTTCTGTCTCTGACGGCGAAGTTTTTTTCTTCGTGTGTGGCCGGCTCGGCAAAACGCGGCGAAACGGAGCTTGAGGATGAGCAAATTGGGAATGCACTTTTAAATGACGCAAAAAATTTGCGCGAACATCGGTATGTGGTCGATATGATCGAAAATACTTTGCGTAGTTTTACCGAAAATCTTTCGCTTTCGAGTGAACCGGTTCTGCTTAAAAATCGTGATATTCAGCATCTTTATATGAATGTCAGTGGAAAAAAACATCCGGATACGACGATTACGGAAATTGTGAAGGCTCTTCATCCGACACCGGCGCTTGGCGGACTGCCTCAGCAAACAGCGAAGGCGATTATTCGAATGAAGGAAACGGAAGATCGCGGGTTATACGGGGCTCCAATTGGCTTTGTTGATCCGGACTTTGAAGGAGAGTTTGCGGTTGCGATTCGTTCGGGACTTGTGATTGATTCGCTCGGTGTATTATTTGCCGGCTGTGGGATTGTATCGGACTCTGTTCCAGATGAAGAGCTTCAGGAAACGAAAATCAAATTTCAACCAATGCTTAGGGTATTAGGAGGAACGAAATTATGACGAAACATCAGGAAGCGATGACATCCTACTTGAGCGCTTTTATTGAAGAGCTAGTTCAAGCAGGGGTCAAGGATGCAGTGATTAGCCCAGGATCACGCTCGACACCGCTTGCACTGCTTTTAGCGGAGCATCCGACGCTTAAAATTCACGTGGACATTGATGAGCGTTCGGCTGGATTTTTCGCACTTGGAATGGCAAAGGCTTCTAAGCGACCGGTGGTTTTGCTTTCAACAAGCGGCACGGCAGCGGCAAACTATTTTCCAGCTGTAGCGGAAGCGAATTTGTCTCAAATTCCATTAATTGTTCTTACAGCGGATCGCCCGCATGAACTTCGTAATGTTGGGGCACCGCAAGCAATGGATCAAATTGAACTTTATGGTTCGCATGTGAAAAGTTTTACGGATATGGCGCTTCCAGAAGATACGGAGGAAATGATTCGTTATGCGAAGTGGCACGGCAGTCGTTCGGTCGATCTTGCGCTTAAGACTCCGCGTGGACCGGTACATCTTAATTTTCCATTCCGTGAACCACTAACGCCGATTTTAGAGCCATCGCCTTTTGCTGCAACTGATAAAAAGCGTCATCATGTGCATATTTATTATACACATGAGGTGCTCGAGGCAGCAGCGCTTGAGAAAATGATTGCAGCATGTAGCGGTAAAAAAGGGATTATTATTGTCGGTCCTTTAGATAAAAAAGATATTGAAACCAAGTTTATTCAAACGGCACATAAATTTGGCTGGCCAATTTTGGCTGATCCGCTTTCGGGGCTTCGTTCATATGGTGAAACGGATGATGTTGTCATTGATGGTTATGATGGATTCTTGAAAAGTGAGAAACTGGGTCATGAGCTTCAACCGGAAGTTGTCATTCGTTTTGGCGCGATGCCGGTTTCAAAACCGCTTCGGATTTGGCTTGAAGCACTCGAGGATGTACGTACTTTTGTGGTTGATCCCGGTGCAGCTTGGCGCGATCCGGTAAAAGGTGTGACGGATATGATTCACTGTGATGAGCGCTTTTTGCTGGATGCACTGAAAGATGCTGAGGTTGAACCTGCATCTGGTTGGCTATCGAAATGGCAAACGATCAATAAGGTTGCGCGTGAAGCGCTTGCGGCACATATGGATGGGCTTACGGTTTTTGAAGAAGGTCAGATTGTCTATGAGCTGCGAGAACAGCTTCCAGAACAAGCGGGACTTTTCATCGGGAACAGCATGCCGATTCGTGATGTCGATACGTACTTTATGCAAACGAATAAAAAAAATCAAGATGTTTGCAAACCGAGGGGCAAATGGCATTGACGGTGTTGTCTCAGCTGCGCTTGGTGCCAGTACGGTTGTTCAGCCGATGTATCTTTTGATCGGCGACTTGTCGTTTTATCATGATATGAACGGGCTTTTGATGGCGAAAAAATATCAGCTCAACTTGACGATTATTGTGGTGAACAATAATGGCGGGGGAATCTTTTCGTTCTTGCCGCAAAGCCGCACGCCAAAGTATTTTGAATCGCTGTTTGGCACAGCAACGGATCTTGATTTCCGCTATGCAGCAGCGCTTTATGATGCAAATTATGAAGAGGTTTACGCGATTGAAGCGTTTCGCGATGCGCTTGATAAAGCGTCTTATCATAAGGGATTGGATATTATCGAGGTGCATACAAACCGCCATGAAAATAAAGCTAGTCATGATGCGCTTTGGGCGAAGATTACCGAGCGCATTGAGCGCGAAGGTATTTGATGGATTTATTTTACGAAACAGTGCAGAAATCGCAACATCCGGCCGTTATGCTGCTTCATGGCTTTACAGGAACGCATTTGACATTTGCTGAACTGCTTGGATACTTCGAGAGCGGTCGGTATTTGCTTCCCGATCTTCCGGGACACGGGCGGTCGCTATCGCTTAATCCGGATGATTATTCGCTTTTGGCGACGGAGGAAAGTTTGCTTGAAATCGCGGCACGGGAAACGGCTGGGGAGAAGCCGCTCCTTATCGGATACTCGATGGGCGGCCGGATTGCACTTCGAATGGTCATTGATCATCCAGATGCGTTTTCGGGACTTGTTCTTATCAGCAGCTCGCCGGGGCTTGAAACAGAGCGTGAGCGCGAAGCGCGGCGTGAAAAGGATGCGGCGTGGGTTCAGATGTTGCGCGAACAGGGGATTTCATTTTTTACGGAAAAATGGGCGGCGCTTTCGCTGTTCGAGTCGCAGCGCAAACTTCCGCTTTTAAAACAAACGGCGGTTGAAACAGAAAGGCTCAGCCAAAATCCGGAAGGGCTGGCGCTTAGTCTTCTCGGTGTCGGTACAGGCGAACTTCCTTCTGGGTGGGCGGATCTTACGAAAGTGAAGTGCCCGGTTTTGTTACTTACCGGTGAACAGGACTTGAAATTTAAACGGCTTGCGGCTAGGATGAAAGAGCGGCTTCCGCTTGCGGAACATGTTGAAATTCAAGGCGCGGGGCATGCGATTCAGCTTGAAAAACCAGAAGAACTTGCTAAGGCGATTCGTCGCTTTCAAAATAAGCATTTTTAGGAGGATTTTGATTTATGGTGAATTGGGTAACGGAAAAAGAGTATGAAGAGATTAAATATGAATCACATGAAGGAATTGCGAAGGTAACGATTAATCGTCCGCATGTTCATAATGCGTTTACACCAAAAACGGTGATGGAAATGATTGATGCGTTTAATCTGGCACGTGATGATGCAAAAATCGGCGTAATCATTTTGACGGGTGAAGGAGACAAAGCCTTTTGTTCAGGGGGCGACCAAAAAGTACGCGGTCACGGTGGTTATGTCGGTGACGATCAAATTCCGCGTTTAAATGTGCTTGATTTACAACGCTTGATTCGTGTCATTCCGAAACCGGTTATTGCGATGGTTGCTGGATGGTCAATCGGCGGCGGGAATGTACTTCAGCTTGTATGCGATATTACGATTGCTGCAGATAATGCGAAGTTTGGTCAAACGGGACCAAATGTCGGCAGTTTTGATGCAGGTTACGGCTCGGGCTACTTAGCGCGCGTAATTGGACATAAAAAAGCAAAAGAAGTTTGGTTCATGTGCCGCCAGTATACAGCGGATGAAGCGCTTGAAATGGGCTGGATCAACACGGTTGTTCCGCTTGCTGAACTGGAAAATGAAACGGTTTCTTGGGCGAAGGAAATGCTTAAGAAGAGCCCGACAGCACTTCGGTTTATCAAAGCAGCCTTCAATGCGGATACGGACGGTCTGGCTGGGATACAGCAGCTGGCAGGAGACGCAACACTTTTATACTATACAACGGATGAAGCGAAGGAAGGGCGCGATGCCTTTAAGGAAAAACGCGATCCTGACTTCGATCAATTTCCGAAGTTTCCGTGATCGAAATGGAAAATTGGCTTAAAATGCGAGCGCAGCTTTCGGGAGAGAAAACTGCGCTTTATTTTGGAGAAAAAAGTTATACGTTTCAGGATGTTTATTTGATGGCCGAAAAATGTGCGGAGCGACTGACAGAACTTGGTGGGGGAAAGGGCGACTTTATTGCTCTACTTGGTCGAAATGACGTGGAAACTTATGTTGCGATTCATGCCTTGGAACTGATCGGGGCATCGACCGTTTTCTTAAACCCGCGGCTTTCGCCGCTCGAAATGCAGTTTCAGCTTGAAGACAGCGGAGCAAAATTCTTGATGTATCATTCGGATTTTACGACGGCTGTTTCGCGATTAGTTGTGCCCGCAACGAGTTTTGAGGAACTTGAAGCTTTATCCGGCGCAGTTTCTAAAAAAAATAGAAATCGAACTGACAGATATTGCCTCGGTCATGTATACTTCTGGGACGACGGGGAAGCCGAAAGGAGTCTTGCAAACATATGGCAATCACTTTTTCAGCGCGACGGCATCTATGCTTAACTTCGGTTTCTCAAAGGAGAAAGATGCTTGGCTGTGTGCGGTGCCGATTTTTCATATTAGCGGGCTTTCGATTCTGATGCGGAGCGTCATTTATGGAATTCCGGTTTATCTTGAACCGCGTTTTGATGCAGAGCGGATGGTGAAGCTTATAGCAAGCGGTAGGGTGACGCATGTTTCGGTTGTGATGACGATGCTTAAGCGGCTTTTGGAACTGAAAAGCGAGCCGTTTCATTCGAATTTACGGGTGATGCTGCTTGGCGGAAGCGCGGCACCGAAGGAAATAGTGGCACAAAGCCTTGCGCAAAACTGGCCGCTTGTGCAGTCATTTGGAATGACAGAGACAGCTTCCCAAGTCGTTTCGCTTCAGCCGGAAGCGGCGGCAGAAAAAATCGGCTCTTCTGGTAAAATTCTATTTCCATCTGAATTAAAAATTGTCAAGCAGCAGGAAACTGACTTAGATGGTGAAATATGGATTAAAGGCCCAACTGTATTTGCCGGCTATTTAAACCGCGAACAAGAAACGAAAGCTGCTTTTGTGGATGGCTTTTTCCGCACAGGGGACTTGGGGCATCTTGATGCGGACGGTTTTTTATATGTAGCAGAGCGCCGTAGTGACTTGATTATTTCGGGCGGTGAAAATATTTATCCGACCGAAGTGGAGCATGTCTTGCTGAGTGTTGCTGGCGTTTTGGAGGCGGCGGTTGTTGGGGAAAAAGACGCCGAATGGGGCGAAAAACCCGTCGCGCACCTTGTTGTGGCTAGCAATTTTGATGAAGAAGCGCTCCGCGAAAATCTTGAAGCGCGCCTTGCGCGCTTCAAGATTCCAAAGGCGTTTATCTACCATGAAAAACTTCCTCGGACGGCTTCTGGGAAAGTGCAGCGGCATAGGTTGAAAAAAGAGAAATTCAGTGCTGATTAGCACTGAATTTCTCTTTTTACTGTGGAATAGAATCCAAATTCGCGGTAAAATAAGTGTATTGTGTATAGAGAGGGGAAAAACGATGCCGCATTTAACTGGAAAAGAGCTCTTGCAAAATCCGTTTTACAATAAAGGGCTGGCCTTCACGGAGGAAGAGAGAAGCAAGTATCAGCTCCATGGTCTTTTGCCGATTGAAATTCGCAGTCTTGCTGAGCAAGCGGAACTGGTTTATCAAAAACTGGCTTCGCTTTCGGACAGCTACCAAAAAAATCAATATTTGATGACGATTTACCACTCGAATCGGATTTTATTTTACCGGGTTGTTAGCGACCATATTAAGGAGCTTCTTCCGGTGATCTATACGCCAACCATCGCTGAAAGTGTGATTCATTATTCGCGGGATTTCAGCGCGCCAAGTGAATCGGTTTTTCTCGACAGCGATCATCCAGAACGGATTGAAGCATCGCTTTTAGCGGCAAGCGCTGATTTAGATCATGTTGATCTGCTCGTGATTACTGACGGAGAAGGTGTTCTTGGAATTGGCGACTGGGGCATCGGAGGTGTCATGATTGCGGTTGGAAAGCTTGCAGTTTATACAATCGCCTCCGGAATTCATCCGAAACGTGTACTCCCGATTGTGATAGATAATGGGACGAACCGCGCCGAACTTTTGAACGATCCGCATTATCTCGGCAAGAAAAAACCGCGTAAAACCGGTACGGAATACCTTACGTTCATTGATGCGTTTATTCAAAAAGCAAAAGCGATTTTTCCAAATGTACTCTTCCACTGGGAAGATTTTGGGCGTGATAACGCTAGTGTGATCCTCGAAAAATACCGGAATGAAGTAACGACGTTTAATGATGACATTCAAGGAACAGGCGTCATGATGGCTGCGGCGGTTCATGCGGTGGCTGAGGTGACGAAAAAGCCTGTCACTGAGCAGCGTTATTTAATCTTTGGAGCTGGGACAGCTGGCGTCGGGGTAACCGAGCAGATTCGGGAAGAATTAGTTCGAGCAGGACTAACTGAACCTGAGGCGGTCGAACAATTCTATTTGATTGACAGACACGGTTTGATCACGGCCGATATGGAAAATCTCACGGCAGGTCAAAAGAAATTTGCGCGGACCGAGCCGGAACTGCATGGCTTGACTAGCCTAGCGGAAATCATCGAAGCTGTGAAGCCTTCTGTTTTAATCGGAACTAGCGGTCAAGCGGGTGCTTTCACGGAAGAAGCAGTGCGCAAAATGGCCAGTTTTCATGAACGTCCGGCGATCATGCCGATTTCAAATCCAACGCACCTTGCAGAAGCAAAAGCGGCAGATTTGATCGAATGGACGGACGGAAAAGCACTTGTCGTGACTGGAAGCCCGTCTGATCCGGTTTCATATGGCGGAGTCACCTATCAAATTGGTCAAGCGAATAATGCGTTGCTGTATCCAGGACTTGGTCTCGGAACGGTTCTTGCCAAAGCCAGCCGCGTCACAGAAAATATGCTGTCACAGGCAGCAGGAAGCATCACACGGCTACAAGAACTCGATAAACGCGGGGCACCACTGCTTCCACCGGTCGAAATGGTACGGGAAGTTTCGCGTGTTGTGACGGAAGCGGTCGTCCAAGCAGCCATTGAAGACGGTGTAGCGCAGGCTGAAATTCAAAATGTCGCTGAAATGGTTGAAGCGGCAATTTGGAAAGCTGATTATTAAATGAAAAACCATGGAACCGGGACGGTTCCATGGTTTTTTAGTAGTTAAGTGCTTCTTTAAGCGCTTTGAGATTATCATTCATAATCGAAATGTAATCACGGTTTTGATGGATATCTTTTTCTGTAAGAGTCTCCAAATTGTGCAGTGTTAAGGCTTTTGTATCCGTTTCGCTTTGAATGACATCGGCAATTTTGGAGTTGGTATTTTGTTCCAACATAATGTATGGAATTTTTTCCTGCTTAATTTTCTTTACGATCGATTGCAGTTTCTTTTGGGAAGGTTCATCGCTTGTCGAAACGCCAGCAATCGGAATTTGATGCAAGCCATAAGCAGTATCCCAGTAGCTGTATGCTGCATGGGCAGTTACAAAGTCTTTTTGTTTAGCTGATTCAGCTGTTTGTTTGAACTTGTCATCAAGTTTGTCTAATTTTACGATAAGTTTATCGTAGTTTTCCTGAAATTCAGCTTTTTTATCGGGAAGTTGCTTGGTTAATTGAACTTTTACAAGTTCAGCCATCTGCTCCATGTATTTTGGATATAGCCATACATGTGGATTAATATCACCATGTTCATGGTCATCATGATCGTCGTGACCTTCTTCTGCTTCATGTTCGGCCTCTGCATCAGGATCTTTTGGAAGATCAAGTTTTTCAGCAAGCGGGACAAAAGAAACTTTTTCATCTTTTAATGTGGATTTAGCTTTATCAACAAAACCTTCCATGCCAAGCCCTATATAGAAAAACAAATCACTATCCGCAATTTTCAGCATATCTTTTTGAGTCGGCTCGAAACTGTGAGCGTCTGCTCCAGCTGGATAAATACTATTTACCTCAACAGAAGAACCGCCGATTTGTTTCGTTAAATAAGTAAGAGGATAAACGGTCGTATAAACTTGAATTTTCCCATCATCTTTTTTGGCTGCACCTGAATTTCCGCAAGCGGCTAATACTAACAGCATAAGTACAAATAACGGCGATAAAAATTTTATTTCTTTTTTTTCTTCATTATCGTCAACTCCTTAAATCAAAATCATTCCGGTTTAGGGAATAAAAAAATAAATCGTAATCACTCCGATTTATAATCCGTTATTGATGTTACAGGAAAAAAATATAAAATGCAAGTGTTTTCTTTAAAAAAATAAAAAACTGCTTCTTGCGGAAGCAGTTTTTTATGCTATATTAGTGGTGATGATGGCATTCTGTGCCGCTTTTTTTTGGAGGAACAGGATCGAGTCCGCCTTTATGAAAGGGATGGCATTTTAAGATGCGTCTTATGGCTAAATAACTACCTTTAAATGCGCCGTGTGTTTCGATTGCTTCGATGCCGTACTGGGAGCAAGTCGGGTAAAATCGGCACGAAGGCGGTGTGAGCGGTGAGATATACTTTCGATAGATGCGAATTCCGCCAATTAAAAATTTTTTCACCAAGTTTTTTCACCTTCTCTGATTTGCTAGTTATAGCTTAACACATTTTTTTTGAAAAAGAAAGGGGCGATGTTTTTGTTTTCTTATGTGGATGATTACGGTGGTCAAGTGACGATTTATTTTACGAAACAAAAGGGAGATGCGGATGATGTTTTGGTGATTCCGCTTTATTTAGGAAAATGGCTTTTTACTAAGCACAGGGTTCGCGGCATTGAATTTCCTGGCGGCAAGGGAGAAAAAGGCGAATCGAATGAGGAAGCTGCTGCACGTGAACTGATGGAGGAAACGGGAGCACGCACAGACCAGTTTCATTTTGTAGCAGATTACAGTGTAAAATCGGATGGAAGGAGTTTTACGAAGCGGGTCTTTTTTTTGTGAAGTGAGTGAAATCATTCCGCAAAAAGATTATCTCGAAACGGATGGGCCACTAATTTGTAAGGGGGATTTGCGGCAGCTGGTTAGAAAACCTACGTTTAGTTTTTTTATGCGAGATGCAGGGATGCAGGAAATTTTGGCGAAACTTGTGGAGATGTTAGGCAAACAAGGCCGTTTTCTGCTATGATAGAAAATAAAGAATTGGAGGGATCATGATGGGTATGCAGCTTGAAGTGAATACAATGGTTGTGACAAAAGGCAATGAAAAACGAATTGCAGAGAATTTATTTGAACTGAAAAAAGACGGTTATCGGATCTATCCGATTGATGTTCCTGTTGAACTACGCAAAACGAAGGAAGGCGAGACAAGCGGCACGGTGATTCCGCGAAAACTCGTTTGGGAAAATGAAGCTACACTTCTTACATATGAACTTGTATCGCTTAATTCAAGCAATTAAGAGGGGGCTTAGGAATGAATCAAAAAATTGGAATTGTCGGATGTGGACATGTCGGTTCAGATTTAGCCTTTTCGCTTGTTACGCAAGGAATTTGCAGTGAAATCATATTGTTTGATCAGGCAGAGGAAAAAGTGGCAAGCGAAGCGATGGAGCTTCGGGATATGCTTTCTGCCGTGCAGCGTCATACAAAGATTGTTGCTGGCGGAACGGATTATACGCTTCTTGCAGATGCAGATCTGATTGTGATGGCAATCGGACCAACGACGCTCTTGCGAGAAGATCGAATGGAAGAATTGAAGGAAACGAGTGCTGCGGTGCGTTCGATTGTTCCTCAAATTATGAAAGCAGGATTTGATGGGATTTTTATGAACATCACGAATCCATGTGATGTCATTACGCAAATTATTGCGAAAGAAAGCGGGCTAGGAAAAGAAAGGGTATTTGGGACCGGTACAGCACTTGATACGATGCGGATGCGAAGTACGCTTGGCGAGCATTTTGATGTGGCGCCAACAAGCATCACTGGATATGTGCTAGGTGAACACGGAGAATCACAGTTCATCGCTTGGTCAAGTGTACGCCTTGCTAATGAAGCAGTCGAAAAGCGGTTTTCTCTCGCAGAACAAGAAATGTTGAAAGAACAGGTTCGGGCACGCGGCTGGAATATTTTGCTTGGAAAAGGCTGGACAAGTTTTGGAATTGCTACGGCAGCAGCCGAACTGATCAGTATTGTGCTACGTGATGCGCATGAGGTAATGCCGGTTTCGGTTTATGATGAAAAGCGCGATGTGTATGTAGGTCGACCTGCGATTCTTAATAAATCAGGCATTAAGGAAGTACTTTCACTTGCTGATTTAACAATTGAGGAATTGGAACGTTATGAAAAATCGTGTCTTGTGATTAAACAAGCGTTTCATGAGGTTTATTCTAAATAAAAAATCCGAGCGAAAAATTTTTCGCTCGGATTTTTGTGTTATTTTGTTTGTGCGGTTTGATTTTTTCTTCTTTGAATCATACGAATCAGGCTAACAATGAGTGATACGACGTATTCGCCGAAACTAGCAAAGAACAGGGCAATCGCGATATCTGTTTGTTTGAGACCGCCTCCGTAAAAACTGATAAAGAAAATAATGCCGCTTGCGATCAGTCCGATTGTCGCTAGAAAATATTTAAACCATTCCCATTTTACTACAAATTCAAATAGCAGCATCGTGACAATGAATCCAACAAGAATGATTAGAGTAAGTGGTAATAAGGCCATAATTAAACTCCTTTATTGCTCGAACTCGAACAAAATCATATTTTTAATACCCTTAATGATACCACAGGTTGAAAAATATGATAAGGGGAAAGGAAATAGAAAAGGAGGTTTTTTTGTTGAAAGATATAGTGCTCTATGATGGAACTTGTGAGTTTTGCAAGGCTGCAAAAGTTTTTTTTGAAAAATTCGATTCCAAAAAAAAGACTTTCTTTTAAAGCGTTGCAAGATTATCGTGGTGATTATTTTAATCGGACGGAACTTCTTCGTGAACTTCATGTCGTAAGTGAAAATGGAAGAGTTTATCGCGGGTTTAAGGCAATTAGGCGAATTATGTTTCGCCTTAGTTTCTTTAAGCCAATCGCTCTTTTGTGCTACTTTCCTGGAATTCCATTTTTTGGAGAACGGGTGTATCGCGCATTTGCTAAAAACCGTGGAAAAATATGGAGGATTTTTCAAAAATTGCGTTTTCAACTGCAAACTTGTTTTGAAAAAATGAAGAAGGTTGCGGTATAATTGGGATAATTCAAGTAGAAAGTGTGTGAAATCATGGCGCTGTCCTTTCATTTGGCTTTTCGAATCGTTGAAAATGTTTACCGTGGTCCATCAAATATGAATGAGCTCGTAAATGATCGGGCAAAAGATGAAACACATCCCATTCCAAACAAGACGGAGTTTTTACTTGCGATCTATCAACTCGAGGAAATTGGTTTATTGTTTCGTTATCGTTCAAATGATGGGATTCGTTATAGCCGGACGGAAGAAGGCGAAGCATTTTACAATCATTACCGGGTAATGGAAGAAAAGACGTGGCCGAAGTTTCTGCTTTGAGTAAAAAATGAGCGAGGATTCACTCTTGATTTTCTATTTGTAAACATTTATACTGGAAACAGTCGAAAGACGAAAATAAGATTATCTCTTATCCAGAGCGGTAGAGGGACTGGCCCTTTGAAGCCCGGCAACCTACACTTGTTGTAAGGTGCTAACCTGAGCAGGATTTCTTGTAATCCTGATCGATGAGAGTGAAGGTAATGCAATGTTATGCCTTTTCTCTATGCAGTTAAACTTAGAGAGAAGGCTTTTTTTCTTTGCTGTGTGCCAGTGTGGAGATGAGAACTAAAGGAGGAACAAGAATGACTGTAAATCGTCATTTGTTTACATCAGAATCGGTTTCTGATGGACATCCAGATAAGATTGCTGACCAAATTTCGGATGCAATTTTGGATGCGATTATTGCGCGTGATCCGGATGCGCGTGTTGCGTGTGAAACAACTGTTACAACGGGGCTTGTGCTTGTCGCTGGAGAAATTACAACTTCTGTTTATGTGGATATTCCAAAGATTGTTAGGGAAACGATCAAGGAAATCGGCTATACGCGTGCAAAATACGGATTCGATGCTGAAACATGTGCGGTTTTAACAGCGATTGATGAACAATCACCAGATATTGCACAAGGCGTTAATGAATCGCTTGAATCTCGTAGCGGTGAAGATGAAGATGCTAAAATTGAGGCAATTGGAGCTGGTGACCAAGGTTTGATGTTTGGATTTGCAACAGACGAAACTGAAGAGTTGATGCCGCTTCCGATTTCACTTGCCCACAAACTTGTCAGAAAGATTTCGGAACTGCGTAAAAATGGCACACTTGACTATCTCCGTCCAGATGCTAAAACGCAAGTTACGGTTGAATATGATGAATGTAATAAGCCAGCTCGGATTGATACGGTTGTGATTTCGACGCAACATCATCCGGAAGTAGATCAAGAAACAATTGCGCGCGATATGCATGAACTTGTGATTTCGGCGGTTATTGATGAAAAATGGCTTGATAAAGATACAAAATATTTTATTAACCCGACAGGACGTTTTGTGATCGGTGGCCCGCAAGGTGATGCTGGGCTTACGGGACGCAAAATTATTGTCGACACATATGGCGGATACGCAAGACACGGAGGCGGAGCATTTTCTGGGAAAGATCCGACCAAGGTGGACCGCTCAGGCGCTTACGCGGCGCGATATGTCGCTAAAAATTTAGTGGCGGCGGGGCTTGCCAAAAAAGCCGAAGTACAGCTTGCCTATGCGATTGGGGTGGCTCATCCGGTTTCGATCTCGATTGAAACTTATGGGACGAGTCCTTATAGTGAAAGCGAGTTGACTGAGGCGGTGCGGGCGAACTTTGATCTTCGTCCGGCGGGAATTATTAAGATGCTTGATCTGCGCCGTCCGATTTACCGAGAAACAGCAGCGTTTGGGCATTTTGGACGCCACGACCTTGATCTTCCTTGGGAAAAAACGGATAAAGTTGAGGATTTAAAGCGTTATTTGGCGAAATAACAAGGCAGAAGGGGTTTGTCCATTGATTTGGACAAGCTCCTTCTTTTTTTCAAAAAGTGATGGACTTCGCCGTGCAAAGCCGCTTGCTTTGTGATATAGTAAAGCTTGTGTAAACTGTGAATTAATGAAAAATCATATAGAGGAGAAATGTCAGAATGTGTGGATTTATTGGATGCGTTCATGATCGCATTGCTGAAATTACAGGTGAAGAAAAACAGGTTTTTAAAGAAATGAATGATATGATCACACACCGCGGGCCAGATGATGAAGGCTATTACACGGATGATCATGTTCAGTTCGGCTTTAGACGTCTTAGTATTATTGATGTCGAAAATGGACATCAGCCGCTTACTTATGAAAATGAACGTTATTGGATTATTTTTAATGGTGAAGTGTATAACTATGTGGAACTGCGGGAAGGTCTTCTTAAGGATGGGCTTACGTTTGAAACGGAAAGCGATACGGAAGTTATCATTGCAACTTATGCGAAATATAAGGAAGAAACGGCGGCAAGACTACGCGGAATGTTCGGTTTTGTAATTTGGGATAAGGAAGAAAATACGATTTACGGCGCCCGCGACCCGTTTGGCATTAAGCCGTTCTTTTATGCTGAAGAAGACGGCAAGCTCTACATGGGCTCCGAAAAGAAATCAATTCTGCACGCTTTAAAAAACCAAAAGCTCGACGAAGTTTCTTTGCAAAACTATATGACGTACCAATTTGTGCCGGAACCAGATACGCTTACAACAGAAGTGAAGCGTCTGCTTCCAGGACACTATTTCACGAAAAAAATCGGCGGCGAGATGCAGTTTAAGCAATACTTTAAGCCTGAATTTGCGCCGGTTCAAAAGTCGGAAGATACGTTTATTAAAGAGATTCGCGACGTTATGTATGATTCTGTAAAAATGCACATGCGTTCTGACGTGCCAGTTGGTTCGTTTCTTTCGGGCGGGATTGATTCTTCGATTATTGCAGCGATTGCAAAAGAATACCATCCGGCGATTAAAACGTTTTCGGTTGGTTTTGAACGCGACGGGTTTAGCGAAATTGATGTGGCAAAAGAAACGGCGGATAAACTTGGTGTGGAAAATATCAGTTATGTGATCACGCCGCAAGAATATATGAATGAATTGCCGAAAATTGTGTGGCACATGGATGATCCTTTGGCCGATCCAGCAGCGATTCCGCTTTATTTCTTATCGCGTGAAGCACGTAAACAAGTAACAGTTGCGCTTTCTGGTGAGGGAGCTGATGAGCTGTTTGGCGGTTATAATATTTATAACGAACCTAATTCGCTTTCGATGTTTAATAAAATGCCAGGTGTTTTCAAATCGATGCTTAGCGGTGTTGCGAAAGTTATGCCTGAGGGAATGCGCGGTAAGAGTTTCCTAGAACGCGGAACAACACCGATGGAAGAGCGCTATATTGGAAACGCGAAAATGTTTACGGAAGCTGAAAAACGCATTTTACTGCCTAAATATCAAGAAGGTCATGATTATACGAATATTACCAAACCTTTTTATGAAGAAACAAAAAATTATGGTCCTGTAGAACGGATGCAGTATATTGATATGCATACATGGCTTCGTGGTGATATTTTACTGAAAGCTGACCGGATGACGATGGCAAACTCGCTTGAAGTTCGTGTTCCGTTTCTAGATAAGGAAGTCTTTGACGTAGCTAAACAAGTTCCCGCTTCACTTAAAACGACAAACGGAACGACGAAATATGTGCTTCGCAAAGCTGCAGAAACATTCGTTCCAGAACACGTTTTAAATCGTCGCAAACTTGGATTCCCAGTTCCGATTCGCCACTGGCTTAAAGATGAAATGAACGATTGGGTGAAAAAAATCATCCATGAATCTGAAACGGATCATTTGATTAATAAGGAATATGTCTTGCAGCTGCTTGATGACCACTGCAAAGGCAAGCATGATTACAGCCGCAAAATTTGGACGGTTGTCATCTTCATGATCTGGTATTCGATTTATGTGGAAAAGAAATACCAATTCAGTAAATAAAGATACTTGATAGAAACAAAAAGCACGCTTTCGTCGAAAGCGTGCTTTTTTTTAACGTTTTTCGATTGCGACCACGAACGGCGGGTCGTTTTTTTGGTTAACAAATTGATAGCGCAAAACGTGGAACTCTTTTTGCGGTAGCTGTTCCGCAAAATCAAGCACCGCATTTTTTTCGTCTTTTCCAGCCGGATGACCGTGATAAATAACAAGAACGAGCACACCGCCTGAAACGAGCAAATCAAGTGCGGCACGAATGCTTTCCAGTGTCGAAACAGCAAGGGTTGTCACCGTTTTGTCGCCACCAGGTAAATAGCCGAGATTATAAATCGCGGCCTTAAGCGGAACGGAGATATCTTCTTTTAGAAGAGCATGCCTTTTTTTTAAAAAAGACGAACCTGATCGCTCATCCCCGCATCTTCGAGCCGACTTTCCGTAATTTGGATAGCCTTCGCTTGGATATCGTATCCGAAAACTTGCCCATTCGGCCCAACCAGTTCAGCTAAAAACAGCGTATCATGTCCGTTGCCGCAAGTCCCATCGAGCACCGCATCACCTGGAAAGATAACCTTCTTTAAAAGTTCATGGCTGAACGGTACAATTCCCAACAAATTCATGCTTTTGCCGCCTCGAATCGTTTACCTTGATAGCTATCTCGCCATACGAGTTCTTGATCAATCGCATTTAATACTTCAAATTTGTTTAGGCTCCACATCGGTCCGATTAAATCATCCACACCACCGTCGCCAGTAATACGATGAATTACCATTTCGGGCGGGAGAATTTCAAGCTGATCGCAAACGAGTTTGACATAATCTTCTTGAGTCAGAAACTTTAAGTCGCCGCGTTTGTAATCTTCTACCATTGGTGTGCCGCGCAATAAGTGTAGTAAGTGAATTTTAATGCCGTCTACACCGCTTTCAGCAACTTTTTTAGCCGTTTCAAGCATCATTTCAGGTGTCTCTTTCGGAAGCCCGTTGATGATGTGCGTACAAACACGAATTCCGCGTTTTTTTTAATTTCGCCACACCTTCGAGATAACAATCATAATCGTGTGCTCGGTTAATCAATCGCCCGGTTTCGTCATGTGCCGACTGGAGCCCAAGTTCTACCCAAAGGTAGGTACGTTCATTCAGCTCAGCTAAGTAATCAACGACATCATCAGGAAGACAGTCAGGACGTGTTGCAATGGAAAGGCCTACTACACCTTCTTCTTGCATGACAACTTCATACTTTTCGCGCAAAACAGAAACCGGTGCGTGTGTATTGGTAAATGCTTGAAAAAAAGCAATGTATTTCCCGTTTTTCCATTTATGATGCATGCGGTCACGGATTTCAGCAAACTGCTCTGATAAATCAAAATTGCGATCGCCGGCAAAGTCTCCGGAACCTGCTGCGCTACAAAATGTACAGCCACCATGTGCGACGGTGCCGTCACGATTTGGACAGTCGAACCCGCCGTCAAGTGCCACTTTAAATACTTTCATGCCGAATTCTTCTCGCAAAGTGTAATTCCATGTGTGATAACGTTTGTTGTCTATTGAATAGGGAAATGGATTTTCTATTTTCAAAATGCCTCATACTCCTTTAAATTCACTGTTTTAAGTGTAACATATTTTTTGGTTGACGAATAAAAATAATTTTGTTATGCTAAAAACACTTTCATTTGGTAAAGTGCTAATACACTAAAATACATAAAAGGAGTTGCATATTGGATGACAAAGCAAAGAAAAATGGGCTTTTTTATTTTAACAGCCCTCGTAATTGGAAACATGATGGGTTCTGGAATCTTCATGCTTCCTCGCCAAATGGCTGAAGTGGCAAGTCCGCTCGCGACGCTTCTCGCGTGGATTTTCACTGGTGCCGGCGTTCTTCTCATCGCTCTTGTTTTTGGAAATCTCGCGGTTAAACGCCCCGACCTGACGAGCGGTGCTCAAAGTCATGCGTATGCCTTCTTTAACCGTCCTGGGGCAAAGCACGTTGCCGGTTTTATTGCCGTGTGGAGCTACTGGGTTGCAAACTGGGCCGGAAACGTTTCGCTGATCACGTCGTTTGCGGGATACTTATCAGTCTTTTTCCCGATTTTAAATAGTAAAACCACTTTTGTAAAAATGGGGGAGTTCACGATTACAGAAGGTCAGGTACTGACCTTCGCCGTATGTACCGTCTTGTTGTGGGGAATTGCGTTTATCATTTCGCGCGGCGTAAGTGGGGCTGGAAAAATCAATTTGGTAGCAACGATTGCCAAAGTCGGCGGTTTCTTTCTCTTCATTATTATCGCAGTCTTTTCCTTCCAATCCGCCAAAATGGGTGAATTCTACCACCCGGTATATAATAGTGCTGGCTTAAGTGAAGGCCTATTGTCTCAAGTAAACAGTGCAGCGATCGTAACGCTTTGGGCTTTCATCGGGATTGAATCGGCGATGATGTTCGCTGGACGTGCCAAGTCAGGAAAAACGGTTCGTGCGGCTACGATTACCGGTTTGATCGTTGCTGTGATGCTTTATAGCCTCATTTCGATTCTGACACTAGGGCTTATCCCGAAAGAAAACTTAATTGGCAGTGCGAGCCCGCTTGCGGATGCGCTCAATGCGGTTATTGGAAGCGGCGGTTCGGCAGTGATGGCAACTCTTGCACTCATTTGTTTATTTGGATCGGCAATCGGCTGGATCATGATGAGTTCCGAAGCACCTCACCAAGCGGCCAAAAACGGCATCTTTTTACCTTACTTGAAGAAAACGAATAAAAATGGCACGCCTGTTCGATCACTTGTTTTGACCTGTATCGCATCCCAGTTTTTCATTTTCTCTACATTATCTGGGGACATTGCAGTGGCCTATGATTTTGTTGTGAAGGTTTCTACTCTGGCCTTCCTTGTGCAGTACTTTATCTCGCCTATTTTTCAACTTAAGCTGGTATTCACAGGGAGCACATATGAAACGTCAAAATTGCCAAAACGAATTACCGATGGCATTATTGCTTTTCTTGCTCTTTGCTACAGCTTGTGGATCATGAAAAGCGGAACGGAAAATCTTACAGTCTTTCTGCTTAGTATCGGCTTGTTCTTGCTTGGTTTTGTTCTTTATCCGCTCATGAGAAAACAGACGCTTGCCAAATAAATCGAAATCAGCTACAATAGTTGTTAATTGAACAGAAAAGAGCGACTAGAGGAGTAGTAGTCTCATAAGCTTGGGAGTTAGAGAGTCAGCGGCTGGTGAAAGCTGAACGAAAAGCGAGATGAACTTGCCTTTTATAAAAATCGTACGTTGTCCGCGTTAAGGATCAAGAAGTTGAGTGAGAAATCACTAATTTGGGTGGTACCGCGGGAGAAAACCTCTCGTCCCATAGCTGTTAAAATGGCTATTGGGACGAGAGGTTTTTTGCTTCTTGCTTTTCAATTGTTCGCTAAAATTTACTGGTATGAAGGGGAGAGAACGGATGACATTTAATCACAAAGAAATCGAACCAAAGTGGCAACGGTTTTGGGAGGAAAATAAGACCTTTAAAACGACGGAAGATAAAGAAAAGGAAAACTTTTATGCGCTCGATATGTTTCCTTATCCTTCTGGTGCTGGACTTCATGTTGGACATCCTGAAGGCTATACAGCGACGGATATTTTGTCGCGCGTGAAGCGTGCGCAAGGGTACAATGTGCTGCACCCAATGGGCTGGGATGCATTTGGTCTTCCTGCTGAGCAATATGCGATTGATACTGGAAATGACCCGGCTATTTTTACGGAACAGAATATCGCGAATTTTACGCGTCAAATTAAATCACTTGGATTCTCCTATGATTGGGATAGAGAGATTAATACGACGGACCCGGAATACTATAAATGGACGCAGTGGATTTTTGAGAAGCTTTATGAAAAAGGGCTTGCTTATGAAGCTGAGGTTGCCGTGAACTGGTGTCCAGCTCTTGGAACGGTTCTTGCGAATGAAGAAGTAATTGATGGAAAAAGTGAACGCGGCGGTTTTCCAGTATACCGGAAACCAATGCGGCAATGGATGCTTAAGATTACGGCTTATGCGGATCGTTTGATTGACGATTTGGAGATTGTAGACTGGCCGGAAAATATTAAGGACATGCAGCGCAACTGGATTGGACGCTCGGAAGGGGCAGAAGTCAGCTTTAAGATTGATGGACACGCGGAACAAATTGATGTATTTACGACGCGTCCGGATACGCTATTTGGCTCAACCTATGTCGTTTTGGCGCCAGAGCATGAACTTGTGGATGTTGTTACAACAGATGGGCAAAAAGAAGCGATTGTAGCTTATAAGAAGCAAGTGGAACTGAAAAGTGAACTTGAAAGAACAGACCTTGCGAAAGAAAAGACAGGCGTTCCAACGGGGGCTTATGCGATTAATCCGGCAACTGGCGAGAAAATACCTATTTGGATTGCGGACTATGTCTTGATTCAATATGGTACTGGAGCAGTCATGGCGGTTCCTGGTCATGATGAGCGCGATCATGAGTTTGCCAAGCAATTTGGTCTTCCTATCCGTGAAGTCGTTCAAGGCGGAAATGTGGAAGAAGCGCCTTATTCAGGTGACGGAATTCACGTAAATTCCGATTTCCTCAACGGAATGAACAAAGAAGAAGCGATTACGGCAATCTCTGACTGGCTTGAGAAGGAAGGTCACGGGAAACGGAAGATTACTTACCGCCTGCGCGACTGGCTTTTCAGTCGGCAACGCTACTGGGGTGAACCGATTCCAGTCATCCACTGGGAAGACGGGGAAACGACGCTTGTTCCTGAAAATGAACTTCCGCTACTTCTTCCGAAATCAACGGAAATCAAACCGTCTGGAACAGGGGAATCGCCGCTTGCCAACTTGACGGATTGGGTCAATGTGGTGGACGAATCGGGTAGAAAGGGACGCCGCGAAACGAATACGATGCCGCAATGGGCTGGTTCAAGCTGGTACTTCCTTCGCTTTATCGATCCTCACAACAGTGAGCGAATTGCTGATCAGGAAAAACTGCGGGAATGGATGCCAGTTGATGTTTATATCGGCGGAGCAGAACACGCGGTACTGCATTTGCTTTATGCACGATTCTGGCATAAATTTTTGTACGATATCGGTGTTGTTCCAACGAAAGAACCGTTCCAAAAATTGTTCAACCAAGGGATGATTCTTGGGGAAAATAATGAAAAGATGTCGAAATCTCGCGGCAATGTTGTGAACCCGGATGAAGTGGTTGAAAAATACGGAGCAGATACGCTTCGACTTTATGAAATGTTCATGGGACCACTTGATGCTTCAATCGCATGGAGCGAGAATGGGCTTGAAGGTGCTCGGAAGTTTCTTGACAGGGTTTGGCGCTTGTTTGTCACGGAAGACGAGAAATTGACTGATAAAGTCGTTTCTGAAAATGACGGAAAACTTGAAAAGGCGTATCATCAAATGGTTAAATCGGTGACGACTGATTATGAGGGACTTCGTTTTAATACTGGGATTTCAGCTTTGATGATTTTTGTGAATGAAGCCTATAAAGCAGATACGATTCCTCATGAATATGCAGATGGATTTGTTCAAGCACTTGCGCCGATTGCACCACATGTCGGGGAAGAACTATGGTCGATTCTTGGACATGATGAATCAATCAGTTATGTAGCTTGGCCAACTTATGATGAAGCGAAGCTTGTGGAAGACGAAGCTGAAATTGTTCTTCAAGTTAATGGTAAAGTGAAAGCAAAAGCGATTGTCGCAAAAACAATGACGAAAGAAGCGCTTGAAGAGTTTGGTCTCAACCATGAAAAGATTCAAGCTGAGATTGAAGGGAAAACAGTTCGGAAGGTTATTGCAGTTCCTGGAAAACTCGTGAATATTGTAGCGAATTAAATTTGCTAGGAAAACTGGGCGGTCAAAGAAAACATTTGACCGTCTTTTAATCGGGCAGTAAATAAAATTCAGACCGTGTTTAATAAATGGGAAAAAATGGAAAGAAGTTTGTGATTGGAAACTATTGACGTAGAACGCGCAGAACTCTTTGCGTTGTCGATGAAAAAATGAAAGAGGCAAAAGTTGGCTTGATCCCACTTGAAAAGCGCAAAGAACTTGTTGAGGAGCTGACAGATCGTCAAATGGAACGCAGGCTTGCAGGTGAAACCAAGTTTAGAGAGTTTACATAAGAAAAAGCGTCGTACTAGAGTAGAAAAACACTCTTGTATGGTGCTTTGTTCTGTTATAAACTAAAGGAAACAACGAAAGAGAGGTTTTTAGTAATGGACAATAAAAAACCGCTAATCTCAAAAGGAATGTGGATACTAATAATTTCAATCATTGTCATTGGCTTTATCGCAGGTTTCATTTATAGTTTTATAGATTGAGCAACGCTTTCATTAAGTAATATGATGTGAGTGGGAGAGGCCGATAAATTACCTCGAAACGTTGACGGTTTGTAGGGTTTTATGCTATAGTAGTAAACGGTGTTAAATCACACACGTGCAGTGACAGAGGAAAGGGTGCTTATAAATAAGTCTTTCAACTGGGAGATCTGTGCGGAGGGCGAGAAATCGCAAAAATAAAACCATAGGAGGGAATAACATGCCTGTTATTTCAATGAAACAATTGTTAGAAGCTGGTGTACATTTCGGACACCAAACACGCCGTTGGAACCCTAAAATGAAGAAATATATCTTCACAGAGCGTAACGGTATTTATATCATCGACCTACAAAAAACGGTCAAAAAAGTAGACGAAGCTTACAACTTCATGCGTGAAGTAGCTGCTGATGGAGGAACTATCCTTTTCGTAGGTACTAAGAAACAAGCGCAAGATTCTGTGAAAGAAGAAGCAGAACGTTCTGGTCAATATTTTGTAAACCACCGCTGGTTGGGTGGAACGCTTACAAACTTTGAAACGATCCAAAAACGTATCAAACACCTTAAGAAAATCGAAAAAATGGAAGAAGACGGTACTTTTGAAGTTCTTCCTAAGAAAGAAGTCGTACTTCTTAAGAAAGAAAAAGAAAAATTGGAACGCTTCTTAGGCGGTATCAAAGATATGAAAGGTCTTCCTGATGCACTTTTCATCGTTGACCCTCGTAAAGAACGTATTGCAGTTGCAGAAGCTCGTAAATTAAATATTCCGATCATCGGTATTGTAGATACTAACTGTGATCCTGATGAAATCGATTATGTAATCCCTGCAAATGATGATGCTATTCGTGCGGTTAAACTATTGACTGCTAAAATGGCTGATGCAATCATTGAAGTAAACCAAGGTGAAGAAAATGTAGAAGCAGACGTTGAAGAAGCTAAAGTGGAAGCAGCAGCTGAAACGGAAGGAACAACTGAAGCTTAATTTTTAGACATTCTAGAAGGTGATAAGGGGGTATTCTTATCACCTTTTTTTAAAAGTTATTTATTGGAGGGAAATTGAAAATGGCAAATATCACAGCTCAAATGGTTAAAGAATTGCGTGAAAAAACTGGTGCCGGAATGATGGACTGTAAAAAAGCATTAGTTGAAACAGACGGCGATATCGAAAAAGCAATTGATCTTTTACGCGAAAAAGGTATTGCAAAAGCTGAGAAGAAAGCAGATCGTATTGCTTCTGAAGGGATGACTCATGTTGTTAGCAATGAAAAACATGCAATTGTTCTTGAAGTGAATGCTGAAACTGACTTTGTAGCGAAAAATGATAACTTCCAAAACTTAGTGGACAAATTGGCTAAGCATTTACTTGCTGTACGTCCTGCAAACTTGGAAGATGCCCTTAAAACAGAAATCGAAAGCGGTGTTACGGTTCAAGAATACATCACTGAAGCGATTACGAAAATTGGGGAAAATATTTCACTTCGTCGTTTCGATATCACTGAAAAAGGCGAAAACTGTGCTTTCGGCGAGTACATCCACATGGGCGGACGTATTGGTGTTGTCGTACTTCTTAACGGTACTACGGATGACGAAGTTGCGAAAAACATTGCTATGCACATCGCGGCAATCAACCCTAAATACATCTCACGTGATGATGTAGATGCTGATGAGCTTGCTCACGAAAAAGAAGTGCTTACGCAACAAGCGCTTAACGAAGGAAAACCAGCGAATATCGTTGAAAAAATGATCGACGGCCGTTTGAAAAAATGGTTGAGCGAAATTTCGCTGCTTGATCAACCTTATGTAAAAGACCCAGATATCACTGTCGGCAAATATGCTGAGCAAAACGGTGCCACTGTTGCTTCATTCGTTCGTTTTGAAGTCGGTGAAGGTCTTGAGAAAAAAGAAGATAACTTCGTTGAAGAAGTTATGAGCCAAGTAAAAAAAGAACAATAAGATTTGATAAATTTGAAAGCCTTGGAAACTTTAAGTTTCCAAGGCTTTTTTGTTTGAGTGTATAAGCTATACAAAACAATTTGGTTTTACCTGGATTGGGGGGAAAGCCAGAAAGTGTTTTTATACCTAGATAAAGTTCGCAAAAAAAGAAGAAAATGTAAACTTTTGTTATCAGATCACATCTTTTGATCTGAATAACTTGATATTTTAAATACATTCATAACAAAAATAAAAACGGAAGATGACAAAGATGTTTCGGTAACTATTTTTGTTCACAATTAGTGATGATCGAATTCGAATTAAGTTACCATCATTTTCTTTATTTGCCAAAATTATCATATAAAACACGCTGTTTAATTAACAGACAAATACTGAATTTAGAAAATAGCACAATAATCTTTTTTTTATGCTATACTTGGCTTGTACAAAAAAAACATCTATTGGAGGAATAAACATGAAAAAATTACTTGCTTTACCGTTAGCAGCAGCCATTAGTTTGGCAGCAGTAGCATTACCAGTTGCAGGAAGTGTGGATGCAGCATCAGTTCAAGTTGTTCAGGATGAAGTAACAGTCACAGTTCCAGATAATGTGGTTGAAGTTCCTGTAAACAGTGTATTTGATGGATCTGCTTATGCAACTGCAACGATCAATGGAACAAATCTTCCGTTCTACGGGAATTATGATCCAAACTTATATGATGCATCTAACCATGTATACCCATACTTATTTACTGTTATTGTTAATGACGTAAATACTTCTGTACCAGGTACTTACATGTATTACTACCAAATCATCAGCTTGAACACAGCTCAAGCTACTGATATTCCAATGACTGTAATCGTTAAATAATTATTGATTGGATTGAACGAGCCGGCAGGTTAGCCGGCTCGTTTTTTTGTTGTTTGTGTTGCTTACTTTCTGTTAAAATTGTTGTGTGAAGGGAATGGGAGGGTTAAATATGCTTGATTTTGAGAGCGCTCGGGAGAAAGACTATCCCGCAATCCTTGCAATATGGGATAATTCGGTAAGCGCGACGCATAATTTTTTGAAGAAGGAAGATAAGGCCGCGCTTCGGCAAGAAATTCCGCATTATTTTCCGATGTTAACCCTTTTTTTGTGGAAATGGGAGGGTGAGCTGGTCGGTTTTACTGGGCATCACGAGGAAAATCTCGAAATGTTTTTCTTGAAACCCGAATTTCAAGGGCAAGGCTTAGGGAAACAAATTTTGGCAAGGTTAATTGAGGAAGAAGGAATTCGCTTTGTGGACGTGAATAAACAGAATACTGCTGCTTATAAGTTCTATGAGAAATCTGGTTTTCGGCTTGTTTCCGAAAGCAAAACGGACGGTGAAGGCAGAGATTATCCGATTTTACACTTGAAACGGGAAGGTTAAAAGAAGAATTTCAGCTTTTTTATAGAAAATGCTTTTGTAATGCCGCTTTTTTTAGTAAAATAAAAGATGGTGGATAAAAGCTTCTTTTATCGCGAACTAGAATAAATAAGTGGAGGTCACTATGGATACCCCAGAATATAAACGTGTAGTTTTAAAATTAAGTGGTGAAGCATTAGCAGGTACAGACGGATTCGGAATTAAGCCGAATGTTGTCAATGCCATTTCAAAACAAGTCAAAGAAGTGGTTGAACTTGGTGTAGAAGTTGCAATTGTTGTCGGCGGTGGCAATATTTGGCGCGGTCGTCTTGGAAGCGAAATGGGAATGGATCGTGCAGCGGCTGACTATATGGGCATGCTTGCAACGGTGATGAACTCGCTGTCGCTACAAGATTCGCTCGAAAGTGTCGGTGTGGCTACGCGTGTACAGACTTCAATTGATATGCGTCAGATTGCGGAACCTTATATTAGAAGAAAAGCGATTCGCCACCTTGAAAAAGGCCGTGTGGTTATTTTTGCCGGCGGAACAGGAAATCCTTATTTCTCAACGGATACAACGGCAGCGCTTCGTGCAGCTGAAATTGAAGCCGATGTGATTTTGATGGCAAAAAACAATGTGGATGGTGTATATAGCGCAGATCCGCGTGTTGATGAAACGGCAAAAAAATATGATGAACTGTCTTATCTTGATGTAATCAAAGAAGGATTGCAAGTGATGGATTCTACGGCTTCTTCGCTAAGTATGGATAATGATATTCCGCTTGTTGTATTTTCGTTTGCGGAAAATGAAAACAATATTAAACGCGTCATTCTCGGTGAAAAAATCGGGACAACGGTAAGGGGGAAATAAACGATGAGTAAAGAAGTATTACAAAATTCCAAGGAAAAAATGGAGAAATCAGAACAAGCTTTGTCGCGTGTTCTTGGGCAAATTCGTGCAGGTCGGGCGAATGCTTCCATTTTAGATCGTGTTCAAGTTGACTACTACGGAGCTCCAACTCCGCTGAACCAAATGGCGAGTATTACTGTACCTGAAGCACGTCTATTAATGATTACGCCGTTTGATAAAACGATTCTTGACGATATCGAAAAAGCAATTTTGAAATCGGATATTGGTTTAACACCAAATAATGATGGGACGGTTATTCGTCTTGCGATTCCGCAACTTACTGAAGAACGCCGCCGTGAGCTTGCAAAAGAAGTGAAGAAGGAAGCGGAAGAGGCGAAAGTGGCTGTCCGTAATGTGCGCCGTGATGCAAACGACGAGCTTAAGAAGCTTGAAAAAGCTGGTGAAATCACGGAAGACGACTTGCGTTCTTACGGGGATGATGTGCAAAAGCTTACGGATGAAAGTATCAAACGTATTGATGGAATTGCAAAAGATAAAGAAGCGGAAATTATGGAAGTTTAATAAAACAAGTGAAAAAGCATTCCTTTTCTTCTACTTCGGGAAGGACGGGAATGCTTTTTCTTTTGTATCCAAATTGAAGTGCAGTTTCTCATGGAAATCTCATGAATCACATATAACTTTTAGTACATAAATCATGGGTTTTTTGGTATTATAGGAATAGATATGCGCAGGAAAGCGACATTTCTATTGGAGGATTCTAGAATGTTTAAGAAGTTATTTCGACAAAACGAAAATTTTATAGATGGTGAGCTATCCCCAGAATTACCGCTTCCAAAGCATGTTGCGATCATTATGGATGGAAACGGGAGATGGGCTAAAAAAAGACTTTTGCCACGGATTGCGGGACATAAGGAAGGCATGAATGTGGTCAAGAAAATCACCCGTTATGCCAATTCGCTTGGAATTGAAGTTTTGACGCTCTATGCTTTTTCTACGGAAAATTGGAAGCGTCCGACTGACGAAGTTGACTATTTAATGAAGCTTCCTGTTGAGTTTTTCGATACGTTTGTGCCTGAACTTGTGGAGCAAAATGTGCGAATCAACGTGATGGGCTACCGCGATAACTTGCCGCTTCATACGCTTCGAGCTGTTGAAAATGCAATAGAACGTACGAAACATTGTACGGGGCTTGTACTAAATTTTGCACTGAACTACGGTTCACGAGCGGAGATTATTTCGGCGGCAAAGGAAGCTGTGCGTGAGCTTGAGAAGGCTGGGAAAAGTGCGGAGGAGCTTCGAGAATCGGATATTGAAAAATACTTAATGAGTTCGGGGCTTGGCGATCCTGATCTATTAATTCGGACGAGTGGAGAATTACGGCTGAGTAATTTCATGCTCTGGCAACTCGCGTATAGCGAATTTTATTTTACAGATGTTCACTGGCCAGATTTTACGGAAGGCAACTTTTTAGAAGCGATGATCGATTTTCAAAACCGGTCACGCAGATATGGTGGCTTGTAGGGAGGAAGAAAAAAGGTGAAGACACGAATTATTACAGCAATTGTAGCGCTTATTATTTTTATTCCCTTTGTGGTTATCGGAGGGATACCGTTTGAACTCGTCAGCATTTTACTGGCTTCAATTGCGGTATACGAAATTTTAACGATGACCAAGCATCCGCTGCTATCAGTAAATGGCATAGTGACAATGCTACTCACATGGCTGGTTGTTGTGCCGGATCGCTATCTTACATGGTTCAATCATATCGGGCTTTCGCTGATGCAGTTAATTTTCATTGCGATCGCTCTTTTACTAGCGTATACTGTTTTTTCGAGAAATAAATTTCATTTTGATCAAGCGGGAATTGCCGTTTTGGCTGCATTCTATGTTGGAATGGGCTTTCATCATTTGGCGCTGACACGCGATGCAGGTTTTTACTATGTATTGTTCGCGTTACTAATTGTCTGGTCAACGGATACGGGAGCTTATTTTATCGGACGAGCTATTGGCAAACATAAGCTTGCTCCGCATGTCAGTCCGAACAAAACGGTTGAGGGCTTTATCGGAGGGATTGTTTCTGCGCTTGTTGTGGCAGGAGGATTCTTTTACTTCTTTGATTTAGGCGACAATTTTGTTGCTGTGTTCTTGGGACTTATTGTTCTTTCTATTTTTGGGCAGCTTGGCGACCTTGTGGAGTCGGCTTTAAAACGTTTTTATGGTGTGAAAGACTCAGGAAAGATTATGCCGGGTCATGGCGGAATTTTAGATCGTTTCGACAGTTTGCTGTTTGTCTTGCCGCTCTTGCATATACTTCAAATAATTTGATGGAGATGAAGCAATGAAGAAAATTAATTTGTTGGGTGCAACTGGATCAATTGGAACACAGACGCTCGAAATTGTGAGAGAGCATCCAGAACTATTTGAAATCGCCGCTTTATCATTTGGCCGCAATGTAGAGCTCGGTCGTAAAATTATTCAGGAATTTAAGCCTAAACTTGTGTCGGTTCAGAATAAGCGCGATCTGGATGGACTTCGGGCGGAGTTTCCGGGGATTAAATTTTATTACGGACTTGAAGGCTTACGTGAAGTAGCGGCTTATCAAGAAGGCGAAGTGCTTCTCAGCGCAGTAATTGGCAGTGTAGGACTTTTGCCGACGCTTGATGCAATTGAAGCTGGAAAGCAGATTGCAATTGCCAATAAGGAAACACTAGTAACTGCTGGACACTTAGTGGTAGAGGCTGCTCGGAAGAAAAAGGTTCCACTTCTTCCGGTTGATAGTGAACATTCGGCAATTTTTCAGGCGCTTAACGGGGAAAAACGAGCGAATGTTGCGAAGCTGATTATTACGGCAAGTGGCGGAAGCTTTCGTGACAAGACTCGTCAGGAGCTTCGGAATGTGACGGTGAAAGAAGCACTTAATCATCCGAACTGGAGCATGGGCAATAAGCTTACGATTGATTCAGCAACTATGTTTAATAAAGGGCTTGAAGTGATTGAGGCACACTGGCTTTATGAGATGGATTATGATGATATTGAGGTTTTAATTCACCGCGAAAGTATTGTACATTCGCTAGTAGAATATATAGACGGAAGCATGATTGCACAGCTTGGTGCCCCAGATATGCGTATTCCAATTCAGTACGCGTTAACGTATCCGGAACGGGCGGAAATGAGTTTTCCGAAACGGTTCAGTCTTGCTGAAATCGGCGCACTTCATTTTGAGGAAGTTGACTATGAACGTTTTACGGCATTGAAATTAGCTTACAATGCTGGTAAAATAGGCGGAACGATGCCGACGGTTTTAAATGCGGCAAATGAAATTGCAGTTGCTGGATTTTTTAAACGGACAAGTTGATTTTTACAACATTGAAGCTGTGGTTGAGAATGCTATGAATCATCATGCACATGATGTCGTACAAGTTCCATCGCTCGATACGATTTTGCAGGTCGATCAGGAAACAAGAGCGTACGCAAAAACACTTTTATAGAGGTGAAGTAAATTTGACAACGATTATTGCATTTATTCTGGTCTTCGGATTGATTGTATTCTTTCACGAATTAGGCCATTTCTTGCTTGCAAAACGCTCTGGGATTATGGTGCGGGATTTTTCGATCGGTTTTGGGCCGAAGATTTTTGCTTATAAGAAAAAAGAAACACAGTACACAATTAGGCTTTTGCCGATCGGCGGTTATGTGCGGATGGCAGGCGAAGATGGAGAGGAACTGGATTTAAAACCGGGATACCGCGTCGGGCTTGAGCTTTCTAATGATGAAACGGTGACAAAAATCATCGTGAATGGAAAAGATCAGTATGTGGATGCACAGCCGTTTGAAGTGGCAAAGGCTGATCTTGAGAAAGAGCTTTATATTGAAGGCTTCGAGGATTTTGATGAATCGAAGAAAGTACGCTACCCTGTTTCGCGCGATGCAGTCGTTATTGACGGTAAAATTGAAACGCAGATTGTACCTTATGATAAGACATTTGGCGCTAAGTCGCTTGGGAAACGTGCCGCAACGATTTTTGCTGGCCCATTTTTCAACTTTGTTTTAGCGGTCATCATTTTTACGGTGCTTGCTTTTGTTCAGGGCGGTGTTGCCTCACAGGAAAATACGCTTGGCAATGTCGTCAAGGATAGTCCGGCGGCTACTGCTGGTCTTAAACAAGGCGATAAAGTTTTGTCAATTTCGGGAAAGAAAACGGAGTCGTGGACGGATATCGTGACGGAGGTTTCCAAAAATCCGGGGGAAAACGGTTGACTTCAAGATTGAACGCGGCGGCAGTACGCAAGATGTTTCTGTGACGCCTGAAAAGCAAAAGGAACAAGGCAAGACGGTTGGGAAGATTGGGGTAGCGAACCCGATTAAGGATTCGTTCGTTGATAAGATCACATACGGCTTTACGCAAACGTGGTTCTGGATTCAACAAATTTTTGAAATTCTCGGCAAGATGGTGACGGGCGGCTTTTCGCTAGATATGCTGAACGGACCAGTTGGTATTTATACTAGTACCGAACAGGTTGTAAGCTATGGTTTCATGACGCTGCTTAATTGGACGGCAGTTTTAAGTATCAATCTTGGTATCGTGAATTTGCTTCCGCTTCCAGCGCTTGACGGCGGGCGGCTGTTGTTCTTTGCTTATGAGCTGATCCGTAGGAAACCGGTTGATCCGAAGAAGGAAGGCATGATTCATTTTATTGGTTTTGCACTCCTGATGGTGCTGATGATTCTTGTCACATGGAATGATATTCAGCGAGCTTTTTTCTAGGATGAAATTTAAAGGGATTATTATAAAAAGGGAGTGTATTTCATGCGTCAGACAATGACTTTTATACCAACACTGAAAGAAACGCCTGCTGATGCTGAGGTTAAAAGCCACCAGCTTTTGCTTCGCGCAGGCTTTATCCGTCAAACAGCGAGCGGGATTTACAGCTATTTACCACTTGCAACTTTGACGCTTCAAAAAATTGAGCAAATCATCCGCGAGGAACTGAATGAAATCGGGGCTTCTGAACTCTTGCTTCCAGCGCTACAACCTGCTGAGCTTTGGCAGGAATCGGGCAGATGGAATGATTACGGCCCTGAATTAATGCGACTTAAGGATCGTAATGCGCGTGATTTTGCGCTCGGACCAACACATGAAGAAGTCATTACTGAACTGGTGCGTGATGAATTAAATTCGTATAAACGATTACCGATCACGCTTTATCAAATTCAAACAAAATTTAGAGATGAAAAACGTCCTCGTTTTGGACTTTTGCGCGGACGTGAGTTTATTATGAAAGATGCTTATTCTTTCCATGCGACTGAGGAAAGTTTGGATGAAACTTATCAAAAGATGTATCAAGCTTATAGTAATATTTTTACCCGCTGTGGACTTAATTTTCGTGCAGTAATTGCGGATTCTGGTTCAATCGGCGGCAAAGAAACAAAAGAATTTATGGTGCTGTCTGAAATCGGTGAAGATACAATTGCCTACAGCGACAGTTCAGATTATGCGGCGAATGTAGAAATGGCGCCGGTACTCTACATGGAGAAAAAATCGGTGGAACAAGAAGCAACGCTTGAAAAGGTTGCGACACCGGGCTTACGTACGATTGAAGATATCGTCCAAAGCTTAGAAATTCCAATTGAGAAGACAGTAAAATCAATGCTGTTTGATGTTGATGGAGATATCATCATGGTGCTTGTACGTGGGGATCATGAAGTGAATGATATTAAAATTAAAAACGCACTGGAAGCGAAAGTGGTTGAGTTTGCAGATCCGGATGCGGCTGTGAAACTGCTTGGTGCAAACTTCGGATCGCTTGGTCCGGTTGGTGTTCCAAGTGATATTCGGATTTATGCCGACAATGCGGTAAAAGACGTTGTAAATGCTGCAGTTGGTGCGAATGAAGATGATTTTCACTTTGTAAATGTCAATCCAGGACGCGATTTTGAGGTACAAAGCTACTTTGATCTCAGAATGATTCAAGAAGGTGATTTGTCACCAGATGGTCAAGGAGTTATTAAGTTTGCAGAAGGTATTGAAGTAGGACATATCTTTAAGCTTGGCACAAAATATTCGGAAGCAATGAATGCAACGTTTCTTGATGAAAACGGACGTGCAAACCCGCTTCTAATGGGTTGTTACGGGATTGGTGTATCGAGACTGCTTTCAGCGATAGCGGAACAATGTAATGATGAAAATGGTTTGGTATTTGAAAAAGGAATTGCACCGTTTGATATTCATTTGATTCCGGTTAATATGAAAAATGATGAGCAACGCGAATTTGGCGATTCACTATATAAAACACTTAAGGATGCTGGATACAGTGTGCTTTTGGATGACCGGACTGAACGTGCGGGAGTGAAGTTTGCCGATGCAGACTTAATTGGACTTCCAATTCGGGTTACGGTTGGGAAAAAGGCTGCTGATGGTATTGTTGAAGTGAAGATTCGAAAAACCGGCGAGATGATCGAAGTTCGTCAAGATGAGCTTCTTAACACGCTACCTATTCTCTTTGGCGAAAAGTAATTTTTCATGTACAATAGGATTAACGTTTGGAAAGTACCTTTGCATTTTACGGAAGGTACTTTTTATGACTTTCTAGTCGAAAGGAGTGACAACATTTGAGTGCTTCAGAGGAAGAAAAAAAGGAGCGATTTCAACTTCTTTTGGAACAAATTGGATTAAAAGGGGAAACAGCTTTCGAGGATTTTACGAAGGATACTAAAATTGAAAAATTGGTTGCGGATAAAAGGACGAAAACCTGGCAGTTTCATCTTGAAACTCAACAGATATTTCCCGCAGCTTTTTATACGATGCTTGATGCCGGAATGAAGCGGGCGTTTAGCGAGATTGCCGATACGGAGTTGCGTATTAAAGCACGCGATGCACGGCTTGATGAAAGCTTGATTCAGGAATATTGGAATATGATTGTTTCGCCGTTTCTTACTACATCTCCGCTCATTGGGCAAGTTTTGCTCGAGCAAAAACCGACGCTTCGGGAACCGCATTTTCTTGAGCTCGCTTTTCATAACGAGATGGAGCAGACGAAATTTGAACAGAGCTTTGCTGGCGAAATTGTTGAGAGGTACTTGGAACGCGGTTTCCCGCGCCTTGCTACCCGTAGCTCACTTTTAACCCAAGAAAATACAGAGGCCTATCAAGCGTTCGCGAAAGCGAAGCAGGAGGAAGACGCGGCTAAAGCGAAGGCGGCTGTTGAGGTGATGCAAAAACGGCAAATGGAAGCAGACAGTGGCTCACCTGGTGCAGCTCCGGAACTCACGGGTCCTTTCCAAATCGGCTATAAAATTAAAGAGGATGAAGAGGTTAAACACCTCGGCGATATTTACGATGAAGAGCGTCGTATTACTGTACAAGGCTATATTTTCGCAACGGAAATTCGTGAACTAAGAAGCGGCCGCAGTTTGCTGCAATTCAAGATTACCGATTATACCAGCTCAATGATCATCAAGATGTTCTCGCGTGATAAGGAAGATGCGGCGATGTTCCAAAACTTGCAGAAGGGTATGTGGGTTAAAGTACGCGGCAGTGTTCAAAATGATACGTTTGTGCGGGATTTGATCATGATGGCTCAAGATATTAATGAAATTCCGCCGAAAAAACGGCTTGACGGTGCTAAGGAGAAACGTGTTGAACTGCATCTGCACAGCAATATGAGCCAAATGGATGCGACGAACTCGGTGACGGATCTTGTGAAACAAGCCGCGGATTGGGGTCATAAAGCGATGGCGCTGACGGATCATTCGGTGGCGCAGTCATTCCCAGAAGCCTATGCGGCTGGTCAAAAATTTGACGTGAAGATTCTCTACGGAATTGAAGCAAATTTGATCGATGATGGGGTTCCGATTGCTTATAATGATGAGCATACGGCGCTAAAAGATGCAACCTATGTTGTATTTGATGTGGAAACAACAGGACTTTCTGCGGTATATGATACGATTATCGAACTTGCCGGCATTAAAATGCGTGACGGCGAAATTGTGGATAAGTTTGAAGCGTTTATTGATCCTGGGCATCCGCTTTCAGCAACAACAATCAATTTGACAGGGATCACTGATGACATGGTAAAAGGATCTGATCCGATCGAAACGGTGTTACAAAATTTCCGTACGTGGTGCGAAGATGCTATTCTAGTGGCGCATAATGCGTCATTCGACATGGGCTTCATCAATACGGCTTATCGTAAAATTGGGCTACAAGATGCGCCAAACGCGGTTATAGATACGCTTGAGCTGGCTCGTTTTCTATATCCGCATTTCAAGAACCATCGCTTGAATACGCTAACGAAGAAATTCAATATTATTCTTGAACAACATCACCGCGCGATTTTCGATGCTGAGGCAACGGCTTATCTGGCATGGAAACTAATCAAAGATGCAAAAGAAACACACGATATTGATTACCACGATCAGCTGAATGATTATATGGGCGAGGGCGATGCCTACAAGCGTGCCCGTCCGTTTCATGCGACAATCTATGCACAGACGGCTGAGGGGTTGAAAAATCTTTTCAAATTAATCACGATGTCAAACCTCAATTACTTTTTCCGTGTTCCAAGGATTCCGCGGTCGCAGCTGCAAAAACTACGCGAAGGTTTGATCATTGGAACGGCTTGCAGTCAAGGTGAGCTGTTCGAAGCGATGATGCAAAAAGGAATGGCAGAGGCTGAAAAAGTTGCCGGATTCTATGACTTTATCGAAGTTCAGCCGAAACCGGTTTATGCACCGCTGATCGAACGAGAGATGGTGCGTGATGAAAAAGCGCTTGAAGAGATTTTACGCAACATCGTAAAAGTTGGTGAGAAAACAGGAAAACCTGTTGTTGCAACCGGAAATGTTCATTATAAAGATCCGCAAGATAAAATCTATCGTAAAATATTGATCCATTCGATGGGCGGAGCCAATCCGCTTAATCGGAACGAGCTTCCGGATGTACACTTCCGTTCAACAGAAGAAATGCTAAAAGAGTTCAGTTTCCTTGGTGAAGAAAAGGCACATGAAATTGTAGTGACGAATTCAAATCTTGTTGCAGATTGGATGGATGAGCTGAAACCGATTAAAGATGAGCTTTACACACCAAAGATTGATGGTGCTGAGGACGAAGTGCGCGATATGAGTTATAACATGGCGCATCAACTTTATGGCGAAACGCTTCCGGAAATTGTGGAAGCACGGCTTGAAAAAGAATTGAAAAGCATCATTGGACACGGCTTTGCGGTTATTTATTTAATCTCGCATAAGTTGGTTAAGAAGTCGCTAAACGATGGTTACTTAGTAGGCTCGCGTGGATCGGTCGGTTCTTCATTTGTTGCAACAATGACGGAAATCACGGAAGTAAATCCGCTTCCGCCACATTATCTTTGCCCGAATTGCAAGCATTCTGAGTTCTTTGATGATGGATCGGTCGGATCTGGATTTGACCTTCCTGATAAAGAATGTCCGCACTGCGGCACGGCTTACCGTAAGGAAGGTCAAGATATTCCATTTGAAACGTTCTTAGGGTTTAAAGGGGATAAAGTTCCCGATATTGACCTGAACTTTTCTGGGGATTATCAGCCGGTTGCTCACGCTTATACGAAAGAAATTTTCGGTGAAGACTATGTCTATCGTGCCGGAACAATCGGTACGGTTGCTGAGAAGACGGCATTTGGATATGTTCGCGGATATGAACGCGATATGAATATGAATATTCGCGGGGCAGAGGTTGACCGGCTTGTGGCAGGATGTACAGGTGTAAAACGGACAACAGGACAGCATCCAGGCGGAATCATCGTTATTCCAGATTATATGGATGTTTATGATTTTACACCAGTGCAGTTCCCAGCAGATGCAACGGATTCTGAATGGAAAACGACGCACTTCGATTTCCATTCAATTCACGATAATGTTTTGAAACTTGATATACTCGGGCACGATGATCCGACGGCAATACGGATGTTGCAGGATTTAAGTGGGATTGATCCAAAAACGATTCCGACGGATGATCCTGAAGTGATGAAGCTGTTTGGTTCAACTGAATCTCTTGGTGTTACACCGCAAGATATTGATTCTAAGACTGGAACGCTCGGTATACCGGAATTTGGAACGCGATTTGTTCGTCAAATGCTTGAACAAACCAAACCGACAACATTTTCTGAGCTGGTTCAGATTTCAGGATTGTCTCACGGGACGGATGTTTGGCTCGGCAACGCTGAAGAGCTGATCAAAAAATAAAATTTGTGAATTGCCGGATGTCATCGGTTGTCGGGATA
>NZ_AODF01000001.1 GCF_000525875.1 Listeria floridensis FSL S10-1187 | reverse complement strand
GTACGCCGATCAGTTGAAAAACCAGTTTCAGGCGTGGAAGAAGTTGAATCCGGAAGAAGCGGTTTCAGAGAACGATTTTCGAGCGGCGATGCTGAATACGCGCGCGTTTGCGTATACGTCGATTCAGGATGAACAGCAGAAAAAGGAGTTTTGGGTGAATGTTGCGGCGACGGTCGCGATCGTCGGGGTTGCGATTTTTTGTCCGCCTGCTGGTCTCGTGCTTGGGGCGGCTTATGGCAGTCTAGAAATGAGTGCGGCAGTGACGGGAAAAGATTGGCTGACGGGGCGTGAGATGGCTACGTCGGAACGCGCATTACGTGGAGCATTTTCGCTGTTTGACCTAGTTCCGGGCGTAAAGGCGATGTCTGGCGGGACGCGAGTGCTCGGGGAAACGGGACACTTAGCGGAACTTAGTCGGCTGGTGATGCGCGGCAAGCAAACAGCGGTATCGAAAGCAGAGGATTTGGTTCGGATTGGAAAGAATCAAGCGGAGATGCGGGTAAGAAGTTTGAAAGGGTCGCTCGCGGATGCGGCGCATAGCGGGGTTAAGAAGCTATCGCGCGGTTTAGATACGATCGGGAAAGTCGGAGCGAAATGGGGGAATAGTTTGAACTTACCGCCACGACAGCAACTCGCGATGGCGGATGTTGGCGGACTGGGTACATCTGGTAGCTCGAAGGTGCTTGCACGGACGGATAAATTGCAGGCTACGTTGCAGCAGTTTGATGTGAATCTTGGCGGGGGAAGTAAGGCAGATGGTATAATGGAGAAAGCCAGTGGGGCTGGTGGTTTAGGTTCGGGGAATGTTGGGGATTTTAGTAATTTACAAGGTACCAGCGTAGATGATATTTTGTCTAGAATTCCTAAAGATGCTAATAAACGAGTTTTAACACCTCAGCCAGGAAAAGTAACAGAAGGCTTTGAATATACCTGGAAAGCTTCTGATGGAACAAAAATGACTGTTAGAGTTCATGGGCCAGATGCATCAGCACCAGCAGGAAGTAATTCTGCAGATGGTTGGATTGTGAGAGTACAAAAAGGGAAAAAATATTTAGATCCTGTAGCTGGAGAATTTCAACCTCCTGGAATATCAAGACCTAATAGTGAATTTTATAATGAAGATCTTATAAATAGTACTCATATTCCGATTCAACCACCAAAAAAATAAAAGCAGGAGGAATCTAAATGGATTGGTTAAGTATTTTAAAAGATTCAGAAAAAAATAAGAATGATAAATTAGAAGCAGTAGGTTATATAAGAGATATTTTAGATTATGGTGACGAACCAGATGATAAAGCTATAGAAATTATTGATAATTTAGCTGTTCAAGCTACATTACAAGATGATAATGATGTTAAAGAATCAATACTAGATGCAATGTTAGAAGGTTCGAAGGCTCCAGAGGTTGAGAAATCAATTAATTTGAACCCAATCATTAATCACTTAAATGAATTTAATGATGAATGTTTGAGTTATATATTAAGTATGCTTGGGAATTCAGGAAATGTAAAATACAAAACAATTATTGAGTCGTACAAAGATAACACTCAGTTAGAAGAAGATGTTGAAGAAGCATTATCAGAACTGGATTATAGAATAAAAAAAATAAAAAAAGGCACTCTACTATCTGATTGGCGTCGGATAGTAAAGCCTTGAATAGTAAGCGTGAACTCACTAATCAAGTTGCCAACAGCTAACAAAAGCTAGCTATATTTATAGTACAAAAGTTTAGAGGGATTTTCTAGTCCCTTTGACGTTTTATTTGATGTGTAAAGAGCTAATTTGTTAATTATTGAAACGATACGAGTGAGAGTAACTTGCTTGTATCGTTTTTTTTGTTGGCTTAAAATAAAGGAGAAAAATAAAGACCCATTGAAAGAAATACGCACCAAGCTATTTTTAGCCTATATGAGATGAGGCTGAGGAAGACATTCGGAATTTGGATGCGTCCAAGTTTACGACGAATCGGATTGGGGCGACGAAAACGGAGACTGTTTTTGGGAATAGTTATACGCAGGAACAGCGGGAAGTACCAAAAACAGAAGTGACGATGGATGATTTGTTTAGCGGGAGTAATGTGTACGCGGATCAGTTGAAAAACCAGTTTCAGGCTAGGAGGTAAGTAGAATGATTGATAAGCAAATAACGAATATTTTGGAATCGTATAAAAAACAACAAATATTTAAAATAGAAGACTTCTTACTTTCAGAAGTTGATGAAGATAGTTTACAAGAAATAATAGATTTTGTAGTTTCTAATGATGTTAGTCAGAAAACTAATTTTAGTGATGAATTATATGATGGTAACGAGTATGAAGGTGTATTTTTAGAAGGTAATCAATATTTATTATTTAGCTCAGAAGGAAAAGTAATGATAATTGATATGTTAAGTGAGGCTCATGGTGTTAATGTAAAAGATACTCGAGTTCAATTTGATGAAGAAAATTTTATCAAACTAATCACGAACAAAAGAGAAGTTCTTAATTGGATTAAAAATTATAAAGTGGATAAATAAAAAGGCACTTTACTATCCGATTGGTGTCGGATAGCTAAGTCTTGAATAGTAACCCCAAACTCATTAATCAAGTTGCCAATAGCTAACAAAAATTAGTTGTATTTAGTGTGTAGTATTTCAGAGGACATTTCTAGTCTTTTCGAACTTTCATTGAATATAAAGCAATTCCAAGGACGAATCAGGGCATACACCCAAATTATTTTGATAAAGAGGATACGCATGCACGAGCAAATATACCGAAAACAAAAATGAGTAAGATTAGCTTATTTAGCGGCCGGAATAAATTAGCCAATTTCAAAAACGAGAGAGAATCCCCTTGGAGCGCACGCACTCCAAGGGGATTCTCTGGGAGATATGCGACACTTAAAGCATGGCTTTGTACAGCGCTAAAATATCTTCACGTGAAGCTTCACGCGGATTTCCGCCCGTACAAACATCCTTTAGCGCGTCACCTGCAATCGCCGGAAGATCCGCTTCCTTCACACCCAGCTCGCTGATATTTTGCGGAATTCCGACTGCTTTTCCAAGCTCCTTCACCGCCGTAACAGCCTTCTTGCGAACATCGTCAAGAGAAAGTTCTGCAGCGTCCGAAACCCCCATTACGCGCGCAATCTCACGATATTTTTCTCCAGTAAAGTCCTTATTGTAATCCATCACGATCGGAAGAAGCGATGCACAAGCGACCCCATGTGGCACATTGTACCAAGCACTAAGCGGATGCGCCATCCCATGTACGAGCCCAAGACCGACATTTGAAAAACCCATTCCGGCCATGTACTGCCCAAGCGCCATATCTTCCCTAGCAATTTGATCCCCGCTAACAGAAGCCTTAAGCGACCGGGCAATAATTTCAATCGCCTTAAGATGAAGTGTATCCGTCAGTTCCCAAGCGCCCTTCGTAATATAACCTTCAATCGCGTGCGTCAGCGCATCCATTCCCGTAGCTGCGGCAAGCTTGTCCGGCATTCCGAGCATCATGTCGCTGTCGACAAATGCACAAACTGGAATATCATGTGGGTCGACACACACAAATTTACGATTATTTGCCTCATCTGTAATCACATAATTGATTGTGACTTCCGCGGCCGTTCCAGAAGTTGTCGGCACAGCCAAAATTGGCAAACTCGGCCGCTCCGTTCCCGGTTCACCTTCAAGACTAAGAACATCTGCGTGTTCCGGATTCGTTCGAATAATCCCGATTGCTTTCGCCGTGTCAATCGGAGAACCTCCCCCAACAGCCAGAAGATAATCCGCATCTGCCGCTTTCACTGCCTCGACCCCATCCGTGACATCCTGCATTCCTGGATTCGGCTTAATCGTATCAATCACCTCATAAGCAAGCTTGAACTCATCCAAAAGTCCCGTAATTTTCGCGAGCAGCCCAGCTTTCACAATCCCTTGATCCGTCACAATTAAACCTTTCTTAAATCCGCGTTTTAAAACCTCATCCGGAATTTTTCGGATCGAACCTGCCCCAAAATACGATGTTTCATTCAAAATCATACGATTAACCATCATTTACACTCCTTTGTTAAAAAGTTCACAAAATAGTTTTAGCAAAAGGAGCCGCGTGTAGCGACCCCCAAATTTGTTTACGCGAGATAAAATACTTGCGTCAAATCCTTAGAAACCGGACTGTTGTCTTCATTTGATTTCATAATCGGTGCCATATATGCCCACCATTTTTTGCAAATCTCCGTCTCCGCGATCCTATCATAGTCCGCTTTATTTTCAACCTCCAAATATGCGAATAAAATATCCGTTACCGGGTCAAGGAAAATCGAATAATTAGAAGCGCCATGGGCTTTTAACGCTTGCTCCATTTCCGGCCAAAGCTCATCGTGGCGCTTCTTATACTCCGCTTGGTTGCCTTCATATAAATACATAATTGATGCGATTCGTTCTATCATCCTAATCCTCCCGTACAAGGTCAAGGTAGCCTGCTTTCGGCTCGACCCCAAAACTTTCTCCAAGTTCTGCCAGTTGTCTGTCTGAAATCGTCTGCCGAATGGGACCTTGCGCGCAAACAATCGTGTAAACTTGTGCTGCCTTTTCCGCGGTTTCAATCAGCCCGAATGTTTCATCCATTGTTTCGCCTGCACCGTAAATACCGTGATGCGGCCAAACCACAAGCCGTGTTTCCTTCATTTTGTCCGAAGTTGCCATCCCGATTTCATTCGTCCCTGGAATCAGCCAAGGAACAACTCCGACCCCGTCCGGAAATACCACAAGACATTCCGTACACATTTGCCAAAGCGTCCGCGTAAAGGCACGCTCATCCAGATCATGCGTAAACGTCATTGCGAGAAGATGCGTAGCATGACAATGCATCACGACACGGTTTTTCGGATTCACCGAAAGCCTAGCAATATGACTCATTAAGTGAGAAGGGAGTTCACTTGTCGGCACGCCTCCGTCTGAGTAGCCCCACAAAATTTCTACGCCATCTCCGGCCGCGGCAATCCGAATCAAGCCTAAGTTTTCCGCCGGAGCCTTCGCCACGTTTTTAAAATATTTACCCGAACCAGTGACGAGGAAGTATTTTCCAGCAAGTGCGCTGCCGTCAAAATCCATCGGAATGCGGCGCAAGACATGATTGACATCAAGATAATCCGCCACTTCCGCTTCGCTCAGCAAATAACTGATGTTGCCGCCGTTGCGTTCATCCCAGCCGAGCCGGTATAAATTGGAAGCCGTATCTACCATTTCCCTCAAAAAAGGGGCATTTTCTATGTTTTCCATCGAATAAAACTCCTATCTGTTTAAAAGTGCGTTCCGGTTCAAAAGAACATCTTTTTCGTAGTCGCGAACCTCTTTCAGCCAGTCGAGACCAACCGGAACCCCGTTCATTTCACAGAACTGATTCCAAATATCGCCGAATGGGAAGTCTTTCAGTTCCTCCGTCAAGACCATCCGCGTCGTGAAATCATTTTCAAGCTCCATTTTCTTCAAGTCTTCCGTTGGCTCGAGAAAGGCCTTAAGGAGAGCCTTTTGCGTGTTCCGCGTGCCGACTACCCACGCTGCGATGCGGTTAATCGTTGCGTCGAAAAAGTCGAGCCCGATATTTGTTACTGGCAGCAAATTATTCCTAACAATTTCGCGACCGATTTCAATCAATTCATCATCCATCAGTACAACATGGTCGCTATCCCAGCGAACCGGACGACTAACGTGCAACATAATGCCTTTCGAGAACAAAGCGAGCGACGAGAGTTTATTTGAAATCACTTCCGTTGGATGGAAATGTCCTGCGTCAAGACAAATCAACTTATCACGTGTCAGCCCGTATCCCATATAAAATTCATGCGAACCAACTGTATAAGCTTCCGCGCCAAGACCAAACAGCTTACTTTCCACCGATTCTTGCGTATAGTTTTCATCCAATTTTTCCTCAAAAATCTCATCGAGTGCTTCCATCAAGCGTTTCCGCGGCGTATAACGATCAATCGGATTGTCTTTCATGCCGTCTGGAACCCAGAAATTATTGATACTGGTTTGACCAAGTTCTTTTCCGAAGTATTCCGAGATTTTGCGCGAACGTTTACCGTGTTCTATCCAGAAATCGCGAACCGTCTTATCCGGAGAAGCAAGCGTGTAGTTGTCCTTGAACATCGGATGCGAGAAGAAAGTTGGATTGAAGTCAAGTCCGAGACCTTGCTCTTTAGCCCAAGTTACCCAGTTTTCAAAATGCTTCGGTTCAATCGTATCGAGATCAATTTTTTCATCCGTATCCGCATAAATGGCGTGCAAATTCACCTTGTGTTTTCCGGGAATAAGAGTAAAAGCCTTCTCAAGATCTGCTCTAAGCTCTGCTGGCGTGTGCGCCGCCCCGGGATAGTTTCCCGTAGCCATAATTCCACCAGTAAGTTCCCCGTCTGGATTCATGAACCCTTTCACATCATCACCTTGCCAGCAGTGCATCGAAATCTTCACATCTTGTAGCTGCTTAAGCGCCGCATCCGTATCCACTCCAATTGCTGCATAGCGTTCCTTTGCCGCCAAATAACGTTTTTCTACTTCACTCATTTTAAAAGCCTCCTTCGTTTAGTTCCGAACAAGCGCTGCATAATTTTGTAACGCCTGTGTCTCTTCATTGTCTTCTGGTAAAAATGTCTTAATTTCAAACGATTTACGAATCAAATCCCGTGCTTCTGCTACATTACCGAGCTCACCTTCCGCGATCAGCTGGACACTCAAATTGCCTATCGCCGTTGCCTCTTGCGGTCCCGCATACACTTTGATTTTGGCAAGATTTGCTGTCAACTGATTTAAAGTAGCCACATTGCTTCCGCCGCCAACAATATAGAGCGCATCAATTTCCTGCTCCGTAATGGCTTTCATCTTCTCAATCGCTTTCGCATAACAAAGTGCAAGACTACCATAAACACAATTTGTCAGTTCGCCGATTGTCTCTGGAATCGGCTGATACGTTTCGCGGCAATACTCTTGAATTTCTGCAATCATATTATCCGGATTGTTAAAGCGATCGTCATTCACATCAATGATAGAGCGAAAATAAGGATAATTGTTGGCCATTTCTGCCATTTCCGCGAAGCTGTACTGATAATCTGAAAGCCGTGCGATTTCTTGAATAATCCAAAGCCCCATAATATTTTTTAAGAAACGGTAAGTGCCGTAAGCGCCCCATTCATTGGTATAGTTTTCTTGAAAAGCAAGGTCGCTTGTGATCGGTGTTTTGAGTTCCATTCCAAGAAGGGACCACGTGCCGCTGCTTAAGAACGCCCAGTTTTCACTTGCTTTCGCCGGCGTACCGACGACGGCCGAAGCCGTATCATGCGTGGCGACCGTAATTACACGCGTATCAGGCAAATCATACTTTTCATGCCTTGTGGACTTTAGTTTGCCAAGGTAGGTTCCGGCATCCGTAAGTTCTGCAAATTTGCAAGGGTTAATCCCGAGGTGCTTCAGCAAGTCCTCATCAAACAACTGCTCACGCAGATTGAGCATCTGAGTGGTAGAAGAATTGGTCGTTTCCGCCACTTGCCGGCCAGTCAAGACAAATCCAATGTAATCAGGAATTAAAAGTATTTTATCCGCCGCCGCGATCATCTTTTTATCTTCGACATATAACTGATAAAGCGTATTTAACTCAAGAAATTGTATCCCAGTTTTTTTATAAATATAATCTTTGGGGTATCCAGATGTTAGTTCGCTGATTTTCCCAGCCGTACGTCCATCACGGTAGCTGATCGGGTCAGCCAGTTTTTCTCCGTTTTGGTCAACGAGTACATAATCAACGCCCCACGTATCAATCCCTAAAGTGCATTCTGTGATGCCCATTTTTTTTCACTTTCGCAAGGCCGGTAAAGATTTCTGCGATTAGTGCTTCAATATCCCATCTGTCATGACCGCCGCGGAAAGCAAAACCGTTTTTAAAGCGGTGGACTTCACTTAACATCAACTTCTCGCTTTCAACCTTGCCTAGGAGAAGTCGACCACTTGAAGCTCCAATGTCAATTGCGACATAATTTTTCATATTAATCACTTTCCTTTAAAGCTGCTACTGATTTGACTGCAGTTGTTTGATCTAAATTACCGTAACGTTCTTTTGTGATATCATCAAGCGTACGTCCGCGAGTATTTGGTGTCCAAATGACGCCGATTAGAAGCGAAATCGCCAAGAGCACAATCATGATCGTTCCGGCTACTGTGAATCCAAGATTTGCAAGGATAACCGGGAAGATGATCGACCAAATACCAGCGCTACCGCGAACGAGAAAGAACATAATGCCCTGTACACCACCGCGATATTGCGTTGGGAAGAGTTCTGTTGACCAGAGTGCATAGAATGCTTGGGCGCCGATGCCAGCTGAGATCCCCCACAAGATGACGAATGTCCAAAGACCAACCCAACTCATACCGACGTAAGTCAGTACGATCCATGATGCAACAGCCATAGCTGCTCCGATGAAGAAGAGGAAGCGGTGGCTGACGCGGTCGCCGAATTTGGCAAATCCGAAGTAAGTTCCAGCTGCTGTTAAAATCCAAAGAACGGCTTGAAGCATGTTTGCTTGTGTATTGGTTAGTCCGCCGACTGTTTCATAAACGAATGGCATGAAGAAGCCCATTGCTCCGGCAACTAGATTCCAGAACATATATACGCCGACAAGGAATAAGATTGATTTAACGTTAACTAAGTTTGAAAAAGCATTTTTAATTGGATGTGCTTGTTTGGCACCAGAAGCTTTAATTTTAGCTTGTTCAGCTTCCCAATCTTTCGATTCATCTAGTTTACGTTGTAAGTTCCAAGCAACTAATGCAACGATTAGAAGCGATAAGAAAAGTAAGCGATTTCCAAGAAGACCAAGCGGTGAAACCAAAATTCCTAGTGTGAATATAATGGCAGGTCCGCATGACCAGGCAAATTGTGATATTCCAATATTTCTTGCCCTGATTTTTGGATTTGCCATTTCAGAAATATAAGTCCATGAAGCTGGTACGCCTGCGCCGACGGATAATCCGGTGATTAGGAATCCGACCAGAAGCATCGTAAAGTTCATTGATAGCATGATAATTGCAACACCTAAGATATAAACAAGCATGTTATACGTATAAATAAATTTACGGCCGTATTTATCAGCTAAATGGCCGCCGATTAAAGCGCCAATTGCCGATCCGAATGCGTTTGCACTCACCGCACCAAGTAAACCTACTGCAAAACTATCGAGCCCAAATTCTTGCGCCCATAAAGTTAATCCACTTGCACCTGCAACAATACAACCTGAGTCTAAGTAATTTGTTAGGGAGACGGCAATGGTTCCCTTTTTATTTTCTTTCACATCACTACTCACAATTAACCCTCCTACGTATTTTTGTTAAGCGCTTACTTATAATATATTCTTAGATGGTTGCGCTTACAATGTCGTATGATTATAATAATAGTATCGAATATACAGGTGGTGGTTGTGTGAATGAGCGACTAAAAAAGCAACTTTATCGCTTAAATGCTAAGGAAAAACAGCAAAAAGAAACCGGCGAATTTTTGATGGATTATCCGAAAAAATCATTTTCAAAAGAAGATGGCACGATGAATTTACTGAATGAATATTTTTTTCGCAACAAGGATATTTATGTGAGCAAGCACAATCGTTTTGCAGATTATCCAACGCATTCGCATCAATTTTTGGAGCTGAACTACATGCTTCGCGGCAACTCACATCAACTGATTGAAGGGAAGGAGGAAGTTCTTCAAGAAGGAGAGCTGCTTCTGCTTGATATCGGCTGTCATCATTCTATAGCAGCGCTTGGGGAAGAGGATATTTTGATCAATATTTTATTTCGCGATCAAAGTATCAACTTGGAGTGGCTCACGGGAATGAAGAAGAAAAACAGTTTGGTGTATGATTTTTTGCTGAATTCGGCTGTGGACGGCAATCGGATGAAGAAATATATCATCTTTAAAAGTGCGAACATCCCGCATATTAAGCAGATTTTGGAGCAGATTATTACGGAGTATTTTCAGGATGAAGAATTTTCAACGAAGATGATTACCTTGTATTTGCCGATTTTGTTTACAGAACTGGTGCGGAAATGTGATACGTATTTGTCGGACGAAGTGAAAAGTCTTTATTCGGATAGTCATAATGCAGCGCTTAGCACGCTTAAGCTGATTGAACAAGAATATCGCGACATTACACTCGGGAAAGCGGCTGAAACACTGGGATACAATAAAAATTACCTAAGTAATGTCATGAAACAAAAAACGGGGCAGACGTTTACGGAACTCGTGAACAAGCAAAAGCTACTCGCGGCCGATCTTTTAATTGAATCGACCAGTATGCCGATCAGCGAAATTATCGAACAGGTCGGTTTTCAAAATAAGACATACTTTTACTCGCTTTACAAAGCGCAATTTGGTGGCTTGCCGCTCGATCGGCGTAAAAAGGAACAAGCGACAGCGAAATAAAGGTGGCATCTAATCAGTGCAGATAATGCGCACACAAAAAGGCTTTCCACGATGTACAAACTTCGTTTGAGATGTGCGACATCGACAGGAAGCTTTTTTGCTATTAAGCTAGCTGATTTTCGAGTATCCAATTTCTTAGCTTATGTAAGGAAGCTTTGCTGTTTTTTTAAAATCGAAGTGAAAATGGTTATTCATCATGTTTTCGTGTAAATGTAAAACGTATAATTGTTATATCTGTTTTTGAAAAATATTAAATAGTTGGATTTTTTATCGGACAAATCATGATGCATTTCTCGTTTCTTTTTGGAAGGTTTCACGAGGCGCTAGAAGAAATATAAGTTTATATAAGAGTTTTGTTCGTCAAATAGATACTATAAACGGTTTGAAGATAGAGTGGGGGTAAGAGCAGTAGGGACTAGAGCAGAATAATCAGTTGAGAAAAAGAAATTGAAGTTAAAGTGGTTTATCAAGGGATTTTATAAGGCACTTCAATGCGCCACGAATTTTCTAAAAGAAAAACCCGCCTATTTTAAAATAAGCGGGTTTTACTATTAACGAGAACGATATAGGTCAACGATTTCTTTTGCTAAATCTTTGAATGTGATCCCGTTCATCAAGTGATCTTGCGCGTGAACCATTAGAAGAGAAACTTCTGTTTTTTCACCGCGAGCTTCACCTTGAATAAGCGCTGTTTGTGAGTGATGCGCTTCGAGAAGAGCTGCATCAGCGTCAGCTAGATTCTTATCAGCTGCTTCGAAATCACCGTCCTTAGCAGCTTGGATAGCCATCATCGCGCTGCTTTTAGCCGCCCCACCGTTAACGATGAGACCCATAATTGTTTGTTCTAATTCAGAATTCATTTTAACACGTCCTTCATTTCGTTAATACCTTAAGCTGCTTCATTTTCACGACGTAGCTCTTGGATTTGAGCCATTTTCGCGAATGGAAGATAGATGATTACTGAGATAGCCAAGTTGATTGCTGCGAGAACCCCACCAGCCCAGCTTTGTGTTGCAAGTGCCCCACCGATGATTGGCGGAGTAGTCCAAGGCGTGATTAGTGTTGCAGCAGGAACAAGTCCCCATTTCGTTGCGAAGTAAGCAATTGTAACCATAACCATTGGAGTTAAGATATAAGGAATGAACATGATCGGGTTAAGCACGATTGGAAGACCAAACATCATTGGTTCGTTGATGTTAAAGATACCAGGTGCTGCCGAAAGTTTCGAAACTGTCATGTAAGCTTTGTGTCTACGTGCAACGATGAAGATTGCAATGATAAGACCAAGTGTAGCTCCTGTTCCCCCCATGTTAACGAACGAGTCAAAGAATGGTTTGTTAACGATGTAAGGAATTTCTTTACCAGCTTGTAAAGCTTCTTGGTTGGCTGTAATTGCTGGAGCATTGATTGTTTGCATAAATGGATCGATGATGTTTGCACCGTGCAAACCGAAGAACCAAAGGAATGCAGAAATGAAAGCAAGAAGTAATGCTACACCCCACGAGTTAGCAAGTCCCATGAACGGTTCTTGAACGAGTTTGTAGAATTCGTTTACTAAGTTAGTAATACCTGCTGCTTGGAAAAGAGCAGTGATAAGTGCAAAGATAGAAACTGTGATCATTGCAGGGAATAACGCTGCGAATGAACGAGCAACTGCTGGTGGAACACCATCAGGCATTTTAATGATCAAGTGTTTATTTCCGCTCAAACGAGTGAAAATTTCAGCTGTAAGAAGTGCAACGATAAGAGCTAGGAAAAGACCAACAGATCCTAGACCACCAGTTGCAGGAATCCCTTTGTCGTCTGGAGCAATTGCGCCGATTGTGAAGAACGTTGCAACTGAGATAACCCCAGAAGATAGAGCATCCTTATCGTAAGATTTGGCAAGATTGTATGCTACCGTAAAAGCTACTAAAAGACCAAGAATCGCGAAAGTACCGTTCCAGATGTTTCCGCCGAAGGCTTGCCATTTTCCTTCCCCAAAAAGATTATTCATAAAATTGATGTACGCATCGACTGGGAAGTTGTTAATTAGTACTGCGAATGACCCGAGAATCATCAGCGGCATTGTTGTGATGAATCCGTCACGGATTGCAACTAAGTGACGTTGTCCACCGATTTTAGCTGCGTATGGAATAAAGTGTTTCTCCATAAATGCAATAAAACCATTCATTTTTAAAACTCTCCTTTTTTTGACCCTTTTTAGGACCATTAATTAAAATAAAATTATATAGAAACAACAAAATAAGTGCTGTTTGCTAACAAAAAGTTACCCTAGTAATTCTTTAGCATTTGCTAGAACTTTTTCTCCATTCATTGTGCCGTAATCTGTCATGTTGATTACGCCGACTGGAATCCCTTTTGGTTCAAGCTTTTGTTTCATTTTTCCTTCAAGGAAACGAACTTGTGGTCCAAGCATCAAAACGTCAATCTCATCAAAATGACTATCCGCTTCTGCTTCTGCAACAGCAAAGATTTTTGCGTCAAATCCTTCTGCTTCAGCTGCTTTTTCCATTTTTGTAACAAGTAGGCTAGTTGACATACCTGCTGAACAAACTAACATAATGGTTTTCAAAATCAAAACCTCCTAACTTTTTTCATTCTATACTAACTATATATGCAACTTCCGTGCCAACTTTTGGAGTTGCTGAAACGGCTTAGATACAGCGTTTTCAAAAAACAATTTCTATTACACATACAAAATTAACTGTGTAAAATTTACACGGATTTTCTTAACGAAATCTTTATACGATTCATTTCGACCTTAACACTGTCTTTATACCGTTTTTGTTAGGATAGATTTAGTAAAAGCGAGGCTGTTAAAGGAGTGAAGAAAGTGGGAATTTTAACGATAATCATGGGGATAATCACTGTGTTATTAATGATTTATTTATTTGTTTTGCTACTTCGAGGTGAAGAGTTATGAGCAGGATATTTGTGCAGGATGTATTTTTCCTTCTTATTTTATTAGCACTCGCAATTCCTGTTGGTATTTATATTTATCGACTATTAACGTTTCAGTCAACATTTCTCACAAAAATGTTGTCACCGGTCGAGCGAGGGGCTTATAAACTGCTAGGAAAAGGTGCCGAAGAAGAGATGTCGGCAAAGAAATATGCCATGTCGGTCATTCTCTTCAGCGCGATAGGATTTCTCATTTTGATGGCGATACTCATGCTCCAAGGTGTTCTGCCGCTTAATCCAGAACATCAAAAGGGCTTGTCGTTCGGACTTGCCTTTAATACAGCGGCGAGTTTTGTCACGAATACAAACTGGCAAGCTTATGCAGGTGAAACATCTCTTTCGTACTTATCACAAATGCTTGGGCTGACCGTGCAAAATTTTGTATCGGCAGCAACGGGAATAGCCGTTTTATTTGCCTTAATACGCGGCTTTATTTTAAAAAAGTCGCATTCAATAGGAAATTTTTGGAAGGATTTAATCCGAATTACACTGTATTTACTTGTACCACTGTCGCTTGTTCTAGCGATCATCTTAGTTTCGCAAGGTGTGGTACAAAGTTTTGCTTCCTATGGAACAATTGAAACGCTACAAGAAGGAACGAAGCAATTGATTCCGCTTGGTCCTGCAGCTAGTCAAATTGCGATTAAAATGCTTGGAACAAACGGCGGTGGGTTTTTCGGAGCCAACTCAGCGTTTCCGTTTGAAAATCCGACGGCACTCAGCAACTTTTTTGAGACACTTGCAATTCTGCTTATTCCAGCAGCACTTGTTATCACGTTTGGACGAGCGGTCAAGGATAGTAAACAAGGGCGGGTGTTATTTACGGTAATGCTTGTGCTGTTTTCAGCTGCGCTTATCGGCATAACGCTTGCAGAACAATTTGGCGGTGCGCAAATGGCTTTCGTGGATAGTACTTCCGGTAATATGGAAGGAAAGGAAGCAAGGTTTGGCGTCGGCGCCTCAGCGCTGTTTGGGACGGCGACAACTGCTGCTTCGAATGGCGCCGTGAATGCCATGCATGACAGTTTGACACCGCTTGGCGGGCTTGTGCCACTCTTTCTAATGCAGCTTGGGGAAATCGTTTTCGGCGGAGTCGGAAGCGGCTTGTATGGCATGATTGCTTTCGTGATTTTGACGGTATTCATTGCAGGTCTGCTCGTTGGGCGGACGCCTGAGTATCTTGGAAAGAAAATTGAGCCGTTTGACATGAAAATGGTTTGTCTCGTCATACTCGGTCCGCCGCTTTTGTCGCTGTTTGGGACGGCTGCTGCGGTGATGATTCCAAGCGCTACAAGCTGGATTACGAACGGGGGAGCGCATGGTTTTACAGAAATCTTATATGCTTTTACGTCGATGGCGAACAATAATGGTAGTGCTTTTGGTGGATTTACGGCAGATACAGGGTTTACAAATTTGTTAGGCGGACTGATTATGCTAGTGACACGGTTCTTGCCGCTTCTTGCCACGTTATTTTTAGCAGGAAATTTGGCGAAGAAAAAAACTGTGGCTGCATCAAGTGGAACGTTATCGACGAAAAACGCAATGTTTGCCGGACTTTTACTCGGCGTGATTCTGCTCGTCGGAGCGCTTAGCTTTTTGCCGAGTCTTGCGCTTGGTCCAATTGCGGATTTTTTAACGGCAGGGAAGTAGGAGGAAATGAAGATGGAAAAGAAGACGAATCAAGCAGAAATTTACCGCGATGCGACGGTACAATCATTTTTTAAGCTGTCGCCGAAGGTTCAAATTAAAAATCCGGTGATGTTCATTGTGTATCTTGGCGCTGTTCTTACAACGGTTCTTTATTTTTTAACATTTGCCGGGATAGAAGACGCGGCGCGGTGGTATACGTTTGTGATTGCGCTGATTTTATGGTTTACGGTTTTGTTTGCCAACTTTGCGGAGGCGATTGCAGAAGGACGCGGCAGGGCGCAGGCGGGTAGCCTGCGCGGGGCGCGCAAGGATGTTTCGGCGCGTAAGCTGAAATCGAGGGATAGCGTGGATGATTATACGGAAGTTCTGTCGACGGAACTCAAGAAAGGCGATATTGTACTTGTTTTGGCAGGTGAACAGATTCCGATGGACGGAGAAGTGATTTCTGGTGCGGCATCTGTAGATGAGAGTGCGATTACCGGTGAATCGGCGCCGGTAATTCGGGAATCGGGAGGCGATCGCAGTGCTGTAACTGGCGGGACAACGCTTGTTTCGGATTCGCTTGTGATTGAAGTGACGGCTGAGGCTGGCGGCAGTTTTCTTGATAAAATGATTTCAATGGTGGAAGGCGCAAGCCGGAAGAAAACGCCAAATGAAATTGCGCTTCAAATTCTGCTTGTCACGCTGACGATTATTTTTCTAGCAGTTTCAGCAACGCTTTTGCCGTTTACGCAATTTTCGAGCGAGCTTTCGGGACGCGGTTCGGCGATTTCCATTACGAATGTCATTGCGCTTCTTGTTTGTCTTGCGCCAACGACGATCGGTGCCCTGCTTTCTTCCATTGGAATTGCTGGGATGAGTCGATTGAATGAAGCCAATGTGCTTGCGATGAGTGGTCGGGCGATTGAAGCTGCTGGAGACGTGGATGTACTTCTGCTCGATAAAACAGGAACGATCACGCTTGGAAACCGTCGGGCGAGTCAATTTTTGCCCGTAGCGGGAGTTTCAGAAGAAGAGCTGGCAGATGCGGCGCAGCTTTCCTCACTAGCGGATGAAACGGCTGAAGGACGGAGCATTGTGGTGCTTGCCAAGGAACGCTTTAATATTCGCGGGCGGGAACTTTCGAGCTCGCAGGCGGAGTTTGTTCCTTTTACGGCGAAAACGCGGATGAGCGGGACAAATTATAATGACGATGTGATTCGTAAAGGTGCTGCGGATGCGGTGAAGGAATTTGTTAAAGCGGAAGGAGGTATTTATCCGGCTGAATGTGATGAGATTGTGGCGCAAGTGGCTGGTGCTGGAGGAACGCCGCTTGTAGTTGTGAAAAATAACCGAGTGCTTGGCGTGGTTTATTTGAAGGATATTGTCAAAAACGGTGTGAAAGAGAAGTTCCAAGATTTGCGCGAAATGGGCATTAAGACGATTATGATCACAGGTGATAATCCGATGACAGCTGCGGCGATTGCTGCGGAAGCTGGCGTGGATGATTTTCTGGCGGAAGCAACGCCTGAGGCTAAACTGGAACTCATTCGTTCTTATCAAAAGGATGGACATCTTGTGGCGATGACAGGCGACGGGACAAATGATGCGCCTGCGCTTGCGCAGGCGGATGTGGCGGTTGCGATGAACTCGGGGACGCAAGCGGCAAAAGAAGCTGGCAATATGGTGGATCTCGATTCGAGCCCAACGAAATTGATTGATATTGTACGTATCGGAAAGCAACTTTTGATGACAAGAGGCGCGCTTACAACTTTTAGTGTGGCGAATGACTTGGCGAAATATTTTGCGATTATTCCGGTACTATTTTACGGGATTTATCCAGAACTGGAAGTTTTGAATGTGATGAATTTGACGAGTCCTGTTACGGCTCTTCTCTCGGCAATTATTTATAACGCGCTGATCATTATTTTCTTGATTCCACTTTCGCTTAAAGGGGTTAAATATCGTGAGATGCCGGCTCAGAAACTGCTTAGCCGCAACATTTTGATTTATGGTCTTGGCGGGCTTATTGCTCCATTTATTGCGATTAAGTTGATTGATTTAATTCTGACTTGGATTGGCATTGCTTAGGAGGTAAGGAAAATGAAGATGCTTTTGAAACAAGCGGCGCTAGTTTTCTTGTTCTTGATGTTACTTTGCGGTGCGGTTTATCCGGTGATTGTTACGGTGATTGCACAAGCGGCTTTTCATGAACAGGCAAATGGCAGTATAATAGAAGGAAACAAAGGATCGAAACTTATTGGACAGACGTTTACGGAAGCCAAATATTTGATTGGACGGCCGGATGACGGTGCGGCATCAAATCTAGATCCAACAAGTGCGGAAGCGAAAATGCTGATGGAGAAACGTGTAAAAGCTTTGCGGAAACTGGACCCAGGGAACGACAAGAACATTCCGGCGGATCTCGTGACAGCTTCGGCGAGCGGCGTTGACCCAGAAATTTCGGTTGCGGCAGCAAACTACCAAGCTGAACGAATTGCGCGTGCACGCAACCTCCCCGTTTCCACAGTAAAAGCGGTTTTTGAAAAATACACGTCGAAACGAGTGCTTGGCATTGTCGGTGAGCCGGTTGTGAACGTGCTTCTGGTGAATTTGACGCTGGATAAAAGGTAAGGGAGGCCTAGGGGATGGTAAGCGAGTCGGATAAAAAACTGGAAAACGGGGATACGGGTGAGAAGAGCGGGAGCGGCAAACTGAAAATTTATTTTGGTTATGCGGCAGGCGTCGGAAAGACGTTTGCGATGCTGAATGAGGCGCATGAAGAGCTTAAGCGTGGTGTGGATGTTTGGATCGGCTACATTGAACCGCATATGCGTCCCGAAACGGAAGAGCTGCTTGTCGGGATTCCGCAAATTCCGCGTAAGAAGATTCCGTATAAAAATATTGAACTTGAGGAGTTAGATCTGGATGGTATTTTGGTCAAACATCCAGATCTTGTTCTCGTGGATGAACTGGCGCATACAAATCCAGACGGAATGCGTAACCGCAAACGGTATCAAGATGTTGAAGAATTGCTTGATGCAGGCATTAATGTGTATACGACGGTCAATGTTCAGCATATTGAAAGTTTAAATGACATCGTGTTTGGTTTGACGAATGCAGAAGTGCACGAAACGATTCCAGATCGTTTTTTCGATCAAGCAGATAAAATCAAACTGGTAGATATTGAACCAGATGAGCTTTTAACGCGGCTTGATGAAGATAAAATTTATACGGCGGACAGCGCGGCTTTGGCACGCACAAAATTTTTTACGAAAGATAACTTGCGGATTTTGCGGGAAATTGCAACAAGAATGACCGCTGACCGGATTAGTAGTTCCAATCAGCAAGCGGGCAAGCGCGGCGGGATGAACTGGCTGGTATGCATTGACAGTTCACTCGGTGCTAAAAAAATGATTCGCTGGGCGGCGCGCGCCTCGGAAGCTTTTCACGGTTCGTTTACAGCGCTTCATGTATCGGATGGCAAGCCGCTTTCAAAAGAAGAACAAATACGGTTGCGTGAGAATCTCGAACTAGCAGAGGAACTTTCGGCGGAAGTCGTAACAGTGACTGGAAGCGATCTTGCGGAAACAATCGCTGAATACGCCAAACTTTCAGGAGTAACGAATATTGTGATCGGAAAATCGCGACGGCATAATCGTTTGCTCGGCGCGGAGCTTGAAGATGAGCTGTTTCAGCGGCTTGAGACAACCGAAATTCACATGGTAAAAATCGCGCCGGAAAAAGCAGAAAAACGGCCACGGTTCTTTTTGGAGAAATCGATTACCTGGTACGATACGATGAAAATGGCTGCTGCACTTGTGCTTGCAACAATTCTGTCGGAAGGACTGTCACAGCTTGGCATTGGTGATCAAAATATCATCATGGTTTACATCTTGTCCGTGCTTGTCATTTCCCGGATAACATCAGGCTATTGGTATGGCATCATTGGTTCATTTTTTGCGGTACTCTTGTTTAACTTCTTTTTCATGATGCCGCTCTACACTTTTAATACCATTCAAGCCGGCTACCCGGTCACATACGGCATCATGCTTGTAGTTGCGCTTACGACAAGCACGCTCACAGTTAGAATTAAAAACTTGGCGAAACAAGCGGTTATCCGTGAGAAACATACCGAAACCTTATATGAACTCAATCGTAAACTGCTTGCGGCACAAAACCTAAATGCTATCCTAACCCTTTCAACCAGTTACATTCGTGAGTTATTTGGCCGTTCCGTCATTTTTTATCCGGCTGACCCGATCGAACAAAAGAACAGTGTTTTTCTTGCCGCAAAAGACGAATCAGGCGCGGCGGTGCTTGAAAGTGATTCAGAACAAGCTGTTGTGCACTGGGTTTTCAAAAATGGAAAGACAGCTGGGCGTTTTACCGACACACTTGGTGGTTCAGCCGGTTATTACATGCCCGTTATAGCTGAGGGAAACGTACTTGGTGTGATCGGACTCTATTATAGCGAAACGAAAGAACCATTTTCGCAGGAAGATCGTAATTTTTTGCGGATGATCGGCTCGCAAATTGCGCTCGCCTTGTTGAAACAGAAATTATCAGATGAACAACAAGATATCCTCGTTGCGGCGGAAAAAAGAAAAAAATACGCGGTAATCTGCTTCGAGCAATCTCGCATGATTTGCGAACCCCTTTAACCGGAATTCTCGGAGCGAGTTCCGCGCTTCTTGAAAGCGGTACCCAGCTTGATGAGAGCATCAAACAAAAACTCGTGAGCGATATTAAAGAAGATTCCGAATGGCTAATTCGAATGGTCGAAAATCTGCTTTCTGTGACACGAATTAGTGATAAAGAATTTACGGTGAAAAGAGAAGATGAAGCAGTAGAGGAAATTGTTGGCGAAGCTGTGCAGCGCGTTAAAACGCGCTTTCCTTATCGAAACATTTCCGTTCAAGTACCAGAACAAGTTTTATTCGTACCGATGGATGGGACTTTGATCGAACAAGTCTTGATGAATCTGATCGAAAATGCTTTGCGCCATGGCGGAGAAAATGCCTCAGTATGGGTGAATGCGATTTTGAGCGGAAGAGGCGATGAAGTGATCTTTACCGTAAAAGACGACGGTACTGGGATTCCCCCTGAAAACATGGGACATCTTTTTGACGGGTTGGCGGCGCTTGAACGAGACCGGATTGACATGACACGTGGACTTGGCATAGGGCTTTCCATTTGTATGTCAATTATCAAAGCGCACGGCGGCAGAATGGAAGCCTCAGAAAATCCAGGCGGTGGAACGATTTTCAGATTTACATTACCATTAGGAGGAAAAGAGAATGAGTCATAATCAACTCGTGCTTGTGATCGAAGATGAAACAGGAATCAGCCGATTTATCCAAGCCGTTTTGGAAGCGAGCGGCTATAAAGTAATCAGCAGTAGCACAGGAAAAGAAGGGCTCAGTATTGCGGCATCTCATGCACCTGATATTGTTCTGCTTGACCTCGGGCTGCCAGATGTTGACGGTCTTGACGTATTGAAATCACTGCGTGTCTGGTCGAGTGTGCCAGTGATTGTGGTTTCGGCACGGCTGCACGAACGCGAAAAAGTAGAAGCACTTGACCTTGGGGCAGACGATTACATGACGAAGCCGTTTGGCACCTCAGAACTCCTTGCACGGATACGAACAGCTCTGCGTCATAGCGAGCAAAATATCCAAGCTATGGAAAAACCAACCGCTTTATTTGAACTAGGCGAACTGCGGCTTGACTTGGCGAAACGAATTGTCACAGTTGACGGTGCCGAAGTTCACCTCACTCCGATCGAATATAAAATCCTAATCTTGCTTGCAAAACACGCTGGAAAAGTCTTGACGCACGATTTTATCATTCGCGAAATTTGGGGCCCTTATGCCAATGAGAACCAAACTTTGCGGGTCAACATGAGCAATATTCGCCGCAAAATCGAGCAAAACCCAGCTGAACCGCGCTACATCATGACGGAAGTCGGAGTCGGCTACCGCATGGCAGAAGAATAAATTTGCTGGTCAAAAAACCGAGGTGGCTCAAAGAGCCACCTCGGTTTTTTCTTAAAGTAGTATTAAACTCGGACTTTCTTTTTCAAAACCACGTTCCAAAATCTCAATATCTGTTAAAATCTCGCTGTCTTGAACAAGTTTTTCTTTCCCCAAAAGCAGCGTATCGTAGACCGCATCATAAACCCGGCCGTAATCGCCGAGCGGAGTTTCAACTAGCTCCGTAAGCTCCGTTCCGTCTTCCGCAATGTAAGAAAGCGTCCCATAATGTTCCGTGAAATCCTGCCCGAACAGCCGAGCACCAGGCATAATTCCTGCCTTAAGATCCTTTTCTTGCCGGTCGATGCCGTGCTTGACAAAGCTCCCTTTCGTGCCGTGAACAATAAATTTTGGATAAGGGGTAAGAACGAGCGAACTGGATTTGAGTTTTGTTTTCCAAGTTGAGTAGAACAAATTGATTTCGAAATAATCGTCTGGGTTTTCTGGGTTTCGGATCGAGCGAATATCATAGCTGGCCGCCTGTGGGCGGCCAAACAACGCCACCATCTGGTCGATCAAGTGAATGCCAAGTCCATAAACTGCACCAGCACTATTTGGTCCTTTATTCAAGTTGCTATCCGGACGATAATAATCAAAATGTGATTCAATTTCAATCAATTCTCCGAGTTTTCCGCTATCGAGAACTTGTTTAACCGCAAGATAATCTCCATCAAAACGTCGATTTTGAAACGGCATAATTAGCAAACCTTTCTCATTTGCAAGCTCGATTAATTCTTTGGCTTCACGAAGTGTCTCGCAAAACGGTTTTTCAATCATGACGTTTTTCCCGTGCTCCAAGCAGATTTTGGCCAGTTCATAATGAGTGAATGCCGGTGTACAAATTGAAATAAAATCGATTTCTTCGTCCTTTAATACATCGTCCACTTTCGTTGTGAACATCGTATCAGGATAGTTTTTCTCCAGTTCGGGTTTATTGCGCGGATTGTAAATAGTTTTCACAAAGATTCTATCCTGGCGTTCTAGCAAGTAAGCAAGTGATAACGATTTGTACTTTTTCCGAATCCGAAGAAAGCCATGGTTAGTTTTTTCATAGTGACACATCCATTTCTCTAATTTTTTCTTAAAATGTATTTCTTAGCAGAAAAATGATAAAAGAGATAAAAGTTATCCACAAAAGGAAAACTGGATTAAAAAAAGGGTTTTCCACACCGGTTGTGGATATTGTGGATAACTTGTGAGCAATTTTAGCGCTACAGAGTAAGTTATTCGACCTCGAAAATCGAAATTCACATACTTAAAATAGCTATATTAGGCGTTTCTCTATAAAAATAGATAAAAATAAAGTGAATATCCACAAGCTATCCACAAAACATTGGCTTGTGGATAAGTTGTGGATAGCTGGATAAGTATCAGTGTTCAGCCTGCTCAAATGCCGCAATTTGATTCAAACGAGTCTCGTGACGACCGCCTTCAAATTCTGTTTCGAGCCAGATTTTCACAATATCTGCTGCAAGACCCGGACCGAGAACGCGTGCACCGAGAGCGATGACATTAGAATCGTTATGTTCACGCGTTGCGTGTGCCGTGAAAGTATCGCCGACAAGCGCACACCGGATGCCGGGAACTTTGTTGGCCGCGATACTCATTCCGACACCTGTTCCGCAAATCAAAATGCCGCGATCGACTTCGTTTGTCGCAACTTTGTTTGCAACTGTAAAAGCTAAGTTTGGATAATCCACAGATTCATTCGCTTCAGGACCAAATTCTTGATAAGGTACGTCAAGCGATTCCAAGAGATGAGCAATTGTTTTGCGAAGTTCAATACCGCCATGGTCAGAAGAAAGGGCAACTTTTAATGCAGACATAGTATAAAATCCTCCTCAATGTAAGTTAGCTATATTATAACCTTTTCCGATATAAAAAGGGAAGAAAGTCCGATTAAATCTACTTATTTTTCATCAACAAATGGAATTTTGAGATAATAATATTACAACGTCAAATGTTCGATTTATTGTCACAATTATAGCCAATGTTCTATGCTATACTTGCTAGGTAAGATGGGAAAAGAGAAAAAAAACAACGCTATACGGAAAAGGAAGTATTCAAAGTGAAATCATTCGCTCACAGGGGAACTTACCTTCGCTAAGCCAAACTTAATCATTCTGAACTCAAATGGATACTTCAAAGAACAAAACAGATCATGATGTAAAGGAAGAATACGATAATTAATTATCGCAAAACTTCGGTTTTTGAACTTTGTTGTATGCAACGAGATTCAACTACGATACGAAGAGCTATGTAGCTTTGAGTTACATGGCTTATTTTACTGTTAGGATAAAAGAAGATGGTCATTAAGAAACGGGAGTGGGATAGGTATGAAGAAGATTAGATGGAAAATTTTGCTTTTTTTTAGTGCTGGCGTTAGCACTGGCGGGGATTGTTTCAGTTCTCGGGCTCAATCAAACGCTTAGCCGTGACACGAAAATTCAAGGTACGGAAGTACATAAAATGAACATTGCGTTCGTCAATGAAGATCAAGGCGCGGATTATTCTGGTAAAAATTATCGTTTCGGCGATGCAATTCAAACGAGTGTGTTGAAGGATACGACGCATGACTGGGCAACGGTTAGCCGAGGTGTTGCTGAAAGCGGTTTGAAGCGCGATGTGTATAATTTGATGATTGTGATACCGAGTGATTTCTCAAAAAAAGCACTCTCTTTGACGTCTGACAACCCGGAGAAAATTGTCGTGAACTATAAGATTAATGATACGGGCAATAATGATCTCAAGGTTGAGGCGGAGAAAACGGCATCTAATTTGTTAGAGGATATGAATAAGCGGGTAATCGACGTTTATTTCGCCAGCATTTTAACGAACTTGCAGGAAGCTCAGGATAATATCAAGACACTTGTAGCCAAACAAAAGACACAAAATGATCGTTTTAATTCGGGGGTTAATGATCCGCTTTCGGGCTACACGGAGCAGTTTAAGGCGGTTCAGGATTATACTGGGGTTTCAAAAACAAGTTTCACAAGTTTTCAAGATTTGCTAAAAGGGCATGAAGCTTCACTCAAGGAAGCGGGTCTTTCAAATGAACAGTATAAAAAGACGCTTGATGCACTAATTGCACAGCAGGAAGCGAATGCACCGTTTGGAACGGCTCTTTCGGATAATTTGCAGAAGTACACGGCGGGGCTTTCGAGTTCTGATGTTTCGGCGGATTTAACTGCGCTTGAGCAAGCAAATAGTGTGCTTTACAGTGAACTTCAAACGCTTGATGGATCGCTCTCGTTGATGTCTCAAGCTACGGCACTGCAAAATTATATTAAGGATACAAATGAACGAATTGCGAATCTGGACAGTACGTTACAAACGACGATTAATGCAGATTTGCAAGAATCGGTAAAAACAGAACTGCTGCAAATTTTATCGGGGCAAGCGGATGGGAAAAATGAACAGTATCGAATTGCGGATTTGAAACCGGATATTGATAAGCGTTTCCTCGATTATTTTGCAAATGCGATTAAACAGCTTGATTATTATAATGCAAGTGTGATGGAGAAGCTCGGCTTTACGGTGGATCAGTATCAATCAATGAAGTTTGCTGCGAAGAAATTCATGTTGACATATCCGGAATATAACTTTACGAATGAGCAATTGCAGCAAAAGCCAAAGGTTAATTCAGACGGGACGGAAAGCAATCCTTTCTCTGAAAAAATTGCCGTGTTGCTGGATCAGAAAGCAGCAGATTTGCGAACAAATGGTATTGAACTTGAAACGGAGAGTTTTACGCTTAAAAGCTCGGATACAGAAAATGTCAAACTGCATCTATGGGTAGATTCCCACTTTGCAATTGGTGCAAATGACATCACGGTGATAAAAACAAATCAAGCGGGAGATAAAATACCGGTTGCTGTCAATGTAACAAGCGGAATGCCGTGGACAGAAATGACCATCGATTTCGCAAATGAAGCTGATGCGGTAAGTTATGAGCTTAAGGCTGTTCCTAAGCTGAAAGGAAATGTGGTTGCAACGGACTTTGTGACGCTCACTGGATCGCCTTCTTGGGGTGTTTCGGCGGTTGAAATGAAAGATAATACAGCCGGCGGTTCTGGCGGCGCTGATCCAAGTGATCCGGGAACAGGTGAAAATTCGGAAGAAAGCGGTGAATCCAACGGTTCGGAAGGTGTGGAAGCGGGCCAAGCGGAACAGAATCTTCCGGTAGATAATTCTGGCGCCGCGGAGGTTGCTACGGCACCGATTTTAACAGATGGATACTCGCTTAAAACAAAACCGGCTGCTTATTTTACGGATGATGAGATTACGTCTGGCGGGCTTGATCTAATGAGTTTTATTACTGGGGTGACGAAGCAGTACGAGCAAGCGGGGCAGCTGTTTGCGCTTTATTATGGCATCGACTGGAAGACGGACGATCTTTCTGGTAAGTCGCTGACGGATGCGGCTAGCGCCGGATCATATTATTCAATTTTCTACGGTACGAATAACGATTTGATTGGGGCGATTGCAGACAAATCGACGAGTCATGTTGTGACGGCTTATAAGGCGCGGCTTCAAGCTTTTGAAGATCAAATTGCGGCCTATAAAGTGCTGATGACGGACGCGGATGGGCGCTCGGTCGATCTTTCGGCGCGACTTGTCGCGGCGAATGCTGAGGCGGTTTCGAATAATGAAAGTCTTGCGAAGCTGCTCGCAGAAATCGAAAACTGGCGCAAGCAAAGTGTTCTGCTCGCGGAAGACCAGACGAATGTGGTTGGGAAAACGGCTGAAGAACAAGCAGCTACGATGGCGCTTAGCGGCGATTTCGGCGGTTTGCTTGCTCAAAGTTCCAGTCTTGCGCAAACGACAGGTGCAAACCTCGATGCGGCTGATGGGGTATATAAAACGTTTGATGCAATTGATAATGAAGCAAAAGGGATTCAACAAAGCGGAAAAAATTTAGTTAACGAAGCAGGCTCACTTGCAAGCTCGCTCGCGAAACAACTTCAAGCTGATGAAAAATTCTCGAAGAATTTTTCGCAAGTGATGAATAATAGCCGTGTCGGCGAACGGCAAAATGAGAATCTCTATAACTTCTTAAGTAGTCCGGTAGAAAAAGTTAATGGCAAGGCGATTATTGCGGGGGATAAAACGACACCTTATTATATGACGCTGATCTTTACGCTCGTAGCGCTATTTACGGGTTATGTGATTGCAACGTATGAGAAGAAAAGGCGACAAAAAGATGTATTTCGGGAAGAGCTTTCGATTGCTTCAAGCAACTTGCCGCTAACGTTTTTGACAACGGCAGCCGCGGTTCTTGAAGGAATTGTCATTGGATTGGTATCAGGCAGAATTTTTGATGTTGGTGAAATCGGATTTGTCCTTTGGATAGGGATTTGCACGCTTGTGATGCTTGTGCTTGTCGCTGGATTTACTTATTTATTGCGGCAGCTTGGTATGATCGGAATGTTCTTGATTTTAGCGCTGATGAGCATGTATTTATTCTTGACGAATGCGATTGGATTAGCGACAGACCGCAACTCGATGTTCGGGAAACTGCAAACCTATTCGCCGCTTGAATATATAGAAACTCTGCTCAATCGACTTTTAAATGGAGAAAACAATTTCTTGATGCTGACTTATGCGTTAATTGGCGCAGCGATTGTCTTTATCGTGCTTAATTTGTTTGTTTTTCATAGATCCGGCGAAAAGGAGGAGCTTCACGATGAAAAAGCTTAGGGTTTGCCTTGGACTTTGTTTTCTGATCAGCTGCAGTTTCGCGAGTTTGGATGCTGTTGCTGCGGAAAACGGCTACTTAGATAATGACGGTAAGATGGAGCTTAAAACGGATCGCTTGGAGGAAACGGACGCCGAGAAAGCGGCGTCTGATGAAGCTGCCGCTAAGGAAACGGTGCTTGATAAACTTGGGATACCGCTTTTTACGGACAAGCTCGATCGTGAGATTAGTCAAAAAAAAGAAAGCGGAACAAGATGCGTATCAGAAGATGAAGGATCAGCTGTTTACGGGTGAAGAGAAATCGGATCAAACGGCGCAGCAAGTGCAAGCGAAACTATTTGATGGAGAATATCAAGTAGCTGCATCAGTTGATAAGGGAGATGCGGATGAGCAGGAAAATAAAGCGGGGAAAACGACACTCTTTGTTCTTGCAGGAGCGGGTTTAGTGCTTGCTGGCGGTATCTATGCGGTGAGCCGCAAGGTTTTTGAATAGGAGGAGATGGACATGGCAAAAAAGACACACATTAATGTAACGGTTGACTTTACACGCTGGGGTCAGCCGACTTATGATCTGAGAATTCCGCTGCACCAGACGGTTCGCGCGCTGATTTTAAATCTGGCAAACACGCTTAATCTTGAGCGGCCAAACGGTTCAACTTGTGCGATTAAGGCTGTTAATAAAGGGATTCTTTTAAGTGATGATGATAAACTGACGGACCACCATATTGCAGATGGGGATGTTCTGCAAATTCTATAAAGGGAGAAGACGTGATGATGAAAAAAACGATTGAAATGGATGGCGTAAACTACGATTTTAACTATGAAGATGGAAATTGCCAAGTGATATTTCCAGAAAGCCGAACGCGAGTGAAAGAACGTGGTCAGCTTGCTTTACTGGAAAGGCCTGCGCCGTATTTTGTTACGGCAGTAGCTAAGCATGAACACGATGCGTACATAATGAATTACACGATTTCGGAAGAGGCTTCTCGCTTCGATGCTGTACTTAAGATGACGCGGCTTGAGAAGCTGCGCGCACTAAAAAATGTAGGGACTTTGGAAAGACTTGTTGGAACGCGTTTTACGTTTTTTATTCACCCGGAAAATTTGGTTTTTGATGATAATTTAATGCCGCAAATTATACATCGCGGGTTGAAAGATATTTTACCGCCATATGAGTTATCGGATGGCAAATTTTTCAAGCAATACCAAGCCCTGATTATTGCGATGTTTTCGAAGAAGTACAATTTCGATAATCTTTACTCCGGTGCGATTCAAAATGCGCGTGGGACGGCGTTTGAAAAACAAATTACGGAAGCGAAGACGGTTCAGGAATTGACGGAAATTCTTCAGGAAGCTTATATCAAAGAGCAACAAAATGTAGAAAAAAATCTGGCGCTTATTCCGCGCAAAAAGTTTCGTACTTTCAAAGGGCTAGCTATTGGATTTATTATTGCGGCACTGATTTTAGCGGTTCCGCTTGGCTATTTTGCCTTTTTCAAAGTGCCTTATCAAGATAGGCTCCTTACGGCGAATGAAAATTTCTTGAAAACGGACTATTCAAAGGTCATTACGGATTTAGAGGATGAAAAACCGGAAAACCTTCCACAAACGGCGAAATATCAGCTGGCTTTTTCATATTTGCAAGGGGAACAGCTTGATGACAAGAAAAAAGAAAACATTATGAAAACGCTAAGTTTGAAATCGGATCAAGAGAACTTGCTGTACTGGATTTATAATGGGCGCGGTGATTTCGATGCGTCGCTTGATACAGGAAAACGGCTACAAGATAATGTGCTGATTTTATATGCACTCACTAAACAGCTTGAAGAAGTACAAAATGACAAGAGCATTTCTGGTGACCAAGCGGTAGAGAAGCAAACGAAAATTGAAGAGGAATTGAAAAAGTATCAAGAGAAATTAACCAGTGATGAAGAGAAGTCGGAATAAAGGGAGAATGAACCATGATGAACAAAGCTTTACTAATTGTGACGAACGGGACAACCTGTCATAAACACCATTTGGAGCCGGGTAAAGTGGTTCGGATCGGTAGCGGTCATGAAGATGATATTTGCTATCCTGAACTGAATAGCGGTTTTGATGTAAATTTGCAAGAAGAGACGTGGTTTGCTGGAAGCACGGCGCTGGAGTTTAATTCGCTGACAAAAATTGAGCTGGAGGAAGCAAAACCTTTGTCGCTTTTTCTCGCGGATGATTTGGTTGTAGAGACGTTTGATGTTTCGGCTGAGCTTTCTGTGACTTTCGGTTCGGGTAGCGAGAATGATGTGGTTTTGCGGAACTTACCGGTCGATTTTGTACTCTTACGCGACACGAAAGAAGCGCTTTTTGAGGCTCATATTTTCGGCGGCGAAATTTATTACAATTTTGAACGTGCTGAAAAGGGGACGATTGCGCTTGGTGCTGGTGATCAGCTGTACATCGGCGGGATTCAAATTGCTGTTGGGCAAGATGAGCTTACGTTAACGGGGCCAAAGAACAGCTTTGAAACGCGACTTGCTTCGCTTTATGCGGCTGACAGCGTTTTTGGGGCAGATTATCCGGATTATCATCGTTCACCGCGGATTATCTACCGCGCACCGGAAGACAAGATTACACTTTCAAAGCCTTCTGCCAAGCCGGCCAAGCCGACAGAAGGGATTCTCAAACTGATTCTACCGCCGCTTGTGATGATTGCGATCACGGTGTTAATCTCGATTTTTCAGCCGCGTGGTATCTATATCTTGATGACGCTTGCGATGACAGGGATGACGGTGATTATGTCACTGACTACTTATATCAAAAACAGCAAAAAATATAAGGTTGACATGAAAGACCGCGAAGAAAACTACGATTTGTATTTGAAACGGAAAACGAAAGAATTGTTTGATGCTTCTGAGAAACAGCGTAAAGCCTTGGATTATCACTATCCGAGTATTACAGAGATTCGTGATATGGCGCTACGGATTGATTCGCGCATTTATGAAAAAACGCGGATGCATCACGATTTCCTGACATTCCGTGTTGGGACGGGGACGGAGCCGAGCAGTTTTTCGGTCGATTTTCGTGAGGAAGAATTTACGCTTGATAAGGATGAGCTTGTGACGGAAGCGGAGCGGCTTAAGGGCGAGTATCTTGATGTCAAACATGTTCCTGTGGCAACGGATCTAATGAATGGGCCGGTTGGTTATATTGGGCCGCGTAAGCTCGTGCTTGAACAGCTTAAGATGCTCGTGATGCAAACGGCTTTGTTTCACAGTTATTATGATTTGCAATTTGTTACGATTTTCCCTGAGGAAGAAAAAACCGAATGGGATTGGATGCGCTGGTTGCCGCATGCGAATATTCGTGATGTGAATGTTCGTGGTTTTGTTTATCATGAACGTTCGCGCGATCAGGTTTTAAATTCGCTCTATCAGATTCTGAAAGAGCGGAAACAAGCTATTGCGGAGCGCCCGAATCAAAATGAGAAATTATTTTTTGCGCCGCATTATGTGGTTTTAATTACGGATGAAAAACTTGTTTTGGATCACACGGTGATGGAGTTTTTCAATGAAGATCCAAGTGAACTTGGCGTTTCACTTGTTTTTGTTCAAGATGTGATGCAAAGTCTGCCTGAGAACGTGAAGACGGTCGTTGATATTCGCGACCAAAATAGTGGAAATATTATCTTGGAACAAGGGGAACTTGTGGATCGCGCGTTTGTTCCAGACCACTTGCCTGCTGGATTCGATAAGGAAGCTATTTCGAGGGCGCTTGCGCCGCTTAATCATCTTCAGAACTTGAAAAATTCGATTCCTGAATCGGTTACTTTCTTGGAAATGTATGGTGTGGAGCGTGTGGAAGAGCTTGGGATCGCTCAGCGCTGGGCGAAAAATGAAACGTATAAGAGTCTTGCGGTGCCGCTCGGTTTGCGCGGCAAGGAAGATATTGTCAATCTGAATTTGCATGAAAAGGCACATGGGCCGCATGGACTTGTGGCCGGAACGACGGGTTCTGGGAAATCGGAAATTATCCAATCGTATATTATTTCACTTGCAGTGAATTTCCATCCGTATGAAGTCGCCTTTCTTTTGATTGACTACAAAGGCGGCGGAATGGCGAACTTGTTTAAAAACATGCCGCATTTACTTGGTACAATTACGAACCTTGATGGGGCACAGTCGATGCGGGCGCTTGCTTCGATCAAAGCGGAACTGCAAAAACGGCAGCGCTTGTTCGGCGAGCATGATGTGAACCATATTAATCAATATCAAAAATTATACAAACAAGGAAAAGCAACGGAAGCGATGCCGCATTTGTTTTTAATTTCGGATGAGTTTGCGGAGTTGAAGTCTGAACAGCCTGAGTTTATGAAGGAACTTGTTTCAACGGCGCGGATTGGACGTTCGCTTGGGATTCATTTAATTCTTGCAACGCAAAAACCAAGCGGCGTTGTTGATGATCAAATTTGGTCGAACTCGAAGTTTAAACTGGCGCTTAAAGTGCAAAATGCGAGCGATTCAAATGAGATTTTGAAGACGCCTGATGCGGCTGATATTACTTTGCCAGGGCGGGCGTATCTCCAAGTCGGTAATAATGAGATTTATGAGTTGTTCCAAAGTGCTTGGAGCGGCGCGGATTATGTGCCGGATAAGGAAAATGAAGATTATTTGGACACGACGGTCTATGCGATTAATGATCTTGGGCAGTATGACATTTTAACGGAGGATTTAAGCGGTTTAGATAAGAAAGAAGATCTGACGAAGTTGCCTTCTGAGCTTGATGCGGTCATTGATCATATTCATGATTATACGGAAAGCGAGCAGATTGAACCGCTTCCGCGTCCTTGGCTTCCACCGCTTGCGGAGCAGATTTTCTTGCCGGACTTAGCGCCGATTGATTACCGTTTCGGCTGGAAAGCTCCGAAGCATCCGCTTATGCCGATTGTTGGATTCCTAGATATTCCAGAGATGCAAGCGCAGGAGCCGCTTCAACTTGATTTGGCGAAAGATGGGCACTTAGCGGTGTTTTCTAGTCCTGGATATGGTAAATCAACGTTCCTCCAAACACTTGTAATGAGTCTTGCTCGTGAGCATAATCCGGAACGTTTGCATGTTTATTTGCTGGATTTGGGTACGAATGGTCTCTTGCCACTGAAAGATTTGCCGCATGTTGCGGATACGATTATGGTGGATGAGGAAATTAAGATGCATAAACTGATTCGCCGGATGACGCGTGAACTGAAGGAACGTAAGCAGAAGCTGAGCGAATATGGTGTAGCGAATATTGAAATGTATGAAAAGGCAAGTGGTACGGAAGTTCCTTCGATTCTGCTTGTGATTGATGCGTTTGATTCGGTACAGGAAGCGGCTTATAAGGATGATTTTGAGAAACTTGTCGCGCAAGTGGCACGTGAAGGTGCTGGGGTTGGGATTCACCTTGCGATCAGCGCTGTGCGCACGAATGCGATTCGAATGCAGGTTTTGGCGAATATTAAGACACAAATTTCGCTTTATATGATTGATCCGACTGAACCACGCAATATTGTCGGTAAGACGGATCTGACGATTGAAGAAATGGCTGGACGCGGGCTTGTGAAGCTTGAAAATCCAACGTTATTCCAAGCGGCATTGCCGGTTCAAGGTGCAGATACGCTTGAAATTATTGAAGCGATTCAAGATGAGGCTGCGAAAATGGAGGCGGACTGGAAGGGAGCCGTTCCAGCGCCGATTCCGATGGTGCCGGATGTGTTGCCGCTTAAGGAATACTTGGCTGACTCGAAGGTTACGGCAATGCTTTCGAGCGGAGCGGTTCCATTTGCGGTCGACTTTGAAGATGTAGAGCCAATCGATTTGAATTTACAAAAAAATGGTCATACACTCGTGCTTGCAGATATGAATGATTTGATTGAGCGGACAATGCTGTCGTTGCTTGAGATTCTCAGTCAAACTGCGAATACGGACATGGCGATTCTTGACGGATCGACGGGACGATTCCAAGCTTATCGCGGTCGCATAAACTTATATGGGAATGATACGACGAGCTTTGATCATGTTGTTGAGCAACTGACGGGGCTACTTGAAAATAGGGAACAAGCGTGGCAAAACTATCAAGCGGAATCGGGAGGAAATGGTTTGCTACAAGACTTTATCCGGGGAATCACGCCTGTTGTAGTTGTGGTAGCAGATACAGCATTTCTTGCGGAAAATCTTTCGATCAGTTCGCAAACTGGTTTGCAGCGCTTAGTTGATCAAGGCGCACGTATGGTATTATTTTTGTCGCAGGTGCCGTTAGCGGGCAGATTTATCGAGCTTATGATGATGTATCGGCGGCATTTAAGAAACAAAAAACGGGAATACTTCTCGGCAGAATCAGCGACCAAAGCGTGCTTGATGTAATGAACAAGCCGTATAAAGAACAGCCACTACCGCCGTATGAAGCCTATTACATTAAGCAAGGTCAGGCAGAACGAATTAAACTTATAGCACCGCTGTAAAGGCAACAAGGAGGGAGAAAGATGGGACTTTTCGGATTTGGAAGGACTCCTACTGAGGTGAAACGAGACGATTATGACAAGCTACACGATTATTTGAAAGAAGCGGTTCGCGAACATGATAAGCGGATTGATGAGGCTGAAAAATTTATTAAGAGCTATCAAAATTCGGTGCCGAATCTATCAAACAGCAAGATACCGTCTAATCATTTTGATGTAAAACGGGAAAAACTAACGGACAAGTTAAAGAAGGATTTGAGCCGCGAGAAAGAAAAGCGGTCGGAACTTGTAAGTGCTAGAAGCAAGGCTTACGAGAAATATGAAGAATATAAAGCTCAAGTAGTTCATGAGGAACTGCTTGAGCAACGCCGTAAAGAACGGGAAGCAGAGGAACGGAAGGAGCGGCTTAGAAAATGGCAGACGTGAAAATCAGTGCAGAAAAAGTAGAGACAGCTAAACAACAAGCCAAAATTGTCGAAGATGCGCTCAGTTCTACGCACAAAAAGTGTAAAGCGATTATTTCTTATGCAAGTTCAGCAAAATGGGACGGTAAAGCGCGGGATGCTTTTTTGACGTACATGGAGCTAATTGAAAAGTATCACGCTGAGGTGAAGAAGGAATTTAAGAAGCAAAGCAAGGCGCTGAAAAATTTGAATGGGTATTTGGCTGACTTTGAGGATACAAGTGAGGTACGCGAGGTGAAAAACCTATGACAAGCGATACTTTTAAAACCGAAGAATTATTTTTACTGATTTCTGCTTTTGGTGGCGAAACGGTTTTCGGACTCCCTGGCAGAACGCTTTTTGAACTGGAAGGAAACTTTGAAGAAGCTCATAAAAATTTAATGGCAAAGAACATTTTGAATGAATCGGGTCAAATAACGGACGGCGGCGCTTTGGTAGTTGAAGCGCTTGAAGTGTATCAAAAATGTCAGAACTATATTAGGTTAAACCAGTTTTTATTTGGATTTAGCGAGACTAATCCAGAAAATGCTTATATTTTGATTGAAATAGAAGAGAACAAGGCTTATCGATTTGAAGTGCTCGATAAGGTGTTCGTTTTAGCGTTACTGAGAAATCATTTTCCCCTATTACGGAGAGAAATCAGCGAGGAAGAAACAACATTTTTAACCAAGAAGCTGACTTTTGACGAGCGTAAGCGGGCGGCTGAAGCTGTTCCGGATGAGCGTTTTTTGAGTATGGAATTTTTCCGGACGAAAGAAATACCACGTGAGGAGTCGAATCCGAAGTTTTACCAGCAGTTTTTCGTTTTTGTTTGGCACGAGCGTTTAATTGCGGTTGATGTTGAGCAGAATGAGTATTATGAAGCAAGCGGTTATTGGCTGCTTGGCAAGCTTTATGAAGAGATGAAGTTTCCTGAAAAGGAGGTGCTCTAAATGGCGCAACAGCAGATGGGCGGTTATACGAGTTCGAACGGAATCACGATTAATCCTGAGGAGATGACGCATATTGCGAAGGATCTTCTTGCGATTGCGGGGGAGTTTGAGCATGTGATCGGTCCGGCGATTAACACGCTTAAAAGTGCGAATTATGTGACGGCGGGTGATGCGAAGAAAACGATGGAGAGTGTTCCGGATGCGAATGAGCGTGTGCTTGAGCTTAGGGATCATTATGAGCGATCTTCTACGCTAGTTTTCCAAATTTTGAATGAGATGGTTCAAGCGGATGAAAAGATTGGTCAGGAGATAGCGGCCGCGCTCAACATCGGCGGAGGTGAAGGCAATGCGTGATGTGGATTATCGTGAAGGTGATTTTGATCGTGCGCATGACAGTATCGGGAACTTGATCGGGAAAGGTGTCTGGGGTAAGGGTGCGATTGATGAGCTGAAAAAGGTATCGGAGAATTTGGATGAGGCGGAGGAAGACATTCGGAATTTGGATTGTGATGGGGTTATTTCGTTTCGTCACACGAGTTTAGATGGGGAACTGCAGGAACTGTTTGAGGATTTTGACGTGCTTCATCGGTTTTCTGGGCGGGTGGGTGAACTTGTTCATACGAAAATGGATCGGCCGTTTTTTGAAGATCTAGATCGGTTTGTGGAAGGCATGCGGAATTTGGATGCGTCCAAGTTTACGACCACGAATCGGATTGGAGCGACGAAAACAGAGACGGTTTTTGTGAATAGCTATACGCAGGAACAGCGGGAAGTGCCGAAAACAGAAGTGACCATAGATGATTTGTTTAGCGGGAGTAATGTGTACGCCGATCAGTTGAAAAACCAGTTTCAGGCGTGGAAGAAGTTGAATCCGGAAGAGACGGTTTCAGAGAATGATTTTCGGGCGGTGATGCTGAATACGCGTGCGTTTGCGTATACGTCGATTCAGGATGAACAGGAGAAAAAGGAGTTTTGGGTCAATGTTGCGGCGACGGTGGCGATCGTCGGGGTTGCGATTTTTTGTCCTCCTGCTGGTCTCGTGCTTGGGATGGCTTATGGCAGTTTAGAAATGAGCGCCGCAGTGACTGGAAATGATTGGCTGACCGGGCGTGAGATGGCTACGTCGGAACGCGCATTACGTGGAGCATTTTCGCTGTTTGACCTAGTTCCGGGCGTGAAGGCGTTGTCTGGCGGGACGCGAGTGCTTGGGGAAACGGGGCACTTAGCGGAACTTAGTAAGCTGATAATGCGAGGGAAGCAAACAGCGGTGTCGAAAGCAGAGGATTTGGTTCGGATTGGGAAGAATCAAGCGGAGATGCGGGTAAGGCGTTTGAAAGGAGCGCTCGCGGATGCGCGCATAGCGGAATTGAAATGTTATCGTGCGGTTTGGATACGATCGGGAAAGTCGGAGCGAAATGGGGGAATAGTTTGAACTTACCGCCACGACAGCAACTCGCGATGGCGGATGTTGACGGTCTAGGGACTTCTGGTAGCTCGAAGGTGCTTGCATAGACGGAAAAATGGAAGGCTACGTTGCAGCGGTTTGATGTGAATCTTGGAGGGGGAAGTAAGGCAGATGGTATAATGGAGAAAGCCGGTGAGGCTGGAAAACTAAAAAATCCAGAGATAGGAAATAAACTTGACTATCTTTTCGGAAAAGCCAAGGGAAATAAACACAACATTCAAAGGTCACAAACTATGCAAAGTGAATTAAGTAAGATTGGTATTTATGATACGCCAAGTAACAGAGAACTTTTGAATAATCATTTGAAAAATGTAGTGAATGATTCTTCCAATATTTTAAAAACAGAATCTAGGAGCTATATAGCTAAGGAGTTACCTGATACACCAACAGTAAATTATACAGCTACTGTAAGAGAGCTTTTTAAAAGGTCCTAACGGAGGCGTAAAAATAGAATCTGTTTGGGATGGAGATAGACTACTAACAATAATTGTCAAAGGTGGGAAATAAATGGATTCTTTTGAGAAAAAATCTTATGAATCAGCGGTTGGACTAGAACAAAGCTTAGATGAAAATTCTTTTTTATTCAGTGAAGAAATTTCTGAGAGTAACAAATTCATAAAATTCAGTAATAATTTGGGTGAAATAGGATTTATTTACTATGATATAGGTTTGGAGACCCAGATAAAGTTGTTAACTTTATCAAATAATATATTCATAGGAATAAACAGCATTTATGCTTGTCTAGACTATACCACTAAGACTGTATTGTTTGAAGGAAAATTGCCTTCTTTGTTATATGAAATAATGATAGATTCAGATTCTAAATATATTGTATTCATTTGTGAATTAGATGTACTTGTTTATGAAAATGGTGGTTCTTTATTATGGAGTATGGGATTTAGAAATGTAATCGAAGATTACTACTTAAAGGGAACAGAATCCATTGTTATTGAATGTGATGATGGTGATAAAACAACATTTTCTCTAGGGTCAGGAAGGGTAGAATAAAAAGCGCTATCTAGTCGGAATCAAGTAGTGATGGTTAGTAAGTGGCAATCACTAGGTTATATCTTTAAATTTTAGGGCTTCACCCACTATTTTGCTAGATTATGAGGGTGAAATAAAAAAGGTTTGAAAGAACAAATACAACTGCTAAAGCAAACGGTGGGCATGTTATACTGAAAAGGCTCGAGGACAAGTCAAATTACCAGCTATTTTGTGAGTTCCTCGGCCACTGATAAACGAAAGGTACATGCTTAATAAAGAAAATCAATAGCGATGTTAAGGGGAGTCAAGTGGTTTATTAGCTTCATTTTTGATTGAGGTGGTAGTTACAACAATTTTAGGATTAGATATACAAAATAGCATTAGGAAGCGCCAAAAACAGAAGTGAATATAGCTAATCTTATTTTAGCAGCCAGAATAAAGCGACCAATCCATAAATTGAGAAAAACCCCCAGGAGCACATGCTCCTGAGGGTTTTTCTCATTCAAACTTCTTTCTTCTCATCCCATGCTTGACCGTGAACGACGATCACATCGCAGGGCGAATTCTTAGCCACATATTCAGTGACACTGCCCAGAAGCAGCTGATCCGTTGCAGAAAGCCCGCTTTTCCCAACAAGGACTAGATCAGCTTGGAAATTTTTTAGGATTTTTTTCACAAAAGTACTTTTCGGTGTTCCGAAATTAACATATGTTTCGATGAGTTTTACTCCAGCTTTTTCAGCTTCATTCTTATAAATGCCAACAAGCTCTTCACCATAATCTTTAGCTTTATTTATAAAAGTTCGCTCGTAATCAAGTAAAGGGGCGAGTCGGCGAATATCTGCAATAAACGCAATGCCAAGCACTGCACCGCTACTTACAGCCATTTTCACTCCACGCCTGAACGCCGCTTCGGCTTCATTTGATCCGTCAACTCCAACTAAAATACGCGTATAGTTCGTCATTTCTCATCACCCTTTCACAGATGTTGCTCCTACTTTTTTATACCCCGATTTGAAACGATTGAGTCGTGCTTTACTAAAAATTAACATGTTTTTATTACCCGGGAAATAATTAGATGGAAATCTAGCAAACAGTTGCTTTTACACTAATTGCTACATGAAGACTATGCTACAATAAAAGTATCGGGTTGCTTGCATAAATGAAGTAATCTTTCTTGCCTTGCTTTGTATGGTAATCTAGTTCTATTATGTGATTGATACTTTTTGTTACTATCTATGAAAGAAGTCTTTAAGGGAGAAAAAACATGTCGATTTTATATAGTATCCTAATGCTTGCTTTTACACTCCTTGCTGGAGGCATTTGTATGCACAATCTAGATATCTTTGAAAAGCGGAAATCCGTTTGGAGCAAATGCCTTTCACTCATTCTTAATTATCTTCTGTTAGCGAATATGGCATTATTAATGTTCTATCCATTCATATGGAAAGATATCAAGAGCAGTACGCTGGCGACAGTAATTGGCTTATCGCTCGTCAGTGCCCTATTTATCTTCATAAAATGGAAGTGGAAAACGAATTCCTTGCTGTTTACCAGTCTTTTTTTCCTTTTTAGGAATAGTTCTTGGAATTTATAACGTCCACGTTTTGGTGACAGAGCATTTAGGTATTGGCGAAAGTCGCGGGCACCCAATCGATTTACCATTATTTCTGTTGACCGTTGTCACAGGACTTTTTTCCGCTTATGTTATAAATTCATATTTTATGCTGAGAAAAAATGTAGCGATGAATGAATATTGGTTCGGAATATACATAGGAATTATGCTTTACACCCTCGTGATGATTTTGGTGAATTTTTACATAAAAATGTCAACAAGCAGCGTGATAGAATGGCTAAATGTCTTTTTCATTTTTCTGAACGTCCTATTTTGGCGAATGCTGAGTGGGAAAAAAATTCAAATGGAACTGGCGATTCTCCTCACCGTTTACCTGCTGTTAATTTGTGTTTACTTGGGATTTATTATCATCCCGTATATCTTTTGAACTAGGCTTTTATCAAAAGTGGCTTATGTGCATCAAGCACAATCGAAACCATCCCAAGTTCTTTTTCCGTATTGCGTGTATCAAAACGCAGCGACTGCCCAATCAACCCATCTTCCGGATTCCAGTAACGATAATGAAAGTTCCCATCCGGATCGCAGTATTCAAGCAGCTCCGTTTCAAAACCGGCAGACTCGAAGCTCGCAGAAAGTTGTGCGGCATCATAAACAATCTTGTGTGATGCTGCAGGATGGTCTTTTGGTCCAGGACCGCCAACTTGCACTAAAGTTTGATACGCTTCGTTTCGGAAATTTCGATCGGGAACAGCGATGCGGATATAACCGCCTGGCTTTAAAAATCGAAAAGCATTTTTGGCAGCAAGAACACCGTCTGCAGCGCTCAAGTGCTCCCACACATGTTCAGCAAGCAGTGCATCGATACTATTTTCGTCAAAAAGTGCGAGCCAAGTTTTGGCGTCCAAGAGGTCAAGCTCATTTTCTTGAGTGGAAAGCCAGCCGGGGATACGCGTTTCGCCGGCGCCGATGATTACTTTCGGCATAAAAATCACTCCATTCTTTACTTGGTAAAAGTGTAGGCTTGAGGGAGTTGAGTTGTCAAGGGAGATCAAGCGGTGGGAGAATATTTCTGCTGATTTTTTCTTAAAAGTAGGGAGTTTTTGCTTGTCGAATTTTGTGGCGCTAAAATCCGATTTTCTGTTATAGTAGAAAGGGAGATGCTGCAAAAGAGGTGGAATCATGGATTACGTATTGGAACTTAGAAAACTGGTCGGTCATAGGCCGCTTCTCATTGTCGGAGTATGCATCGCCGTCTTGAACGAACAAGACGAAATTCTCTTTATTGAGCGGACTGATAACGATCTATTCGGCTTTCCGGCCGGCTCCCTTGAACTTGGCGAAACTGTCGAAGAAGGAGCAAAACGTGAGATTTATGAAGAAACGGGGCTTACGGCTGGTAAATTAGAATTTGTCGAAGTTTATAGTGGGAAAGAGCAAACCTATACCTATCCAAACGGGGATGAGTGCTTTTTCGTGACGCTACTTTACGTGTGCCGAGATTACAAGGGCGAGCTTGTCCAAACAACAAATGAAACACGAGCAGCTAAGTTTTACCCAGCAAATTCAATCCCGCAAAAAATTGCACCTCATGCTAAAATTATAGTCGATGATTTTATGAACAGATATTATAAAAAATTGATTCAGAAGTAAAAGAAACGAGGGATTTAAGATGGAGTGGGATGTACTTTTAAATGACAAACGCCGCCGCGAATCAGCTGTAACGCGGAGCAAAAGCACGGATATCAGAAGCGCGTTTGAAAATGACTATCAGCGAATCGTGATGAGCGCATCATTTCGGAGACTTCAAGATAAAACTCAGATCTTTCCGTTAGAAAAAAGCGACTTTGTTCGCACACGGCTGACGCATTCGATCGAAGTCTCGACCATTGCCAAATCGATGGGCAACATGGTTTCGCATAAAATTATTGAAGACGGTCTTGACCCGAGCTTCAAATCGGAACATGCAGAAAAAATTGCCGATATCCTATCCTGTACAGGGTTACTACATGATATGGGAAATCCGCCGTTTGGCCATTTTGGCGAAGAATCAATCCGCGAGTGGTTTAAAGAAAATCTGGATGTGCTTGAATACGACGGCAAAAAACTAACGGCTATCTTGACTGAACAAATGAAACAAGATTTCTATCACTTTGAAGGGAATGCCCAAGTTCTGCGTGTAGTATCCAAACTGCATTACCTGTTTGATGAATATGGTTTAAATTTGACGCATGCAACACTAAATGGTGTTATCAAATATCCAGTTTCTTCCTTAGAAATTAATAAAAAACAAATTCGCAGCAAAAAACTCGGCTACTTCTACGCAGATGAGGCAATTTTTTAAAGAAGTAACGGCTGCAACCGGCGCCTATAGCCATCGTCATCCGCTTACTTTCCTGCTTGAAGTGGCAGATGATATTGCGTACCTGAATGCTGATCTTGAAGACGGCGTCAAAAAAGGAACCGTAACGATCCAGCAAATTTTACGCGGCTTTGAAGAATTTCCCGATCATAACCGAGTGACGGCGGCATGTTTCAATGAACTTAAGAAAAAAGCAGACCGCTACGAGGGTCAAGAAGAAGCTTTCATTGCCCAGCAATGGCTCGCGTCTAACGTTCGCGGCCAACTGATCAACCGGTCGCTTGAGGTGTTTTATGATCATTATCAGGAAATTATGGAGGGAAACTTCGCTGAGTCGCTGCTTGATGTTTCCGAGGCTGCTCAACTCGTACAAATTTTGCAGAACCTCTCACGTAATTATATCTATACGAACTCTGGCGTAGTTGAATCCGAAATTGCTGGCAGTCAAATTATCGCTTCACTACTCGACAGCTACATCCCAGCGGTGCTTTATTACGATAGCAAAGCGCCTGAGCAACAAACCGCGAAAGACAAGCGGCTGATGTCACTTATCTCGGACAACTACGTGGGTTGCTACCGCAAAAACGCGACGGGGCAAGACGAAACCGTAAAATTATACTTGCGTCTTTTGCTTGTGACGGATTTTATCTGTGGCATGACCGACAGCTACGCAAAGGATTTGTATCAAAAACTAAATGGTTTAGGATAAATTTTTAGAAAAAAGGAGATTACCAGATGAAAAAATTATTGACGACTTCATTGTTTTACTGTGTGTTAGGGCTTGTAGCCGGAATTTACTATCGCGAAATTACAAAATACACCGAGTTTACCGGAAAAACGCAGCTTTCTGTGCTGCATACACATCTACTTATGCTAGGAATGTTCATGTTTTTGATCGTCTTGCTACTTGAAAAAAACTTTGGCATTATGGCGAGCAAGAAATTTAACGCTTTTTACTATATCTACAATGCGGGACTTCTGCTTACCGTTGGGTTATTGACATTCCATGGTACAATGACTGTTTTGGGCAAAGAAACAGGTGCGGCGGTTTCTGGCATTGCCGGTCTGGGTCACATACTGCTTGCAGTGGGGCTTGTCGTCTTGTTTATTATGATGTATGAACGACTTCGGGAAGAAAATAAATAAGTTTAAAGCACTCATCAATCTTGATGGGTGTTTTTTATTTAAGTAAGGAAAGGTTATCTGGATAGTTTGGGGAAATAGCGGTGGATACATGTCTGATGGTCATTTCAAAGAGATAAAGCTCTAGGTAAGTTTAAAAAACGGAACATAGTTACGGAATGGAAAGAGATATGTGAAAAAAACGTGAATTTTCCTAAAAATCAGTCAAAATCACTCTTGAGCATGCTATAATCGGTAAAACATAAAAGGAGATGTTTTACTGAAATGAATGAAAGAGCTTTTATACACAGAAGTCTGTTACTTTTAACAATCTTTGCTATCACTTTCATTACACCTTTATTTAGTCCGGTTAGTGCCGCAGAAATGACATCTAATTCTTCTAAGTTGCAAGATGGAAAAAATGGGAACGCACAAGACAGATCGTTGACTATCCGAATGGAATGCAAAGTTCTCTGCTCAGAAGTAATCAATCCATTGGTGGAGGAGGTTCTAAATATTTACTGCAAACAAGAAAAATTGTGGATTTAAGTACGACAAATGAAATGTATCGAGCGCTGCTTATGGGAGGGCTATCAAGAGTTCCTATGGGAAATCAGGTCGCAAAAACCGTAGTCACTACTTTTGCAGGAAGCCAGTTCAAAAATTTTAGATGGATGAGACAAAGTATTTACCAGCGCTCCACAGGTCAATATTATTATTACAAAATCATTGATGAGTTCTCAAATAACAAAAGAGACTGGGGAAATGCTCGAACTACATTATCTACGGTAAGGCGCTAGACAAAGGGAGGGTGGAATTTTGGAAAAGAAATCACAAGTAAAATGGATAACAGACACAGCTGTATTTCTTGTTATCGGGTTTGTTATAGGTATTATTCTTAAAAATATCGCTTGGGTTATTTTCATGATGGTTCTTGGAATTTTCTCATTTTTGGCGCTAGGTTACGTGAATAAAAAGAGAAAGAATATCTTCTATGACACAAAGCGGAAAGCTTGGTTAACAGATATTGGCATTTTCATTACTGTTTTTGTTATTGGTTCAATCGTTTTAAAAGGGTTTAGCTGGCTAGCGCTGGTTGCGGGAGGCTTGGCATTTGCATTATCTTCCTATCAAAGAATTTTAAAAAAAGAGGAATAGCCTATAAGAAGGAACAGTGAGAAGGTGTATCTGCTAGGGTAGAGCGGTGGAATTAATAAAAGCCGTATGAGGAGTTCAATCTCGCCTCATACGGCTTTTATTATGAGATTCCGTTTAGCTCTTGGTAGAGGCTTTTTGCATAACTATCTGTCATTCCACAAATGTTATCTGTAACTAGCAGTAAACGTAAATACAGCTTTTCTTTTCTGTCTTTCTTATCAGAGGCTTTTTTATAGGCATTAAAATAATTTTCAGAAAGCAGGCTTCGTAGTCGCTTGTTCTCGTCTTTGTTGGGCTCATCCAAATCTGAATCATAATATAATACAGCGGGGACAAAAGTGTCAAGAAGGTTGAAAATGATTTTTTTTCCAGTTAATTCGATTTTCCTAATATCACAATTAGAAAAAATATATTTAATGCAAATTCTTTCTAATTCATCGGCTAGATTTTTAACATCTGATTTATCCAATAATGCATCAGTAAATCTACCCTCCATGATCACGTTGTAATTTTGGTTAAATGTATCAATAACCGAATTTATTAACAATCTGCGTACATTATTTGTAATCCATTGTTGAAATAAGAGAAATTCATGATTAGATTCAAGCAGGCTTTTTCTTTCTAAATCAGAATAACAATCTCTCACAAATTTGTTAGGGTCATTTTTTAGTGAAGCTAATTCTTTATGTAATTGTCCTAAGCTTATAAGGTTTTTTTTTCATCCCATCTTCAAGGTCTGCTAATAGATAGCTTATATCATCAGCGGCCTCTAACAAGAAAGTGGCTGGGTGCCTATAATTTAATGTTCCTGTTTCTTGCGTAATCATTTTGAAAGTATCTTTTTCTGCGGAAAAATACCCCATCTTTTTGTATTTTACATTAGAGTCTTCTTTATTTACTTCGGATGAAGGAATTGGATATTTCAGTAAAGTGTTTACTGTTGCACAAGTTAGGTTCATACCCTGCATTCCTTCATACAATTGGTGAAGTTTTGTAATAAGTCTAATTACTTGGGCATTCCCATCGAAATGAAGAAAGTCTTCTTGCATTTGCGTATCCAAAGTGACTTTTAAAGTAGAACCATCAAATTGTATTTTATTCATATTTTGTGCAAACCATTGTCGAATGGCACATTCACCGAAGTGTCCAAAAGGTGGGTTACCCATATCATGAAGTAATCCAGCACAGGCTAGTAAATCGGAAAGCGTTTTTATATGTGATTCAGTGAATGTCGAATCAATTTTATTTTCGACAATATCACTTCCTACCTTAGCCCCAAGTGATTTAGCGATTTGTGAAACTTCTATAGAATGAGTCAATCGAGTGCGAATAAAATCATTTTTATCAAGAGGAAAAACTTGAGTTTTATCTTGTAGCCTTCTAAAGGAAGCGCTGATAATAATTCTTTGATAATCATTTTCAAAAGCATTACGAATATCGTTTGACGATTTAAATCTATTTTTGCTATTGGTTCTTGTAGTGCTTAATAAGTCATTCCAATTCATCATGATGTAAAACTCCCTTTTTATTTTCGATTATACCAAAAATAACAATAATATCAAATTGTACACATCGGTGTTTTGCTCTATATAACATTTCATAAACTGCTTGACACATAAAACATCAAATGTTAAGATAATCAAGGTGCCTCTACTATAGAGGTCTTGAAAATAATGAATGTTGTAGATTATCTACAGCAATTTTATTTTTTCGAAAAAATGAACCACCTGGATGTGTGGAACTACTAAAACAGGAAAGGAGGAACCCATCCAATGCCTACTATTAACCAATTAGTTCGCAAACCGCGTCAATCTAAATCAAAAAAATCTGACTCTCCAGCACTTAACAAGGGGCTAAACACTTTCAAGCGTGAACTTACTAATGTAAATTCTCCGCAAAAACGTGGTGTTTGTACTCGTGTTGGTACAATGACTCCGAAGAAACCGAACTCCGCGCTTCGTAAATATGCTCGTGTGCGCCTAAGTAACGGAATCGAAGTTACAGCTTATATCCCAGGTATCGGCCACAACTTGCAAGAGCACAGTGTTGTTCTTATCCGCGGCGGCCGTGTAAAAGATTTACCAGGGGTACGTTACCATATCGTACGTGGTGCTCTTGATACAGCTGGTGTTGAAAATAGAGCTCAAAGCCGTTCTAAATACGGAACGAAGAAACCTAAAGCAAGTAAATAATTTAAAAAGTTTATTCTATGAAAGGAGGATATCCAATGCCTCGTAAAGGTCCTGTTGCTAAACGTGACGTTTTGCCAGATCCGATTTATAACTCGAAATTGGTAACTCGCTTAATTAATAAAATGATGGTTGATGGTAAACGTGGAAAATCTCAAGCGATTTTATACTCTGCTTTTGACATCATTAAAGAAGAAACTGGTAATGATCCAATGGAAGTTTTTGATCAAGCGATCAAAAACATCATGCCGGTTCTTGAAGTAAAAGCTCGCCGTGTCGGTGGTGCCAACTATCAAGTTCCAATCGAAGTACGTCCAGATCGTCGTACTACACTTGGTCTTCGTTGGTTAGTAAACTACGCTCGTCTTCGCGGTGAAAGAACGATGGAACTTCGTCTTGCTCGCGAAATCATGGATGCTGCTAATAATACAGGTGCTTCTGTTAAGAAACGTGAAGACACTCATAAAATGGCAGATGCAAACAGAGCATTTGCTCACTATCGCTGGTAAGAAAAATGCTGGTTTTGGCCTTCTCATAAAAGGTCAGGCCGCTTAAAAATTGTTATATGGAAGGAGAAAGACAACATGGCAAGAGAGTTCTCCTTAGAAAAGACACGTAATATTGGTATCATGGCGCATATTGACGCTGGGAAAACCACTACTACTGAACGTATTCTTTTCTATACAGGGCGCATTCACAAAATTGGTGAAACGCATGAAGGTGCCTCCCAAATGGACTGGATGGAGCAGGAACAAGAACGTGGTATCACGATCACTTCTGCTGCAACAACAGCTCAGTGGAAAGGTTACCGTGTAAACATCATTGATACTCCGGGACACGTAGACTTCACAGTTGAAGTTGAACGTTCTCTTCGTGTACTTGATGGTGCTGTTGCAGTTCTTGATGCTCAATCGGGTGTTGAACCGCAAACAGAAACAGTTTGGCGTCAAGCTACTACTTACGGGGTTCCTCGTGTAGTATTCGTCAACAAAATGGATAAAATCGGAGCTGACTTCCTTTATTCTGTAGGAACACTCCATGATCGTCTAGATGCTAATGCTCACCCAATTCAATTACCAATCGGTGCTGAAGATACTTTCGAAGGTATCATTGACTTAATTGAAATGAACGCATTATACTACGAAGATGATCTAGGCAACGATCCTCATATCAAAGAAATTCCTGAAGATATGAAAGATCTTGCTGAAGAATATCATGGTAAACTCGTTGAGGCAGTTGCTGAACTTGACGAAGAGCTTATGATGAAATATCTTGAAGGTGAAGAAATCACAAAAGATGAGCTTAAAGCAGCGATCCGTAAAGGAACACTAGCTGTTGAGTTCTATCCAGTCGTTTGTGGTACTGCATTCAAAAACAAAGGTGTTCAACCAATGTTAGATGCAGTTATCGACTACCTTCCAGCTCCAATTGACGTTCCTTCAATCAAAGGGACTCTTCCTGATGGTGAAGAAGACGAACGTCATGCAAGCGATGAAGAACCATTCTCTTCTCTTGCATTTAAAGTTATGACTGACCCTTATGTTGGTCGTCTTACTTTCTTCCGTGTTTACTCGGGTACACTGAACTCAGGTTCTTACGTGCAAAACTCGACTAAAGGTAAACGTGAGCGTGTAGGTCGTATCCTGCAAATGCACGCAAACCACCGTGAAGAAATCGATATCGTTTACTCCGGTGATATTGCTGCAGCTGTAGGTCTTAAAGATACTACAACTGGGGATACTCTATGTGATGAAAAGAATCAAATTATCTTGGAATCAATGGAATTCCCTGAACCAGTTATCTCGGTTGCGATTGAACCTAAATCAAAAGCTGATCAAGATAAGATGGGTCAAGCTCTTGCGAAACTTGCAGAAGAAGATCCAACTTTCCGTACTGAAACAAATACGGAAACTGGTCAAACGATCATCTCTGGTATGGGTGAACTTCACCTTGATATCCTAGTTGACCGTATGAAACGTGAATTCCGCGTTGAAGCTAACGTTGGGGCACCTCAAGTATCCTACCGTGAAACATTCCGTACAGCAGCAGACGTTGAAGGTAAATTTGTACGTCAATCTGGTGGTCGCGGACAATATGGTCACGTTTGGATTCACTTTGAGCCTAACGAAGAAGGAAAAGGTTTCGAATTTGAAAATGCAATCGTCGGTGGGGTTGTTCCTCGTGAATATATTCCAGCGGTTCAAGCAGGTCTTGAAGGCGCGCTTGAAAATGGTGTCCTTGCAGGATATCCTTTGATTGACATTAAAGCGAAACTATTTGATGGTTCTTACCATGATGTTGACTCCAACGAAATGGCATTTAAAGTTGCTGCAAGCATGGCGCTTCGCAACGCTGCTAAAAAATGTAATCCAGTTCTTCTTGAACCGATTATGGGCGTTGAAGTTGTTATCCCAGAAGAATATCTTGGGGATATCATGGGTAACATCACAAGCCGTCGTGGTCGTGTAGATGGTATGGAAGCTCGTGGTAACGCTCAAGTTGTTCGTGCTTTCGTTCCACTTGCTGAAATGTTCGGCTATGCTACTGACCTTCGTTCTGCAACTCAAGGTCGCGGTACGTACACGATGCAATTTGATCACTATGAAGAAACACCTAAGTCGATTACAGAAGAAATTATCAAGAAAAACGGCGGAAATAAAGGCGAAGAATAATCGTTGCATTTCCGGAGTTCTTCAAGTATAACTTTAATTAGGAAGTATTTGCTGAATGATTTTTCGTTTAGCAACTATTAAATATCACTTTTTTAAACATTAAGGAGGATTTTATTAAAATGGCAAAAGAAAAATTTGACCGCTCAAAACCCCATGTTAACGTTGGTACAATCGGACACGTCGATCATGGTAAAACTACATTAACTGCAGCTATCACTACTGTTTTAGCTAAAGATGGAATGGCACAAGCTTCTGCTTATGACCAAATCGATGGTGCACCAGAAGAACGCGAACGTGGTATCACAATCTCTACTGCACACGTAGAGTACGAAACTGCTAACCGTCACTATGCACACGTTGACTGCCCAGGACACGCTGACTATGTTAAAAACATGATCACAGGTGCTGCGCAAATGGACGGAGCTATTCTAGTAGTATCTGCTGCTGATGGCCCAATGCCACAAACTCGTGAACACATTCTTCTTTCTCGTCAAGTAGGTGTTCCTTACATCGTTGTATTCTTAAACAAATGCGACATGGTTGACGATGAAGAACTATTAGAACTAGTTGAAATGGAAGTTCGTGACCTATTAAGCGAATATGAATTCCCTGGTGATGACATTCCTGTAATCAAAGGTTCTGCTCTTAAAGCTCTTGAAGGAGATGCTGCATGGGAAGGCAAAATCCATGAATTAATGGATGCTGTTGACTCTTACATCCCAACTCCAGAACGTGATAACGACAAACCATTCATGATGCCAGTCGAAGATGTATTCTCGATCACTGGTCGTGGTACAGTTGCAACTGGTCGTGTTGAACGTGGAAAAGTTAACGTTGGGGACGAAGTTGAAATCGTTGGTATTAAAGACGAAACTTCTAAAACAACTGTTACTGGTGTAGAAATGTTCCGTAAGCTTCTTGATTATGCAGAAGCTGGAGACAACATTGGTGCACTTCTTCGTGGGGTTGCTCGTGAAGATATCGAACGTGGACAAGTTCTTTCTAAACCAGGAACTATCACTCCACACACAACTTTCAAAGCTGAAACTTATGTTTTGACTAAAGAAGAAGGTGGACGTCACACTCCATTCTTCAACAACTACCGTCCGCAATTCTATTTCCGCACAACTGACGTAACTGGTATCGTTACGCTTCCAGAAGGTACTGAAATGGTAATGCCTGGGGATAACGTAGAATTAGCTGTTGAACTTATCGCTCCTGTAGCGATCGAAGACGGTACTAAATTCTCTATCCGTGAAGGTGGACGTACTGTTGGTGCTGGCGTTGTAGCTAACATCCAAAAATAATTAAAATCATCTTTTGATGAATAGAAAGCCGTTGTAGCAAAAATGCTGCGACGGCTTTTTTAAAAGGAAAATTTTTCTGCTTTCCGCTATACTTGAAAGTGGAACATAAACCCAACATGAAGGAGGCAAAAAGAATGACACAACAAAATGGAGATGCGAGACGGATGGTTACTCGGCTGAAAGAGAATTATGAGAAGTTGAGGAAAAGCCCGGTCAAGTATACTGATAAGCGGATTCGCTACTTGGTTGCTCGTTTGTTTGCCGGTCAAGATGAACAACTTGATATTCAGCGCTTTAGCAAGGTGAATCAATTGATTAAAGAAAGGGCTGGAACTTTTACCGTATTAACAACAAATGTTCGCGCGGCACTTGCTGGACTTTTGCTGAAAGAGAATCGTGAAAACTTGGCTGATGTTGAGCAGTTGTTTGCGAATTATCAAGCGTTGATTGAAGGAAAGTTCCCGCGTACAGAGTATACGTACTTTGCCGCACAAGCGCTTATGTCTCTTGATTCGGATCAGGTTGCTGAGACGATCGTTCGGGCTAAAAAAGTGCATGAGGCGATTAAGCAACATCACCCGTTTTTGACAGGCAATGAAGATATCTCGATGAGTGTGTTGCTCGCAATGTTGGACGAAGAATATGAACCAAGTGAACTGGCCGACTTAACAGAATTCTATTTTACAAGCTTTGATGAAATAGGATTCAAAAAAAATAATGGGTTACAATTTTTGGCCGGAATTTCGGTACTGCTTTGTCGCAAGAAAGATCCTATGTATGTAAAGCGTGTGCGTACGGTGCTTAAACAGCTTGAGAAGCAAAATATTAAACCTCAAGAGCTTTTCTATAGTACAATTGGCGTGCTTGCTTTCGTATTAAATGGATCGAATTTCGACCAGCAGTTTGACCAGTTGTACGCAGAAGTGAAGATGCTTTCGGGACTTCGTTTTGACAAGAATTTCCAAACTGCGCTGGCGCTTAGTTTATATGTAGAGCAAAAAACAAGCGAATTGAGCATGGAGCAGACAGAACAGCTGATGGTAAGTTTGACAGCTCTCATCGCGATCGAACAAGCGGTTATCGTAAGCGCGGTTGTCGTAACAGCGGCCATAGTTAATACTAGCAGCTCGAATTCATGAAAGAAAGGTTGTGGGGAAAGTGATGGCAAAAGAAAGAAGACTAGAAATAAAAAAACAGTGCCAACAATTTGGTGGGGGCTATGCAATCCTTGTTGAACCCATTAATGATATGTTGATAGCGCTTGATGCTGATATCTCTGCGGCAACGACAGAACAAATTCTAAAAAATATTAAGCTTTATGCTGAAGGTGGAAAATATTTGCCGGATTGCCATCTGGATGAAAGCGATCACTTTCTAACAGACGGTATCGAAGCGCTAAAAGATGGTGACCTTGGAAATGGTGCATTGCAAATTTTCGGAGCAGGCTTGAATTTTGCTAGTTTCGCAGCGAAGACTAATGGGCTAAAAAGTATCAACGCCCATCAAATGCTAGAAGAGCGTTTTGGAAAACTGAAAAACATTAGAAATTAGTTTGTTCTTTGTATTTATTTGTATACAGAATTCTTTTTTTGCTTGGAAGCGCATACATATAATTTGTGAAAAATGGTAAATAATTTCAAAAAATGCAACTAGATTCCAGTTCAATCCATTGATACAACTATTTTTAAAATGCAAGTCGTTTCGGTTGAAAAAATGCACAATCTTAGTATACAATGGAGAACGAAAAGGAGGCCGGAAAACAAAAATGGAGTTAGCTTCTCTCGAGAATACAGAAAAGGTAAGAAAAAAATAATGAAAAAGAAGCAAGCAATAGGAAATCAAGTTGCAAACACGAAAAAAGAATAATTGAATTTTATAGGCATCTTGTCTTAGAGAGGACACTTGAGCTACATCAACGAACTCTTCTTTTTTTAAAAAAAAGGAGCGTTAACAATGAAAAAGTGGATTGTAGCCTTATTCTTAGTGATGGGCGTATTTTTCCTTTTACCGGAAAATGGAAACGCAGCAGCAAATCACGTGATTCAAGTAACTTTAAAAGCAAACGACAAGACAGCTAGCAGTGACAATGTGAAAAAATGGAATCAAATGATGGAAGAAGCATCGGCGAATAAAGGTGAAATAAATCAAGTAACTATCCCAGCGGGTACGTACTATTTTGACAGTACGCTATTAATCCCGTCCAATGTGACACTGAGCGGCAAGGGAGCTGCAGAGTCAAAATTTGTGTTCACAAAAGCTGTCACAGGTGTAAGCGGAATTATTAAAAACAAAACTCCGGGTGCGGGGATTCAGCTTGAAAATGTGACAATTAAAGATTTAACATTAACCTATGACACTACAGGCAAAAGCGATGGAGCGAATATCATTCAATTCTCACCAGGCTTTGATGAAGAGAATCGCGCAAATTATAAACTCATCAAAAATATTCGCCTTGAAAATCTAATCGTGGATGCGAAAGAAATTGGATCAAGCACAATCAGCCTTAGCAGAGTTCAAACTGCGCAAGTCGTTAATAACCAAGTGAAAAATAGTGGGAAGCAAAATGGAATTGCTTTGGAATTTACGAGCGGTGCTACCATCTCTGGCAACGTTGTAACAAATTCCGGTAAAAGCGGAATCCAGCTTTATAGATTTAACGGCGGTCCGAATGCAATCGACAAAATTATTGTTTCAAATAATGTTGTAACGGACTGGATGCAGCGCTTTGGATTTTATAGCTATGAACGAGCTTATCAGACTGATCCAAACACAGAAAACTATATCATGGCAGATTCAGGTATTGACAGTTATGGACCGGAAAATACGAACCTTTTAATTTCTGGTAATGTACTGAAAGCGGGAACGCCTGGACAAGAATTGCCTGATAACACTAAACTTCGAGAAAAATATGGCGCGGCAAGATTCCCAGAAAATATGCTTCTCTTAAATGCAATTCGATTAACAGGTGCAACTAATGTGGTAGTAGAAAACAATCAAGTTTCTCTGAATGGCAAGGACATTTTAGCCTTTATGTCATCCAACCAGAGAATACGCGGTGAATATACGACGAAACCTTCCAATATCCTCGTAAGAAATAATCAATTCTCGGGTGATGGAGTCATTCGTTACCCAATTCGTTTATTTGAGGTACAAGTCGGATCTGGTCGAGGAATCGAGTTTACCGGAAACGGTTTTCATTTCTCGCAAGGAAGTACAATTGCAAACTACTATAAAGCGGTGGCAGAAGTAAGGGGAACTAGCCAAAAACTGGCCTTTTCAAATAATATAATTACTTCAAAAGAAGGGAAAGTGAAATTCTTAGTCTCGGTAAACGGTACAGGGATTACTTTAAAAGAACTTGTGACGACTAACAACCTGCTGAACGGCAAAACTTTTTCGGCAGCACGCGGCACATATTCTCGGGTACCAACGATCTCAGCGCCGATTTATAAAACGGGAACAAAAACCCTTTCAGGAATATTCGAATCGCCGGTTGCGAAAGTAAGGTTATGGAAAAACGGCAAAGTGCTTTCCCAAGCTCAAACAAATGGCAATGTATTTGTTTTTTCAAATGCATCGACCTGATCAAAAATGACGGAGCCAAATATGAACTTGTCGGAGTCAATAGTCAATACAAAGAACTCATCCGGCAAAAAATTACAGTAACAAAATAAAAAAACAGCGGCATTCTAACTCCAGATGCCGCTGTTTTTATTTTTCTGCCCAGTAATTATTATTTTGCTTCGGTTTACCAGCCGTGCTAAGCACATAGTTCCTCAAAAAATGATTAGATACCTTTTTCCAAAGTTTCAATCCAGGCGTTTCCTTTGGTGCCGTTCCAGTGAAATAAGCTTGATTGTTTACCGCCATCGTATTCGCTAACGCTTGCTTTTCCTGCTCGCTAAATTGGTCAAACACATCACTTGATGCAATCTCGCTCATCGCTTTATCATAGCCGATAGCGTAAAAATTTCTACGATCACGCTCATTAAATCCAGGTAAATCCGCTGCCTGCTCCACATTCAGCTCCTTTGCCGTATAACTGAATTTTTTGGTGGAAAGCTGAAAAGAAACTACCCCAAATTTATGTGGATAGACTGCAAGTGATCCGGTGGCAATATCAGTCAGCGTTTTGCCGGATTGATATTCTTGCGTCGCGATGTTCTGTGCGTGAATATGCCCGCTAAGCGCCAGATCAAACCCACTTTCAATAAAAGTTCGGCGCACATCATCCGCATAATTGATCGTATAGCCTTACTCAGCACTTCACTGTGCGTCACAAGATTATGATGCATCACCGGCAAAATCCGTGCGCCGTTCTTTTGTGCGAGCTTGCTGCATTCCTTGATCCAATCAAGAGTCCCGCTTGTAAGACCACCCTCTGTTTCTGGCGCACCAAGCTGATAGTTTGAGTTATAATGACTAGTATCAAGCATAAGCAGCCACACGTCTTGTGAAGCTTTTGCTAAATAACTAAGTGAAAACTTATCCTTAGAAACCGCCTCATTAAAACCGAAGCTTTGATAAATCGAACGGAAATCATCTGGAGTTATACTATCCGTTTTGAGCTGTTCCTCGCCTCGAAAACTCCTTGCCCAAGGATTATTAATATCGTGGTTCCCGGGAATTACATACACATTCGTTCCCGTTTTTTCAAGTTGTTCAAGCTTTTTCGCCAATTTTTCATGACTTTTTCGTTCACCATTATTCGTAAGATCCCCACTTAAAATTAGCATATCCGCTTTTTCAGCCCGAACCCCATCCAAGAAAGCATCAACAATCGCATCACTTTCAGCAAGCGCCTTCCCGTCCCCGTTTGCAACATACTTTTTGAAAGCTGCGCCGCCATCCGTGAGTTCAGATGCCAAGTAATGCGTGTCCGTTGCGACAGCAATTCGAAGATCTTTTTCCTTGGCAATTGCCGGGGCGGCCAAATCCGCATCCGATTTTGCTGCACCGCTACATCCCGAAAGAAGCAGCAGACAAAGAGCAGTAATCCATCCAAACCGCTTCATTTCCAAGCCTTCCTTCCTCAAATTTGCCGATCTAAAATTTCATCCGTCAGCTTACTGAGTTGGTCACGGTACGCACCGGCCGGTAATTTCGCAATTTCCTTCTGCGCTTTTTTCGTATACTTACGCGCAAGATCAAACGCTTGCTCAACCCCGTGGTAGTCATCGATCAACCGAATGAGTTCAGCCAAATCCGCATCCGTCATCGCTTCCTTTTTAAGCAGCAGCGGGCCAAATTCAGCTTTTCGTCCGCGCATCGCATAAATCAGCGGCAATGAGTAAACCCCTTGCAAGACATCGTTCATAACCGGTTTCCCAAGCCCAGTGTCCGTACTGGTGTAGTCGAGCACATCATCAATGATTTGAAAGGCCATACCTAGATAATGCCCGATGTTCCAAGCCTTCACAGCAAGTGTGCGCGGAGCTTTGCTTGCTGTTGCACCAGAATAGCAACTTAGCGCGAACAACTGCGCCGTTTTCCCGGAAATCCGCGTCAAGTACTCTTTGACGGACACATCTAGATTGTAGCGCATCCGCATTTGGTCAAGCTCTCCCATCAAGATTTTCTCAATGTTCTTGCTGCTGAACTCGATATTTGAAATCGAATCCGAATGTTTCGAAAGAATCTTGAAACAAATTGTAAATAAATAGTCGCCCGTATAAACCGCATAATGATTGCCATATTTCGAATTGATGGTGGGCTGACCGCGGCGAAGCTTTGACTCATCCACGACATCATCATGAATCAGCGTGGCCATATGAAGCACCTCAAGTGCTGCCGCAACAGAAATCGCACGTTCACGGTCGTAATCTGGTCCGAGCTTAGCTGAGAGCAAAGCGAAGGCCGGTCGAAGCAATTTTCCGCCCGCGTGAATCAGCATCTTCACATTCTCTTCAACACGCTTATCACGAATTTGGATATTTTTTTCGATCGTCATGAGTACTTCTGCAAGGTCTTTCTTTAGTTCGGGATAATTTTCCCACATGGAATGAAGTTGCATTGTGAAACTCCTTTTTCTATTTATTCAGTGCACGTTCTTGTTTGGCATCGAAAAACAGACGCAACGTCTGCACATTTTGAAGCAGGTAATTAGCTGCAATCCCAACCGCAATCCCCGAAAGAATCCCGATAAAGGAGAGAACTGGAAGATAGAGCATCACACTCCACGAACCAGCAATCCAGCTTGCAACTACAAGCTGACCGACATTATGTAAAATCCCTCCAGTTGTACTGACGCCAATAATGCTGACATTTTTTGGTCCTAGTTTTTGTACAGCCCACATACCGATAAAACTCAAAATGGCACCAGCCGCACTATATAAGAAAGTTGAAATTGTTCCGCCGAGAAGGGTAGAAAGTACAAGGCGGATTGCGATAATCATAAAAGTATCTTTTGTTGAAAGCGTGTAGAGCGAAATACAAGTAATAATATTTGCAAGACCAAGCTTAGCTCCAGGCGCAAATGCGAATGGAAATGGAATAGCGCGTTCAAGCAAGCTGATTACAACAGCCTGTGCAGCAAGAAGTGCAATATAAACAAGGCGCTTATTTTTAGTCATCTTTATCACGGTTTTTAACTCCTTTCAAAAAGCATCAGAAAAACGATTTATGAAGAAATGATCATATCATCGTCATCGTTACCACCGGAGTTTCCATCAGAAGCCTTCACTTCGATAACAACTTTATGCGGCAAACAAACAATTGTCTCGCCGCGTTTTCCAATAGCACCGGTACGGACGCAAACTTGGTCGCCGCAATTTGCTTTTGAAATTCGGATTTTTTCATCCTTTATTTCAATCGTATTGTAGTCACCGTCATCTTGTGTAATGGTGAATGATTCTGTTCCGCTGTGTCCTGTTAGCGTAACTTTCTTGTATTCCTTGCCGTCAACCGTGACAACAGCAATTAATCCGTTATCTTCGGCACCTTTCGGCTCATTTGCTTTTACATATGAAAAAATAGCTAGAGGCAAAAAAAGAGAGTATGACCAAAAGAGCGATGATAACAATATCGAAGCGTCGGATCATTTTTAAATATGGTTTCACAACTTTTCCCCCTCTAATCATTTTTTCTATCCCTCTCATTGTAAAGGATTTATCATCAAAAATATACCGTTTTTACAAATAAGAGGAGCGAAATCCACAAACGGGACTTCGCTCCTTGCTTTTTATCGTATCGTTATTTCCTGTCAGAATCTCTGTAAACTGCACGAGGTTTTCCGTACCAGAAATGTCCGAGGTGTTTTTGAATCCAAGGAACAACCCAATAATCAAGACCGAATGTGCGTCCAGCACCGTTAAGCATAGCGAACGAAGCAGGAAGAGCCCAGAATTTATCCCATCCAAGCATTGCGCTTAGTGTGAACATTGCAAGGAAGCCCATGCTTCCAACGCTTGCAAGCCAAGTGAATAAACCAGCAACAAGAGCAAGACCAATTGCAAGTTCGATGAAAGGCACAACTTTTTGCATAAACACAGCGACATCTTGGTTCGGCATTAAGAGTTTCATGATCCACTCGAACCAGCCCCACATGTGGCTTAAAATCGGTGTTGTAACGTTTTGTGCTGCTTCACCAGCAGCATCCCCAGCAGCTTGGCTCGCGCCAGAAGTTGCTGCAGTTTGAAGCCAGTCAAATGGCATTTTCGATGTTGTAGCTGTCAGCCATGAATCAGATCCAAGCCCTTGGAACATTGGTTTCAAGTTAGTGATACTAACTTTGTCCCACGTTCCTTCGCCATAGATTTTCGCAAGAGCTTCATCAATCCAGAACCAACCAAGATAAACACGAAGTGGTAAGCTCCAGATGACATTTCCATAGCGGGAAGTCCAGCCTCGGAAAATATTACGGTGATCCTTAATGTGGAAGAATTCGTGCATGATGTATTGCCACATGTAGTAACCGCTTCGGATTCCGAAGAAGTAATACAAGTTAACCATGTGTTTCATGAAGATAGCGAACCAGCCGGAAAGGTGCATTCCTGAAAGATTTGCAACACCATATTTCGCGCCGATGGAAACCATAACACCATGATATTTTCCTTGGAATGCTTCTTTTTCCCCGCCGCTAATTTCAGCAATGATGCTTTTGGCAGCAGTCATCCCAGTTTGTTCAGCAGCTTCAACGATTTGCGGAGTTGGTTTGCCTTCCTCTTCCTCGAAGTAAGCAAGGTCTCCAATCACATACGTATTCTCAAATTTCTCAGCTTCCATGTATTGGTTGACTTTAAGACGACCAGCACGAGCAGTTTCCATGCCGTAATCCTTCGTGTCCGAATTAGCGCGTACGCCGGCAGTCCAGATTAACGTTTGCGTTGGAAGTTCTTCCCCTGATTTTAAAAGAATACTTTCAGGTTTTACTTCAACAATCGCAGCACTCTTAAGAATTTTAATTCCCTTTTTAACCATGTACTTCTCAGCTTTGTCCGCATCGCGACGCTCTAACATATTAAGAATCGTCGGCGCAGCTTCAACAACCATCAATTCAATTTCATCTTTATCGATCTTGTTGTCTTTTGCGAGACGATCTTTCCATTCAAGCAGTTCGCCGACCATTTCGATTCCGGTAAAACCAGATCCGCAGACAACGAAACGAAGCATTGCTTTACGTTTTTCAACATCTTGCTCGCGGCTTGCTTTTGTAACGATTGCTTCGATGTGGTTGCGTAACCGTACAGAATCTTCCCAAGACCAAAGCGTAAAGCCGTTTTCTTGAACACCCGGAGTTCCGAAATCATTCGGTTCGCCGCCCATACCAAGAACGAGGTAATCGAATGGGTAGCTACCGTGTTCAGTAGTCACCACTTTTTTGTCGTGATCGACATTTGTTACATTATCTGTTACTAAGTTTACTTTTGAACGATTAAACAAACGACGCAAATCATATTGAATGGCTGTCGGTTCAACACGTCCTCCTGCAACCTCGTGAAGCTCTGTCATCATCGTATGATACGAATGACGATCGATCAGCGTAATTTTAACGTCTTGATCTTTTTTGTACTTTTTCGCAAGCTTTTTCGCTGCGTGTACACCTGCATACCCTGCCCCTATAAGAACAATGTTTTTTTCAGGCATATGCTTTCTCAACTCCTTGTTATTTTATTCACAAATGATAAATTAGTCCAATATAAAATGTACAATAATAACCTAACATAGTGTAACAGAAATCAAGGCCGCTTGTCTACACTATCTGAGCTAAAAAAATCGTAAAAACATAAAAATAGTTCTTTCTCATAAAAGGGGCGGTTTTCATGGGACAAAATACCCTGTAGGTTCTGGGTGGAACGGTGTTTTTGTTTACAATCTATCCCTTCACTTCCTTATAATGACAGAAAACAAAGCAGAACAACGTTTTAGAAGTTTCATTTTGAAAATTTGTTAAATTAAATCATTAACGGAACTTATAGACAAAGTAGATGGTTGATGGTATGATTTGTTTGTATTCGTGATAGCGCTTCTCATGTTTTAGCTTTCTATGCTCGTGTTATCACAAACATTTCTTAATAAACCAAAAGGTGGGAGCAAATTATGGAATTGAAAAAAGTTGCAATGGGGCTTACAGCTGTATTAGCTTCAAGTATGTTATTAGTAGCTTGCGGAAACGGAAACAGCGATTCTGACAAGAAATCAAGCGATGAGCCGAAACAAACGGAACAAAAGAAATCGGCTGATGCAAAAACTGATGGTACTATGACTGATGGTACTTACAAACTTGAAGAACAAAACTTTGATGATAAAGGCTGGAAAGCTTTCATGTCAATCGAAGTTAAAGATGGCAAAATCACAAAAGCAAACTATGACTATAAAAATAAAGACGGCAAATTGAAATCTGAAGATGCCGACTACCAAAAAATGATGAAAGATAAAGTGGGTACTGGCCCTCAAGAATACTTGAAACAACTTGACGAATCGCTAGTGAAAAACCAAGCGGCTGGAGCAGTTGAAGTAGTATCTGGTGCAACTCACTCTTCAGATGCTTTCATCAACTATGCAAACCAATTGATCCAAGCAGCACAACGCGGCGACACTACAACAATTAAGATCGACAACACAGCTGATCTTAAAGACGGTAAATATTCGCTTGAAGAACAAAACTACTCGCACGGTTACCGTGTAGCATTCTCGATTGAAGTAAAAGACGGTAAAATTACTGAATCTGATTACAACTATGTAAACAAAGACGGTCAAAAGAAAACTGACGATGCTGAATACGAAAAGAGCATGAAAGAAAAATCGGGTACTGGCCCAGTTGAATACATCCCTGCACTTAACAAATCACTAGTTGATAAACAAGCTGCAGCAGACGTTGACACAGTATCTGGTGCAACTCACTCTTCTGACGCGTTCAAAATCTACGCAGCACAACTTATCAATGCCGCTCAAAAAGGCGACACAGCTGAAATCAAAGTTTACAACAAAGTTGAAGAAGAATAAGATTTACGTTTCGATTTAAATACTAAAAAGATGCCCCTGAGGTTAGACGTTTCTAACTTTGGGGGTTTTTTGCAAGAAAGTCTGGCACGCGAACGCGATTTGCGCTATAGTAGAAACGTTAGAAAAGATTACGAGAAAGGGGATTTTTTGATGAAAAAAGGGGGGTTTTTTCTTAGCCTGCCTCGCGCTACTTCTCACACTTAGCGCTTGTTCATCAACTGATGAGCCCCAAAAAGAACTGCTTGACCAGCCGTATTCAAAAACAGAATTTTTGATGGGCACAGTTGTTACGCTCAAGGTTTATGATAAAGGGAAAGAAGATGCGATCGAAAAAGGGTTTGACCGGATTAAGGAACTAGCAGCCGCAATTACGACAAGCGATGATGGAAAATCCGAAGTGGATAAGATCAATCAAAATGCCGGCATTAAAGCGACGTCAGTCGACAAAGATGTATTCGGTCTCATTCAAGAAGGCATCAAATATAGCAAAGCCTCCGGCGGTGATTTTGACATCTCGGTCGGACCGCTCACAGATTTATGGCATATCGGCTTTCCGGATGCGCGCAAACCTGCTGATGCGGAGATCAAGCAAGTCTTGCCGCTGATTGGCTACAAGCAAGTTGAATTAAATGAAGCTGACCGCACCGTTTTTCTTCCAAAAAAAGGGATGTCGCTTGACCTCGGCGGAATTGCAAAAGGCTTTATCGCGGACGAAGTGAATCAAGTGTTTGCGAAACTTGGCGTCCGTTCAGCGATTATTGACCTTGGTGGCAATATCTTTGCTCGCGGAACGAATGCTCGGGGGAACGACTGGAAAATCGGTATCCAAAACCCGCTACTTGCCCGCGGGAAAACAGTCGGCTCACTTGAAGGAAAGAACCTTTCCGTTGTCACATCGGGTATCTACGAACGCTACCTTGAAATTGACGGCATCAAATATCACCATATCTTGAGCCCGTTTACCGGCTACCAGTTCAATAATGAAGTAGCTGGTGTTTCGATCATCTCAAAAAAATCCATTGACGGCGACGGCTTATCAACTGCCGCGTTTGCAAAAGGCGTAAAGGGCGGCTTAGCATATGTGGAACAATTCAAGGATGTCGAAGCGATCTTCGTAACAAAGGATAAAAAAATCTATCTGACTTCAGGTTTGAAAGACAATTTCAAACTGAGCGACAAGTCATTTAAACTAATCGAGTAAGAGGAGGAAGCAAGTTGTCTATCAAGGCGTTTTTGGAACTTGTGGAAATCAGAACGAAAATTGCGAGCGTGTATCCATTTATGTTTGGAACACTCTTTGTGCTTTATAAACTGCATCACCTTGAAGTAATGAATACCGTTATTTTCTTTGCATCCATGCTGATTTTTGATTTAACAACTACAGCGATTAATAACTATATGGATTACCGCAAAGCGACTGACAATCACGATTACGACTACCGTGTCAAAAGCAACGTTATCGGCCAATTTAGCATACCCGAAAAAAACGTGATCATCCTGATTTTCGCGATGTTTCTTACCGCAACAGGTCTCGGCGTGTGGCTTGTTTTCCGCACGGACTTGCTTGTACTCTTGATTGGCTTCGTTTGTTTCTGCATCGGCATTCTATATACATTCGGCCCCGTTCCGCTTTCGCGTATGCCACTTGGTGAAATCTTCTCGGGTGTTACAATGGGTTTCGGAATTTTCTTCCTTGCCGTGTATGTTAACGCGTTCGATGCTGGCATTGCCAACTTGATTTGGCGCGGCGAGTGGATCGATATCCGCTTCAACCTGCTTGAGATTATTGAAATCGGTATTGTATCGTTTCCGGGCATCTTCACGATTGCAAACATCATGCTCGCGAATAACCTATGTGACCTCGACGAAGATATACGCAACCACAGATATACACTTCCTTATTATATAGGTAGAAAGTGGGGAGTTGTGCTTTTTAACACACTGTATTATGCGTCATTTGCAGCCGTAGTTGCTGCTGTAATTTTGGGTTACTTAAATCCGGTAATGTTGCTGGCGCTCCTAGTAATTCCTATTATCTACCGCAATCTGAAGAAGTTCAATCAAGAGCAGGTCAAATCGAAAACCTTCGTCATTGCGATCAAAAACTTCGTTACGATCAATGCGACACTAGTCATCCTAATGGCAGCGAGCGTCGTTATCAGCTATTTGATTTAAAATGAAAGGGCGTGTCTTGTGTGATCGATAAATTAATATTCGGACGTTTCGTTCCGGGGGATTCTTGGATACACAAACTAGACGCCCGAACCAAACTGTTAGCTGGATTCTACTTCATTGCCATTCTTTTTCTTGCCAACAATCCGCTAACCTACGGCCTGATGATCGCTTTTACTTTAGGTGTCATTATGCTTACGGGGATAAACGTCAAGGTATTTATTAAGGGCATCCGGCCACTTCTTTGGCTCATTCTGTTTACCGTTATCATGCAGATGCTGTTCACAAGCGGTGGCACCATCTATCTTGACTTTGGGCCTTTTACGATTTCGTCCTTTGGAATTATCAATGGAATTTATGTCTTCATTCGCTTTACCCTGATCATAGTGTTGTCGACAGCGATCACACTGACGACAACGCCGATGGATCTGACAGATGCCATTGAATACCTCTTGCGGCCATTCAAGTATCTCAAAGTTCCGGTAACGGACATTGCATTAATGATATCTGTCGCGCTTCGTTTTATTCCAACGTTGATGGAAGAAACAGATAAAATTATGAAAGCGCAGCGCGCCCGCGGAATCGAATTCGGCGAAGGGAACTTGTTCGAACAGATGAAAGTCGTAGTTCCAATCTTCATTCCGCTATTCGTAAGTTCATTTAACCGGGCAGAAGACTTGGCAGATGCAATGGAAGTTCGTGGCTATAACGGTGGGGAGGGGCGAACGAAATTTAAAGTCCTGCACTGGGAATGGATTGATATTCTGGCTCTCTTTGTCTTTATCTTATTAACTGCCGCGTTAATTGTTTTGCGTGCACATTAGACTCTGGAAATTATCCAGGGTTTTTTGTTTCTTCTATATATAAAGCTTTCAAAATGAAAAAGCGCTGTCATAAAAAGAATAGAAAAGTTTTTTGAAAAAAAGCTGTTGATTCCAAGGGGTAACCCGTGTATAATAGATAAAGTGCAAATGGATAGGCACTCGTCTGCCCTTTTGTGCGAACGACCCCCGGTTACGGGTGGTTGTAGATGTGATGAAGTGGAAGGTTGCTGACACACCCGGCCGCTTTGCCATGGCGGGTACTCAGGTAATTTCCATGGAGAATGTCTATTTTAAAAATAGGCGAGAAGGAGGGAAAATAATGGCAAAACAAAAAATTCGTATTCGTTTAAAAGCTTATGATCACCGTATTTTAGATCAATCAGCTGAAAAAATCGTGGAAACTGCGAAACGTTCTGGTGCTTCTGTATCTGGTCCGATTCCACTTCCAACAGAGAAATCTGTATACACGGTTTTACGTGCGGTTCACAAATATAAAGATTCGCGCGAACAATTCGAGATGCGTACACACAAACGTTTAATCGACATCGTCAACCCAACACCACAAACTGTTGATAGCTTGATGCGTTTAGACTTGCCAAGCGGTGTAGATATCGAAATTAAACTTTAATAAAAATGAGCTACAAAAGCTCGAAAAATTAACTATTAACAGGAGGTGTGACTCATGACCAAAGGAATCTTAGGTAGAAAAGTAGGGATGACACAAGTTTTCACTGAAAACGGAGAACTTATTCCAGTTACAGTAATTGAAGCAGCGGATAACGTTGTACTTCAAAAGAAAACAGTTGAAACTGACGGCTACGAAGCAGTACAAATTGGCTTCGAAAACAAGCGTGAAGTTTTGTCAAACAAACCCGAAAAAGGTCATGTAGCAAAAGCCAATACTACTCCTAAGCGCTTCATTCGCGAATTACGCGATGTAAACTTAGACGAGTATGAGATTGGTGCAGAAATCAAAGTAGACGTATTCGCAGAAGGTGACATCGTTGACGCGACAGGCGTATCGAAAGGTAAAGGATTCCAAGGTGTAATTAAACGCCACGGACAATCTCGCGGCCCTATGGCCCACGGATCTCGTTACCATCGTCGCCCTGGTTCAATGGGTCCTGTAGCGCCTAACCGTGTTTTCAAAAATAAACTTCTTCCAGGTCGTATGGGTGGAGATCAAATCACTATCCAAAACTTGGAAATCGTAAAAGTAGACGTAGAAAAGAACTTACTTCTTATTAAAGGTAATGTTCCTGGTGCGAAAAAATCATTAGTTCAAATTAAAACTGCTGTAAAAGCAAAATAACCAATTCGGAAAGGAGGACTAACGAATGCCAAAACTAAGCTTACTTAAACAAGATGGATCACAAGCTGGCGAAATCACATTGAACGATGCTGTTTTCGGTATTGAACCAAACGAAAAAGTTGTCGTAGATGTTATTTTGAGCCAACGAGCTTCCTTACGTCAAGGAACTCATAAAGTAAAAAATCGTTCAGAAGTACGTGGTGGTGGTCGTAAACCATGGCGTCAAAAAGGTACTGGTCGTGCTCGTCAAGGATCGATCCGTTCGCCGCAATGGCGTGGTGGTGGTACTGTATTTGGACCAACTCCCCGTTCTTACGCTTACAAATTACCGAAGAAAGTTCGCCGTTTAGCGATTAAATCAATTCTATCTTCGAAAGTACTAGACGAAAACGTTGTTGTACTTGAGAACTTAGCATTTGATGCGCCAAAAACAAAAGATTTTGCAGCTTTCCTTAAAAATATCTCTGTAGATACAAAAGCTCTAATTGTAGTTGCTTCTGAAAGCGAGAATGTAGAACTATCTGCACGTAACATTCAAGGCATTACAGTTATTCCAGCTGAAAGTATCTCAGTACTAGAAGTTGCTAGTCATGATAAATTAATCATCACTAAAGCAGCTGCCCAAAAGATAGAGGAGGTGCTTGCGTAATGGATGCACGCGACATCATTAAGCGCCCAGTCGTAACCGAGGAATCTACAAGTATTCTTGATGACAAGAAATATACTTTTGAAGTAGACACTCGTGCTACAAAAACTCAAATTAAACATGCGATCGAAGAAATCTTTGAAGTAAAAGTAACGAAAGTAAATGTTATGAACTACAAAGGTAAGAAAAAACGCATGGGTCGTTACGTCGGCTATACAAACAAACGCCGTAAAGCAGTTGTTACTCTTACTGCTGATAGTAAAGAAATTCAATTCTTTGAAGTTTAAAACGAACGTTTAGAATAAAAAAATCTAACGAGGAGGGAAAAACATGGCGATTAAAAAGTACAAACCTACCACAAACGGCCGCCGTCATATGACAAGTTCTGATTTCGCTGAGATTACTACAAGTACTCCAGAAAAATCTTTGCTACGTCCTTTGAAAAAGAAAGCTGGCCGCAATAACCAAGGTAAGTTAACTGTTCGTCATCACGGCGGCGGACACAAACGCCAATACCGTGTGATCGATTTCAAACGTAATAAAGATGGCGTGCCTGGACGTGTTGCAACTATCGAATACGATCCAAACCGCTCTGCAAATATTGCGTTAATCAACTACGCTGATGGAGAAAAACGCTACATCATCGCAGCTAAAGGTCTTGAAGTAGGCCAAACAATTCATTCTGGAGCAGAAGCTGACATTAAAGTCGGAAATGCACTGGAACTTAAAGATATTCCAGTGGGTACTGTTATCCACAATATCGAGCTTAAACCTGGCAAAGGCGGACAATTAGTTCGTTCAGCTGGAACGAGTGCTCAAGTGCTTGGTAAAGAAGGAAAATACGTTCTTATCCGTCTTAACTCTGGTGAAGTTCGCATGATTCTTGCTACTTGCCGTGCTACAATCGGTCAAGTTGGTAACGAACAACATGAACTTATCAATATCGGTAAAGCCGGACGTTCACGTTGGATGGGTAAACGCCCTACAGTTCGTGGATCTGTAATGAACCCTAATGATCACCCACACGGTGGTGGTGAAGGTAAAGCACCGATCGGACGTAAATCTCCAATGTCTCCATGGGGCAAACCAACTCTTGGTTACAAAACACGTAAGAAAAACAACAACTCCGATAAATTTATCGTACGTCGTCGTAAAGGTAAATAAGATCTGGAATAAAATCACTTTAAATTTGATAGCAGGGAGTGCACGGAGGTTTGCTCCGAGCTTCCTAGCTATACGAAGGGAGGTTCCGTCATGGGTCGTAGCTTAAAGAAAGGACCTTTTGTCGATGATCATTTGATGAAGAAAGTGGAAGTTGCTAACGAAAGCGAAAAGAAACAAGTAATTAAAACTTGGTCGCGCCGTTCCACAATCTTTCCAGTATTCGTAGGTCAAACAATCGCTGTATATGATGGACGCAAACATGTTCCTGTTTACATCCAAGAAGATATGGTTGGACATAAATTAGGTGAATTTGCACCAACTCGTACTTACCGTGGACACGCGGGAGACGATAAGAAAACAAAACGATAATTCGAGAGGAGGCTATCTAAATGGCAAGTGAAATTACAAGCGCAAAAGCCGTTGCCAAAACGGTACGTATTGCTCCTCGTAAAGCGAGAATCGTTATTGATTTAATCCGAGGTAAGCAAGTCGGGGAAGCGATCGCTATCTTGAAATTTACTCCAAAAGCAGCTTCACCAATCATTGAAAAAGTATTGAAATCTGCTATGGCGAACGCTGAGCATAACTATGATTTAGACATAAATAACTTAGTGGTTTCGGAAGCATTTGTTGACGAAGGTCCAACACTTAAACGTTTCCGCCCACGTGCACAAGGTCGTGCAAGTGCTATTAACAAACGTACGAGCCACATTACTGTTGTGGTATCTGAAGTGAAGGAGGGATAACGTTGGGTCAAAAAGTACATCCAATTGGTATGCGTATCGGAGTCATTCGTGACTGGGATTCGAAATGGTACGCTGAAAAAGATTACGCTAATTTCTTGCATGAAGATTTACGCATTCGTGACTATATCGCAAAACGCTTAGCTGATGCTTCTGTTTCTCGCGTTGAGATCGAACGTGCAGCTAACCGTGTGAATATCACAATCCATACTGCAAAACCTGGTATGGTTATCGGTAAAGGTGGTTCCGAAGTCGAAGCGCTTCGTAAATCCCTAAACGAACTTACAGGCAAACGTGTTCATATCAATATCGTTGAAATCAAACGTGCTGATCTTGATGCTAAACTTGTAGCTGAAAATATTGCTAGACAACTTGAAGGACGTGTATCTTTCCGTCGCGCACAAAAACAAGCTATTCAACGTACTATGCGCGCTGGTGCGAAAGGAATCAAAACTCAAGTATCTGGTCGTCTTGGCGGAGCTGATATTGCTCGTGCTGAACATTATAGTGAAGGAACTGTACCTCTTCATACACTTCGTGCTGATATTGATTATGCATGGGAAGAAGCAGATACAACTTATGGTAAACTAGGCGTTAAAGTTTGGATCTACCGTGGTGAAGTCCTTCCAACGAAGAAAAACAATGTGGAAGGAGGAAAATAAGTATGTTAGTCCCTAAACGTGTAAAATACCGTCGTGAGTTCCGTGGAAACATGCGTGGACGTGCAAAAGGCGGCACTGAAGTTGCTTTTGGCGAATATGGTCTTCAAGCTGTTGAAGCTTCTTGGATCACGAACCGTCAAATTGAAGCTGCCCGTATCGCGATGACTCGTTACATGAAACGTGGCGGTAAAGTTTGGATTAAAATTTTCCCTCATAAATCTTACACTTCGAAACCTATTGGGGTTCGGATGGGTAAAGGTAAAGGTGCTCCGGAAGGCTGGGTAAGCCCAGTTAAACGTGGTAAAATTATGTTCGAAATCGCAGGTGTGCCTGAAGAAGTAGCGCGTGAAGCATTACGTCTTGCATCACACAAACTGCCGGTCAAAACAAAGATCGTAAAACGTGAAGAAATTGGTGGTGAAGCAAATGAAAGCTAATGATATCCGTGAACTATCCACTACCGAAATTAAAGATCAGGAAAAAGCATTGAAAGAAGAGCTTTTCAACTTGCGCTTTCAATTAGCTACAGGACAATTGGAAAATACAGCTCGTATTAAAGAAGTACGTAAATCGATCGCTCGTATGAAAACAATTGTTAAAGAAAGAGAACTTGCTTAAGACGAAATTAATAAGGAGGTTTAATACATGGCTGACCGTAATCAACGTAAAATCTATACAGGCCGCGTAGTATCCGATAAAATGGATAAAACTATCACTGTAGTTGTTGAAACATACAAAAAACATGGCTTGTATGGCAAGCGCGTGAAGTACTCGAAGAAATTCAAAGCGCATGATGAAAATAACACTGCAAAAACTGGCGATATCGTTCGTATCATGGAAACTCGCCCTCTATCTGCAACTAAACGCTTCCGTTTATTAGATGTAGTAGAAGAAGCAGTTATTATCTAAAGTTTTTATATAAGCACAAGAGTCTAGGCATTAGATATCTTGTCTGTTATTCTGGAAGGAGGGTGTCCTAATGATTCAACAAGAAAGTCGTTTAAAAGTGGCTGATAACTCTGGCGCACGTGAAGTGCTAACAATTAAAGTGCTAGGTGGATCAGGACGCAAAACTGCTAACATTGGTGATGTTATTGTATGTACTGTTAAACAAGCAACACCAGGCGGCGTTGTCAAAAAAGGCGAAGTTGTTAAAGCAGTAATCGTTCGTACTAAGAGTGGAGCACGTCGTCAAGATGGTTCTTACATCAAATTTGATGAAAATGCATGTGTCATTATCCGTGATGATAAAAGTCCTCGTGGAACACGTATTTTTGGACCTGTTGCTCGCGAACTTCGTGAAAACAACTTCATGAAGATCGTTTCTTTAGCTCCAGAAGTTCTTTAATAAACAAGTTTCAAACCAAGGAGGTGCTAAGACCAATGCATGTCAAAAAAGGTGATAAAGTACAAGTTATTACTGGTAAAGATAAAGGCAAATCCGGCAAAATTCTTGCTGCATTCCCGAAAAAAGATCGTGTAATTGTTGAAGGAATTAACATGGTGAAAAAACATACAAAACCTTCCAATATCAATCCACAAGGTGGAATCTTGAATGTTGAAGCACCAATTCACGTATCTAACGTAATGCTTATCGACCCTAAATCTGGCGAACCTACTCGTGTAGGCTACGAAGTTAAAGGCGATAAAAAAAGTACGTGTAGCAAAAAAATCCGGTGAAGTCATCGATAAATAATGAAAGTAATTGAGGAAGGAGGCAACATTACATGAATCGCCTTAAAGATCGCTATCTTAAGGAAATTGTTCCTAGTATGATGAGCAAGTTTAACTATTCTTCCGTAATGGAAGTACCAAAAATTGAAAAAATCGTAATCAACACTGGTGTTGGTGACGCAGTAGCAAACGCTAAAGTTTTGGACAGTGCTGTTGAAGAATTAGCTTTAATCACTGGTCAAAAACCTGTTATCACAAAAGCAAAAAATTCGATCGCTGGATTCCGTCTTCGTGAAGGAATGCCAATCGGTGCGAAAGTAACGCTTCGTGGTGAGCGTATGTATGATTTCTTAGACAAATTAATTACTGTTTCACTTCCACGTGTTCGTGACTTCCGTGGAGTATCGAAAAAAGCTTTCGACGGCCGCGGCAACTACACGTTGGGTGTGAGAGAACAATTGATTTTCCCTGAAATTGATTATGATAAAGTATCAAAAGTTCGTGGTATGGACGTAGTTATCGTTACAACTGCAAACACTGATGAAGAATCCCGTGAGTTGTTAACTCAAGTTGGAATGCCATTTCAAAAATAATCAATAATTAAAGTAGGGAGGCGAAAACGTGGCTAAAAAATCAATGATTGCTAAACAAAAACGCGAACCTAAATTCGCAGTTCAAGGCTATACTCGTTGTGAACGTTGTGGTCGTCCACATTCCGTTATTCGCAAATTTAAATTATGCCGTATTTGTTTCCGTGAACTTGCCTATAAAGGTCAAATTCCTGGCGTTAAAAAAGCAAGCTGGTAAGAATCAGATAGAAGGAAGGAGGATAATAACACATGGTGATGACAGATCCAATTGCAGATTTTCTAACTCGCATCCGTAATGCGAACATGGTGAAACATGACAAATTAGAATTGCCTGCATCGAAAATCAAAAAAGAAATCGCTGAAATCTTGAAACGTGAAGGTTTTATCCGCGACGTTGAGTATATCGAAGATGAAAAACAAGGAACAATCCGTGTTTTCTTGAAATACAGCCCGTCTGGCGAACGTGTAATTACTGGTCTTAAACGTATTAGTAAGCCTGGACTTCGCGTTTACGCTAAATCGAATGAGGTGCCTAAAGTGCTTAACGGCCTTGGTATCGCAATCGTGTCAACTTCTCAAGGTGTCTTAACGGACAAAGAAGCTCGCGCTAAACAAGTGGGCGGAGAAGTACTAGCTTACGTTTGGTAAAATTTATTCATAAGGAGGTGCGATAGATGTCCCGTATCGGTAAAAAGCCTATTACGATTCCAGCTGGTGTAACAGTTACACTTGACGGAACGAAGGCAACAGTTAAAGGTCCTAAAGGTGAACTTGTAAGAGAGTTTAACCCAGACATTAAAATTGAAATCGAAGGAAGCGAAATCAACATTTCGCGTCCAACTGATAATAAAAATCACCGTGCTCTTCATGGTACGACTCGTGCAGTCCTAAATAACATGATTGTAGGTGTCTCTGAAGGTTACGAAAAATCACTTGAATTAGTCGGTGTCGGTTACCGTGCTCAAAAACAAGGTTCAAAACTTGTTCTTAACGTAGGGTATTCCCATCCAGTAGAATTCGAAGCACCAAAAGGTGTTGAAATTGAAGTTCCTGCGAATACGAAAGTAATCGTTAAAGGATTCAATAAAGAACATGTTGGTGAACTAGCTGCAAACATTCGCGCTGTACGTCCACCTGAACCGTATAAAGGTAAAGGTATCCGTTATGAAGGCGAATATGTACGCCGTAAAGAAGGTAAAACTGGTAAATAATGCCGCGTAAGCGATAAGAGAAGAGGTGAGTCGTGTGATTACTAAAATCGACAAAAATAAAGTTCGTAAAAAAAAGACATGCTCGTGTTCGCTCTAAAATTACTGGAACAGAAAGCCGTCCGCGTTTGAACGTTTTCCGTTCTAACAAAAACATCTACGCTCAATTAATTGATGACGTAAATGGCGTAACACTTGTTAATGCATCGAATTTAGATAAAGACTTTGGTTCTGCTGAATCGAAAGTTGACGCTGCTAGCAAAGTTGGCGAATTAGTTGCTAAACGTGCTTCTGAAAAAGGAATTTCTGCAGTTGTTTTTGACCGCGGAGGATACTTGTATCATGGTCGCGTAAAAGCTCTAGCTGAAGCAGCTCGTGAAAACGGACTAGAATTCTAATAAGAAGGAGGGAAAACTTAGATGGCTGAAATTATTGATGGAAACAAATTAGATTTAGAAGAACGCGTTGTTACGATTAACCGTGTTGCTAAAGTTGTAAAAGGTGGACGTCGCTTCCGTTTCACAGCACTTGTTGTTGTCGGCGATAAGAATGGTCACGTTGGCTTTGGTACTGGTAAAGCACAAGAAGTTCCAGACGCGATTCGTAAAGCAGTTGAAGATGCGAAGAAAAACATGGTTTTCGTACCAACAGTTGGAACAACTCTTCCACACACAGTTGTAGGTCGTTTCGGCGGCGGAGAAATCTTGCTTAAACCTGCTAGCGCCGGTTCTGGGGTAACTGCTGGTGGTCCAGTACGTGCCGTACTTGAGCTTGCTGGAGTTGCTGATGTATCTTCAAAATCGCTTGGATCTAACACACCAATCAATATGGTTCGCGCTACAATTGATGGAATCAAACAACTTAAAAAAGCTGAGGATGTTGCAAAACTTCGCGGCAAGACAGTTGAAGAATTGTTAGGATAAGGAGGGAATTATCATTATGGCTAAATTAGAAATCACTCTAAAACGTAGCTTAATCGGTCGTCCCGAAACACAACGCAAAACTGTTAAGGCTTTAGGCCTTGGAAAAACAAATTCCGTTGTTGTTAAAGAAGATAATCCTGCAATTCGTGGGATGGTTAACAAAGTTAGTCATCTTCTGGACGTAAAAGAAGTTTAAGCGAAATTATTTTTAAAAGAAATGAACTAGAAATAGGAGGAGGTGCTTGACATGAAACTACACGAACTTAAACCTGCTGAAGGATCTCGTAAAGAGCGTAATCGTGTTGGTCGTGGTACAGGCTCTGGTAACGGAAAAACTTCCGGCCGTGGACACAAAGGGCAAAAAGCTCGTTCAGGCGGTGGAGTACGTTTAGGCTTCGAGGGTGGACAACTTCCACTTTTCCGTCGTATACCTAAACGCGGATTTACAAACATCAACCGTAAAGAATTTGCAATCGTAAATTTGGATGTTTTAAATCGTTTTGAAGACGGTACAGAAGTAACACCTGAATTGTTAATCGAAACAGGTGTTGTGCGTAATGCTAAATCTGGTATTAAAATCCTTTCGAATGGATCTATTGAGAAAAAACTTACAGTGAAAGCAAATAAATTTTCTACTGCTGCTAAGGAAGCAATCGAGGCTGCTGGTGGAAAAGCTGAGGTGATCTAATGTTTCAGACGTTAGCGAACTTCTTTCGGGTAAAAGATATCCGGAATAAAATTTTCTTCACTCTTGCAATGCTCATCATTTTCCGTATCGGAACATTCATACCTGTGCCTGGGGTGAATGCAGCAGCATTACAACAAACAATGGAAGGCGGCATTTTTGGCTTCTTGAATACGTTCAACGGTGGAGCTCTTAAGAACTTCTCTGTACTAGCCATGGGTGTTATGCCTTACATCACCGCATCCATCATCGTGCAGCTTTTGCAAATGGATGTTGTTCCAAAACTTACTGAGTGGGCTAAACAAGGTGAGATGGGACGTAAAAAATTAAACCAATTAACTCGTTATTTGACGATTATCCTAGGTCTTATCGAAGCTTTCGGTATGGCTTACGGCTTTAACCAACTTTCTGGATCTACACTAATTTTCAATGCTTCTGTTACTCAGTACATCATCGTTGCGATTGTACTTACAACAGGAACAATGTTTTTAATGTGGTTAGGGGAGCAAATTACAGTTAAAGGTGTTGGAAATGGTATCTCGATCATCATCTTCGCTGGTATCGTAGCGCGTATCCCTGATGGTATCCGCCAAGTATACGTACAGCAAATTGAAGATTCGGGCGATCAGCTTTTCCTACACATCTTAGTTCTTGCTGGAATTGCACTAGCTGCGCTTTTAATTATTGTCGTAGTTATCTACTTCCAACAAGCATTGCGTAAAATTCCGATTCAGTATTCGAAGCGTGTTGCCGGTAATAAACAAGCTGGTGCGCAAGCAACTCACTTGCCGCTTAAACTCAACTCGGCTGGGGTTATTCCAGTAATCTTTGCGAGTGCATTCATCATTACACCGCAAACGATTTTGACATTCTTTAATAACGACAATGGTGTTGTTTCGGTACTAAAAAACGTATTTGATTATACAAAACCAATCGGAATGGTCTTGTATGTAGCTCTAATCATCGCATTCACTTATTTCTATGCTTTCATCCAAGTAAATCCAGAAAAAGTTGCGGATAACTTGAAGAAGCAAGGTGGATATATTCCTAGTAAACGTCCTGGAAGAGAGACGCAAGCTTATCTGACTTCGGTCCTTTATCGCTTAACCTTTGTAGGTGCGATCTTCCTTTCAGCAGTTGCCATCATCCCGACAATTGGAACTACGGCATTTGACTTGCCACAGACACTTGCAATTGGCGGTACGAGTCTTCTAATCGTAATCGGTGTAGCACTTGATACGACGAAACAGCTCGAAGGACAACTTGTTAAACGGAATTATCGAGGATTCATCAAATAACACGCAGGCACTTGCTTAGGTTTTCCTAGCAGGGCGCCTTGCGGGTATACGAGGAGCGAATCAATTGAAACTAGTATTAATGGGACTGCCTGGTGCTGGTAAAGGTACTCAAGCTGAGAAAATAGTTGAAAAATATCATATTCCGCACATCTCAACAGGGGACATGTTTCGCCAAGCGATGAAAGACGAAACAGAACTGGGGCTTAAAGCTAAATCCTTTATGGATAAAGGCGACCTAGTTCCTGATGAAGTGACAAATGGTATTGTTCGCGAGCGTTTAGCTCAAGACGATGCAAAAAATGGTTTCCTTCTAGACGGATTTCCAAGAACAGTCGCTCAGGCTGAAGAACTCCAAAATATCTTAAGTGATTTTGGAACAGAACTGGATGCCGTTATTAATATTAATGTTGAAAAAGAAGTCCTGATGAAGCGTCTTACAGGAAGATGGATTTGTCCAACTTGTGGCCGCACTTATCATGAAATCTACAATCCGCCTAAAGTGGTAGGGAAATGCGATTTCGATGGAACAGAACTCTATCAACGTGAAGATGACAAGAAAGAAACTGTTGAAAATCGTTTGAACGTTAACTTAAAACAAACACAGCCTCTGCTTGATTTCTATACAGAGACAGGTAAACTTCATAATGTTAACGGCGAACAGGATATTGATAAAGTTTTTCTTGATGTCGATCAAATTTTGGCTTCTTTTAAAGGAGAATAAGCTAAACACACGCCAAAAATTTAAACGTGCAAATTAATTTGATTTGTAGTATAATGGATAATTGGCAGTGGAGTATAGCATCTGAGCAAATCATGATGAACGAGAGAACCATTTGAAGATCATCCGAAACTTATGCCTAAATCGAACTTTAGTCTTCGTACTCAAGTTCTCTGGATTACGGATTTCACTTTTCAGGTTGTCTAAAGAACGATCGGCTTTCGAGTAAAAGGAAGCAGATCTCTTTTCACGTTTTTTCATGTAATCACGTTTTTACACTGATTAAATAAGTAACCAAGTGGTCTAGTAACCGAGAAGGAGGTAGCGAACATATGGCTAAAGAAGATGTAATTGAAGTAGAAGGCGTTGTACAAGAAACTCTACCCAATGCGATGTTCAATGTTGAACTCGAAAATGGACACAAAGTGCTTGCCACTGTTTCAGGTAAAATTCGTATGCACTACATCCGTATTTTGCCTGGTGATAAGGTAACCGTAGAGCTTTCCCCGTATGATCTGACTCGTGGTAGAATCACTTATCGTTTTAAATAATTTGCACTCCGAAATTGAATTTATATACCGGTCTGGTTCGCCAGCTTAGTAATTATCGGTTTATAGAGACATTTTCTCTAGTAAACAAGGAGGTATATGGAATGAAAGTAAGACCATCTGTTAAACCTATGTGCGAAAAATGTAAAGTTATTCGTCGTAAAGGTAAAGTTATGGTAATTTGTGAAAATCCTAAACATAAACAAAAACAAGGTTAATCTATAAAACAAGGAGGTGCTTGATTAGATGGCACGTATTGCTGGTGTGGACGTTCCACGTGAAAAACGTATCGTTATCTCGCTGACATACATCTTTGGTATTGGGAAACAAACAGCTATTCAAATTTTGAAAGAAGCGGGCGTTTCTGAAGATGTACGCACAAGAGATCTAAGTGAAGAAGAATTAGGTAAAATCCGTGAAATCGTAGACCGCATTAAAGTTGAAGGGGATCTTCGTCGTGAAGTGAACTTAAACATTAAACGTCTAATCGAAATCGGTTCTTATCGTGGTATGCGTCACCGTCGTGGACTTCCTGTACGCGGACAAAATACGAAAAACAATGCGCGTACTCGCAAAGGTCCTTCTAAGACTGTCGCAGGTAAGAAGAAATAAACGAATAGTAAAGGAGGTAATTAGTGAATGGCACGTAAAACAAATACACGTAAACGTCGTGTGAAAAAGAATATCGAAAGCGGTATTGCACACATTCGTTCTACATTTAATAATACAATTGTAACGATTACTGATACACATGGTAATGCTTTATCTTGGTCAAGTGCTGGAGCTCTAGGATTTAAAGGTTCTCGTAAATCTACTCCTTTCGCAGCGCAAATGGCAGCAGAAACTTCTGCAAAAGCAGCTATGGAACATGGTCTTAAAACTCTTGAAGTAACAGTTAAAGGTCCTGGTGCAGGTCGTGAAGCAGCAATCCGTGCTCTTCAAGCTGCAGGTCTTGAAGTTACTGCAATTAAAGATGTTACTCCAGTTCCTCACAATGGATGTCGTCCTCCAAAACGTCGCCGTGTATAAGTAGTCGTCTTCTTACGCAATTCTTAAAACACCGATGTTTTGAAACAAGATGAGGTTCGACTAAGTTTCTGAAATAAGACGTTTTGAAGGAGGGTATATTTGAATGATCGAAATTGAAAAGCCAAAAATCGAGACGATTGAGATCAGCGATGATGCCAAATATGGAAAGTTTGTTGTAGAACCACTTGAGCGTGGATATGGTACAACTTTGGGTAACTCCTTACGTCGTATTCTATTATCTTCACTTCCAGGCGCTGCTGTAACTTCCATTCAAATTGATGGAGCTTTGCATGAGTTTTCTGTAATTGAAGGTGTAGTTGAAGATGTGACAACCATAATTTTGAATATCAAAAAACTTGCTCTTAAAGTTTATTCTGATGAAGAAAAAACATTGGAAATTGATATACAAGGACCTGGTGTTGTAACAGCTGGAGATATTAATTACGATAGTGATGTCGAAATCTTAAATCCAGATCTTCATATTGCAACATTGAGTGAAAATGCGAAATTTCATGTTCGCCTAAATGCTGCTCGAGGCCGCGGGTATACGCCGGCTGATCAAAATAAACGTGAAAGCATGCCTATTGGTGTTCTTCCAATAGATTCTATTTTCTCGCCTGTTATTCGTGTGAATTATCAAGTGGAAAATACACGTGTTGGTCAATCTACAAATTATGATAAGCTTACTTTTGATGTTCTAACTGACGGAAGCATTAGTCCAGAAGAAGCAGTGTCGTTAGGCGCTAAAATTCTTTCTGAGCACTTAAGTATTTTCGTTAACTTAACAGATGAAGCACAAAAAGCTGAAATCATGATTGAAAAAGAAGAAAGCCATAAAGAGAAAAGTACTTGAAATGACGATTGAAGAACTCGACTTATCTGTCCGTTCTTATAACTGTCTGAAACGTGCTGGAATCAATACAGTTCAAGAACTTGCTGACAAATCTGAAGATGACATGATGAAAGTGCGTAACTTGGGTCGTAAATCTTTAGAAGAAGTGAAAGTAAAACTTGCTGATCTTGGCTTAAGTCTTCGCAACGAAAACTGATTAGAAATGTAAGGAGGGAATTCCATGGGTTACAGAAAATTAGGTCGTACAAGCTCACAACGTAAAGCTTTACTACGTGACCTTGCAACAGATTTAATCGTTCATGAACGTATCGAAACAACGGAAGCACGCGCGAAAGAAGTTCGCAAAGTTGTTGACCGTCTTATCACTTCTGGTAAAAAAGGTGACTTGCATGCTCGTCGTAAAGCAGCATCATTCATCCGCCACGAAGTAGCAGAAGTCAAACAAGTTGACGGTGCTAACGGTAAGAAAAACCAAGCAGTTTATGCTTTGCAAAAATTATTTGATGATGTAGCTCCTCGTTACGCTGAGCGCCAAGGTGGATACACTCGTATCTACAAAAAAGGTCCTCGTCGTGGTGACGGTGCACCAATGGTTATCATTGAATTAGTTAAATAAGAACTGATATTTAAAGCAAGTGGAGTGTCATGATAAGCGAGTAATTCCTTGTCTTGTCTAGCTCTGTGTGTTCCCCGAGATTAGTATCTTGGGGAGCGCAGGCTTTTTTTTCGTTTTCGATTCGCTCAAAGTTTTTCTTACAAGCTTTGAGTTTTTCTATTTTAAAAAGAGCGCTAAGCTATTTTCAGCTTAGCGCTCTTTTTTTATTCCATTCGTTCAAGCGTTACATGCGGACGTGTTTGAACAAAGTGAAACAAGTTCTTTTCCTCTTGGATCGACTTCGATTTGATTTGCATCGTCACCTGATAGGCTTCCACATCACCAAATGGCTCTCGCTTCGTCTCATATGTTGAAATCAGGTAGTCGTGTTCGTGCAGGTAATTCGTAATATTCACTAAATTTTTTCGGTCACTCGTTGAATAAATCAAAAGCACAGTATGGTAACCAACCGATTTTGTGAATAAACTGAGCGCCTCAAGACCGATTAGCGTAAGAACCGTTGCGCCAACACCAAGTGAGTAAAGCCCTGCTCCAGTTGCGAGACCAATACCTGATGTTGCCCAAAGTCCAGCAGCCGTTGTGAGGCCACGGACAAATTGCTTTTGAATAATAATCGTTCCGGCGCCGATAAAACCAATTCCGCTGACCACCTGAGCGGCAACACGACTTGGGTCAAAGGATACATTATCATGTCCCGTAACGCCGAAAAAACCATATTGAGACACAATCATAATCAGAGCGCTGCCAAGCGAAACAAGAAAGTGTGTCCTGAAGCCAGCTTCTTTGGCTCGAAGTTCCCGGTCGAGCCCGATGATACCACCTAAAATTCCTGCGACAGATAAGCGTAATAAAAATTCAAGCCACATAAAATCACTCCTTATCATACACATTCTCCTCCTTTTTTCAGAAAATAACAAGCTTTGCGCAGGAAGTTGCTTTATACTATAATGAAAAGAGTGTAACCGAAAGAAATGAGGTGCAGATTTTGTCTGAGGATTTTGTACGCTTAGAGCACGTTTTTTATAAATATGATGGAGAAGAAAATTTTGCAGTAGATGACGTTACTTTTTCGGTAAAGAAAGGCGAATGGTTAGCTCTCGTCGGCCATAACGGTTCTGGCAAATCGACACTCGCTAAACTGCTTAACGGTCTGCTTTTCCCAGAGAAAGGTCTAATTAAAATCGGTCATTTTGTACTCGGCGAAAAAACGATTTGGGATATTCGTAAACAAGTTGGAATGGTTTTTCAAAATCCTGATAACCAATTTGTCGGGGCAACCGTTCAAGATGATGTTGCCTTCGGACTGGAAAATCATGGCGTCCCGCACGACGATATGGTTGAGCGTGTCGAGAGTGCACTTCGTGAAGTTGGTATGAGCGATTATACCTTACATGAGCCGGCGCGGCTTTCAGGAGGACAGAAGCAGCGTGTTGCGATCGCCGGCGTCTTAGCTCTGCGTCCGGATGTGATTATCTTGGATGAAGCGACTTCGATGCTTGACCCGCGCGGACGGGCGGAAGTGATGGCGACCATTCGGAATTTGCGCGAACGCGAGGACATAACCGTTATCTCGATCACACACGACCTCGATGAAGTGATTTATGCGGATCGCGTCATTGTGATGAACAAGGGCAAGCTGCTGCGCGAAGGGGCGCCGGAGGAGATTTTCGAGCGGCCGGAGGAGATGAAGCAAATCGGGCTCGGGGTGCCGTTTATTGTAGAGTTGGAAGAGCGTTTGAAAAAACAAGGGATCTCGATTGAGAAGCCGATTCTGTCGGAAGGAGCGTTATTAGAACTGTTATGGCAATTAAACTCGAACAATTAGGATATTGTTATCAAAAGAATAGTCCATTTGAAAAGCGAGCCCTGCAAGATGTGACAGTCGCGTTTGAAGATGGCAGCTATACGGCTATTATCGGGCATACTGGTTCCGGCAAGTCGACTTTGTTGCAGCATCTAAATGCGCTTTTGCTACCGACAGAAGGTCGTATCACAATTTTTGATCGGGAAATTTTGGCTGGCGAGAAGCAAAAAAAATTGAAGGACATTCGCAAACGCGTTGGCATTGTATTTCAATTTCCAGAAGCACAACTATTTGAAGAAACCGTGCTGAAGGATATTTGTTTCGGCCCACTTAACTTTGGCGTTTCTAAAGAAGAAGCCGAACAGCGTGCGCGAGAAGTGATCCTTGAAGTGGGACTTTCCGAGTCGATTTTGGAGCGCTCGCCATTTGAACTTTCAGGCGGTCAAATGCGCCGTGTGGCCATTGCAGGTGTGCTTGCGATGGAACCGGAAGTGCTCGTTCTGGATGAGCCTACTGCGGGACTAGATCCAAGTGGCCGCACAGAAATCATGGATATGTTTTATGAACTGCATCAGCGTAAAGGTCTGACAACCATCCTTGTGACCCATAGCATGGAAGATGCGGCGCGTTACGCAGAAAAAATTGTGTTGATGAAAGGCGGAACCGTTGACCAAGTCGGGCATCCCCGTGACATATTTGCGGAAGCAGAGAAACTGTCAGAACTGGGGCTGCTTGTACCAGAAGTGGTTCGGTTTCAACACGATTTTGAGAAAAAATTCAATGTGGCGTTTCAAAAGACGTGCTTGAATATGGAAGAGCTGCTTGAAGAAATGGCACGCTTTCTTCCGCGAGGCGGGTCGGCCTCATGATGGATAAAATGATTCTGGGACGTTATATTCCAGGCGATTCATGGTTCCATGCGATTGATCCGCGTGCAAAAATTACAGCGGTCATGTTTTTTATCGTGATTGTTTTTCTGGCGAATAATTGGCTTACTTACTTGCTCATGTTTGCCTATGTTTTATATTTAGTATTCAGTTCAAAAGTTCCTTTTTTTGTTTTTTCATAAAAGGGCTTCGGCCGATCATGTTTTTGATTTTATTAACGCTGTTTTTGCAAGTGTTTTTTACACAAGGCGGAGATACGCTACTCGCGCTTGGACCGGTTAAAATTACGACGCTTGGCCTTTTAAACGGGGTGAAGATGTTCTGCCGCTTCGTTTTGATTGTCTTTATGACGACGCTTTTAACGCTAACGACGAGTCCGATCGAACTGACGGATGGACTTGAGAAAATTTTGGCGCCATTTCGAGTGGTGCGTTTGCCGGTTCATGAACTGGCGCTTATGCTCAGTATTTCGCTGCGCTTCATTCCGACTTTAATGGATGAAACCGAGAAAATCTTGAAGGCCCAGAAAGCCCGTGGCGTGGACTTTACGAGTGGGAAGCTATCGGAGCGGATTAAAGCGATTGTTCCGCTCCTAATTCCACTGTTCATCAGCGCCTTCAAGCGCGCCGAAGACTTGGCGATTGCAATGGAAGCTCGGGGTTACCGCGGCGGGAGAGGTCGAACAAAATTTCGCCTCCTCAACTGGCGGTGGAGCGACACGTGGTTGCTTGTTTCACTAGCAGTGCTAACCATTTTATTGTACGTATTTAGAACTTGAGGAGGGGTGGCGCGATGACACGATATAAGGCGGTTGTGGCATATGATGGCAGCGGTTTTTCCGGCTATCAAGTGCAGCCTGGGAAGCGCACGGTTCAGCGTGAAATTGAAGCCGCTCTTAAGAAAATTCATAAAGGTAACGTGGTGCGGATTACGGCATCGGGACGGACGGACGCGGGTGTTCACGCGAAAGGACAAGTGATTCACTTTGATTCTCCGTTTGCGATCCCGCCGGATGCGTTTCGGATGGCGCTTGAGACGCGGACGCCACGCGATATTAGTTTTAGGTCGGTTGAAGCTGTTGCGGATGATTTTCATGCGCGCTTTGATACGACGGGAAAAGAATACCAATATGTGATTAAGCGTTCTGAGTTGTTTGACCCGTTTATGCGTCATTTTGCTTGGCATTATCCGTATCCGCTCGATCTTTTGAAGATGGAGGAAGCGAGCCGAGTTCTGATTGGCGAACATGATTTCACATCGTTTTGCAGAACGAAGACGGAGCAGGAAAATAAAGTGCGGACGATTTACGCTATTTCGATTGAGCAACCAGCCGAGGATATCTTAACGTTAACGTATCGGGGCAATGGGTTTTTGTATAATATGGTGCGGATACTTACTGGGGCTTTGCTTGATTCCGGACAAGGCAGGTTAACCCCGCAAGGATTGAAAGAAGCGCTTGATGCGAAAAATCGGGAAGCGTTAAGGAGTAAAACGGCGCCTCCGGAAGGACTTTACTTGATGAACGTGTTTTATGATGAATTCGGAAAATAGCGTATCTGGAAAGCGGAGTGAAATTTGTTTCCCTGTCCGACTTTTTTCAGAGAATCCATTGACTTTTAAGCGTAGAACTTGTATTATGGACTATGGTATTGTTTACCCCACAATAAGCCCCGGAAGGTTGTTGTGTTGAAAAAACAATAGTAAGAATTAAGATGTTTCGGAACAAGGAACGGTTCCGGGCGCAATTTTCAATTTATTAGGAGGGTAACTCATGCGTACAACTTATATGGCGAAACCAGGCGAAGTAGAACGTAAATGGTATGTGATCGACGCTACTGACGTTTCTCTAGGTCGTCTTTCGAGCGAAGTTGCTTCAATTCTTCGCGGAAAAACTAAACCACAATTTACTCCACATGTTGATACTGGAGACTTTGTAATCGTAATTAATGCTGGTAAGGTAGGACTTACTGGTAAAAAAGCAACGGACAAAATCTATTACCGTCACTCGCAATATCCAGGCGGTTTGAAATCTCGTACAGCAGGCGACTTGCGTACAAACAATCCTGAGAGATTAATCGAGCTTTCTGTAAAAGGAATGCTTCCAAAGAATACTCTTGGACGTCAACAATTTAAAAAATTACACGTATATGCAGGCGATGTGCATGAACATGCAGCACAAAAACCAGAAGTATACGAACTACGCGGTTAATTATTAAAGGAGGGAAATGAAAGTGGCAGAAGTACAATATTACGGAACTGGTCGTCGTAAAAGCTCAGTAGCACGTGTACGTTTAGTACCCGGCGACGGCAAAGTTGTTATCAATAATCGTGACTGGGAAGATTACATCCCATTCGCAGCACTACGTGAAGTCATCAAGCAACCGCTTGTTGCAACAGAAACTCTAGGAAGTTACGATGTATTAGTAAACGTACACGGTGGTGGATACACTGGCCAAGCTGGCGCAATCCGTCACGGCGTGGCACGTGCACTTCTACAAGTAGCACCTGAATACCGCCCAGCTCTTAAATCAGCTGGACTTCTTACTCGTGATTCTCGTATGAAAGAACGTAAGAAATACGGTCTTAAAGGCGCTCGTCGTGCTCCTCAGTTCTCGAAACGTTAATATCGAATTTTTAAACCCGCTCCCGGAAGGGAGCGGGTTTTTGTTTTTTTAGAGTGTGTCCGGTTGTAAAAGTGTTTCTAGTGTTCCGGTTTCTCTTTTTTTTGGAACTTAATAGTTGTTGTAAACTAAGTATTTAGACCCAAGCACATAGCCAACAGGTGTCACTTTACCAGATAGAGGCGCGCCATATGTATTTCTTAACATAGGTGGAGTAATAGATCCAGACATGCCAGTAACGTTAACACGTTGAGTGGGTGTACCATGAGAAAGTTCCGCGATACTCCATGATCCTTTAAATCCTGTTCCTCTATAAGGTGGGTTCATAGTAATCTTCCAATTTAATCGTTTAGGTTTTGTTGATACCCAAATGTTTAAGGTGCCTATACGGCTGAGCGCTCTAGTTCTTGGGTTTTGTTCTTTCGTAATAGCGATTTCCTGAGTATAAACTTTGGATGAGTCATTCGATGGAACTTGCTTTGCAGATGAAATAGTGGGAGATAAAATCTGAAATACGCTGAATAAAACAATAAAGCTGCAAAAATTTAATCTTTTCATGTGTCTTCTCCTCCTTGTGTTTTTCTTAACATTTATTGTACAATGAATGTTAAGAAGTTTGCAAATATTTTTATAAAGGCGGTTAGACAAATGAAATTTGCAAGTCTAAAGAAAAATAGCAAAGAACTAAAAGAAAAATATTTATTTACAGATGAATTATTTCAAATTTATTTCCAACTTAATTACCAAGAATTACAAGAGTTAGAGGATACGAATGACGTTCGCTATCAAAGAGCGATTCAGACAAGTGTTTTTCTTACAGAACCATTTCGAGATTTAAACACAAATCAAAGATTGAAAGAGCTAATAGAAACTCTTCGAAGTATTGGAAAGTTCCCATTAAATGTCCTCGCTGCATATGCAAAGATCGATGAAAATGAGCTCAGAGATTACTGTGAGGGAAAGTCAGATTTAACCGATAAACAAAAATTTGATGCTTGTAGTCGGTTGTCCTTACTGGATAGATTTGCTATAAAAGGTCCTCTTGGATAAGGATATGTTTAAACTATTTTGTAGTCTATCATGGAAGGAACGTGATAATAAGACACACGCAATGAAAACTCAGCGGGAAAATCTTTCTACTGAGTCGGACTGTTGAAATATACACAATACAATGGTACGTTTACCATATTGAAATCTTACAACGAGGAGATGACATCATGAAAAAAATTATCATTTGTAGCTTGCTCACACTCTTTATTTTCAGTCTTTTCTGTGAGTTTGCAGAACCAGCTTTTGCATATACTAGGTTAGGCTATGTGATGAAAAAAATGGATGCTAAAAATTTCAAGATTTTTATTAATCCAAGTGCCAAAGTATATAAGCCTTAAATCATAAACGGAGCAAAAGCGTGGAACGTTTCTCCATATACTAAAACGATAAGTATTGGTGAAGATGGAATAAATCCAAGTTTTATTGTCAGCAGTTCAAATGTAGATAAAGGAGCCATTGTTGCGACATGTTCGCCTTGGGTGTTCAGTGGGACAAATGTTATTGCTAAAAATGTAGTAACTACATATAAAGCCTATAAATCTCTTTCTATTCTTAATAAGACAGAAACCATTATTCATGAATTTGGTCATGGCTTTGGATTGGGGCATGTTAAAACCAAAAATGCAATCATGTTAGATGTGGGTTTTATCAATAAACTAAGACCACAAGCAAATGATTTAAACGGCATCAAAGAATTATACAAATGAGGTGAGAAAAGTGAGAAGAAGATGGATAGAAATTTTATTATTAGTAACTGCAATTTTCATACTCACGGCTTGTGGGAACGAGGAAAATAAAGCGGAGAACAAATTTGCCAAGGGTGAACGTGAGGATCAAGTTAGACGGGTTCTCTCTTTTTCGGGGAAATATCAAAAGCTTGCGCAAAGTGTGCGAGAACTTGACGAAGGTTCTCCAATTATTGTAGTCGGGACGAAGGAAAGTGAAAAACAAACGATTAAGCGGGAAACGAAGGGAAGTAATGTGCCAACTGATTTTTATACGATGGGAAATGTAAAAATCAAGAAGGTTGATAAGGATACAACGAAGAAGGTGGTTACTGGACAAACCATTCAAGTTTTGGAAGATAGTGTGACGAATGTTGAGATGGATGGAGAAAGCGTGGATATTACAATTGATGGCTATAAGAAAATGGAACAAGGAAAGGACTATATTTTGTTTCTTAGAAAAAGTACTTCGGGGGATAATTATGTGCTCACCAATGCTATTTTGAGTAAGTATCCAAAGCGAAATGTAACAACACGTAGCCGTTTTTTGAATGACAATAGTGCGGAGAACTCGGAGCTAAAAGAACGATATAATCAATTTTATAATGAAGTGCGAATGAAGTATTGAATAGGAGAAATTAGTATGGATTCCGGTAAATCAGTCCACCTTGAAAAAAACACAATGATAAACCATACGTAATAAAAACTCAAGCGGGCAAGTTTGCTCGCTTGAGTTTCATTTGTTAGTTAAATTTTCGGTGGGATATAGGTACGTTCATTTGTTAGGTTCCCCGTATTTACTGTTGTGCTTGGCTCAATCAGGATGGCGTAAACTTCATCCTCGGCTACAGGCTGATGCTCGATGCCTTTTGGAATAACAAGCGCCTCGCCTTCGCTAAGATGGACATCTTGGTCGCGAAATTTGATCGTGAGCTTACCTTTTACGACGATAAACATTTCATCTTCATGTTCGTGAGAATGCCAAACAAATTCACCTTCAAGCTTTACAACTTTTACGTGTGTATCATTGATTTCACCAACGATTTTAGGTTGCCAAGGTTCTGAAAAGGAAGCAAATTTTTCTGAGAAACTAATTTTTTTCAGCATAAATCATCCTCTTTTCTTGTTAGGGTTGCTTCAAGTATTGCAAACTTGAAAAGCAATGTCATTTGATTTGCTTATTGCTTCATTTCTTCACCAAATACCGCAACCACACCGCGCCGCTGCTATTTGTTTCGGCACCTTGAAGCTCGAATGCGACAGGCGCGTCGCCGGATAGGCCGGCTTTCGTCTCGAACAAGGATGGGGATTCGGCCGCACCATCAGCGGCTGGAGAGATCACGACGCTCACTTCGTCGCATAAGCCTTGCTCGATGAACGACCAGTTGAGGACGCCGCCCCCGCCAAGCATCACAAGTTGGAGATTGAACAAGTCTCGCAGTTTTTCTAGCGCAAGTCCCGCGTCTAGTGAACTTTTTCCTGCTAAAACATACGAAATTTGTTTTTCTCGAAGAAACGCCTTGTATGCGTTGGACGCTCGATCGGTCAAAACCTCGACTACATGCGCCTCGGTGTCGCGATACGTAAGCGTGTTCGTTTCCCAGCCAAGCTTTCCGGACGGATCAATCGAAATGTAGTATTTAGTATGTCTTGTCGGAACAATGAAGTCGCCATCCGGAACTTGCGGCGGATTTTTGGGTAAATTCGGTTTTTTATAATGTGTGAAATTATCATCGGTCGTGGTGCGCCCAGAAAGCCAACCTTGGTGTTTATAGTGCGCGTTTGTGCCAAATGCCAGCTCGTAAAACCAATCGCTGCCGGCGCGCCCTTCCGGTGTTTCCATGTAGTTGCCAATGATTTTTCCATCAAGTGAGGTTTGCATGTGGCAGAAAATATACGGTCGTGTCATGTTATTCGCTCCTTTTTCAAAATGAGTATCTTACTTTAAGTTTAGTGTATAGTTTCGAGTTGACTCTAAGTCAAGTTTGGATACGGATGTGGTTGTGGTTGAAATTCGGCTATTAGCAAAAATGGTGGCGGAAACAAGTATCGCATCCGGATTCATTCGTGGAAGCAAATTTAGATAGTAGAATAAAAACTTGCATCTCGCATCGTTTTCGCGCATCATAAATGTGTAGGAAATACGAGAGGGTGAGCAGAAAGTGGAAATCAGATTGTTGCGCTACTTTTTGGCGGCAGCAGAGGAACGAAATGTGTCAAGGGCAGCTCGAGCTTTGCACATTACGCAGCCAACGCTCAGCCGGCAGTTGAAGGAGTTTGAGGAAAGCCTCGGGGCGGAATTGTTCGTTCGGCAGAATAAAGAGCTCGTTTTAACGGAAGCTGGGCAGTTTCTAAAAAGCCGGGCGGAGGAGATTTTGGAGCTTGCGGAGCGGACGGAACGGGAATTTGAGGATCAAAAGAAAACACTTTTTAGCGGGCACGTTTCAATCGGCTGTGTCGAGGCGGACAACTCGGATACGGTTGCGATGATGCTCGAGGAGCTCGTTGGCGACTACCCGCAAGTAACGTTTACAATTTTCAGCGGGACAAGTGATATGATTGTTGAAAAATTGGAGAAAGGCTTACTCGATTTAGCAGTGCTACTCGAACCGGTGGACACGAAGCAATTTGAAAAATTAGTACTCCCACGTGAAGAACGTTGGGGTTTGCTTGTTTCAAGGGAATCATTTCTTGCGGCACAAGATGCTATTAAGATTGCTGACTTGGCCGGGATTCCGCTGCTCAGTTCTTCGCGAGCGGAAGTGCAGGCGATGATTGAATCTTGGTCAAAAGAACAGGGAGTTCCGTTTCAAATCGTCGGAAGGTTCAATTTGATTTTTAATGTTTTTCCGCTCGTTGAAAATCATGTCGGATCAGCACTTGGAATCGAAGGTGCCGTATCCAATCAGCGTTCGGATACGTTGAAGTTTTTGCCGCTTGTGCCGGAAGTGAAAACGAATTGTGTACTCGTTTGGAAGAAAAATCGAGAACTCTCGCCAGCCGTTTCGGTGTTTTTACAGTATTTTAAGGATGCTTTTGAGGCATAGGCAGGCTAGTTAATAAGCATTAGACGAATAGATTTGTTAGCTGTAACATGGACTTGTAGGAAGTTCAGTTACAGCTTTTTTCGTGGGGTGAAAGAATTGGATGTGGTGATTTATTTTTCACGGCAAGGGGAAAACTTGGTGAACGGGGAAATTGTAAGGATTGACACGGGGCATACAGCAATGGTTGCGAAGATAATTGCATGTGAGCTTGGGGCAGAACTGGTGCCAATTATTCCGCTAAATCCGTATCCGGATGGGTATCAGGCGGCGGTTGAACTGGCTCGGAAGGAAGCAAAATATGATGCGCGCCCGCATGTTCGGGATTTGGGGATTCAGTGGGATCGCTATGAAAGGATTTTCCTTGGCTTTCCGAATTGGTGCGGCTCGTTTCCAATGGTTATCGCAACATTGCTTGAGAAGCAGGTACTAACAGGAAAAAGGATTTATCCGTTTTGTACGCATGAAGGCGGGGCTTTTGGGAAAAGTCTTGTGGAACTCGAGCGATTGTTTCCGGAAGCGAAGTGGATGCCAGGGCTTGCGGTCAGGGGATCTCGTGCGAATAAGGCGGGAAAAGCGGTCACAAATTGGCTCGCACAACGATATGAATGGGAGGAATGAAGTTATGGCAAAGTTTGAACAGGTGAAAAATGGGGTTATTTTCCCAGCAGGTGAAAAAAATGAGGCTTTTGCGCAGTTTTTTGTCGGGCAAAGTTATCTGAAGACGTTGGTTGCAGATCCGGCTGTTAGTGTTGGGGTTGGCAATGTGACTTTTGAGCCGGGATGTCGCAATAACTGGCATATTCATCGCGGTGGCTTTCAGCTTTTGCTTGTGACTGGCGGAGAAGGTTGGTATCAAGAAGAAGGGAAAGTGGCGCAGTTCTTACGGGCTGGCGACGTGATTGTGACGCATGACGGGGTGAAACATTGGCACGGAGCTTCGAAGGATAGCTGGTTTGAACATATTGCGATTACATCAGGAACGCCGGAATGGCTTGAGCCGGTTTCGGATGAAATTTATGAGGCTTTGGAAAGCGGGGATTTGAAATGAAAAAACAAACGGCAGGACGAGATGCACTTTTTGAATTTGCACCGCAGTTTGCGGCGTTAAATGATGATGTTTTGTTCGGGGAAGTTTGGGCGCGGGAAGCGGAGCTTCCCGCACGCGATAGAAGTCTGATTACATGTGCCAGCTTGATGACGCAAGGTGTGCCGCAACTTGAAGCGCACATGAAGATTGCTAAGGAAAACGGAGTTACGAAAGCAGAAATGGTGGAACTGATCACGCATCTGGCATTTTATACGGGTTGGCCGAAAGCGTGGACGGCATTTCAGTTTGCCAAGGAAGTTTTTGATTGAAACTTCTCGGCTGACTGAGATAGAACGGGAATATGCTGGACTTGAAAGCTAAGATAAGAAAAAGGGCAGCTAAAACCTCACAGAAAAAAATTGCATCAATCGAAGCTTGAGGATTTAGGCTGACATTTAAAGCAAGATGTAAAAGGAGGAAGACTGGTGTATTCAATCGGTGAACTCGCGAAACTGGTTGGGATGACAACTCATGGTTTGCGCTATTATGAAAAGGAAGGTTTGGTAGTTCCGGCGCGAAAAGGAAATAATCGGATGTACTCCGAAGAAGATCGGCTCTGGATTGAATTTTTGATTCATATGCGAGCTACAGGGATGCCGCTTAGTGATATGAAAATCTATACGGAGTTAAGAAAGTCGGACGATCCGCCGCTCGAGGAACTCATGGCACTGCTTGTGAAGCATCGTCAATTGGTGGAAGCCAAAATTCAAGATTTCCAAAAAAATCTACTTCTTCTAGACAAGAAAATTGAAGTTTATCGTGAGGAAATCGCTAGCGGGGCGAGAAATGATTTATTTGACCATTTTGTGGGCATGGAAGTTAACGAATAATGTTTGGAAAACTGCTTCAGAGAGATTATCTTTGAAGTAGTTTTTTATACATTTGACAGAAAAATTCACAAAATAGACAAAAGTTTTCCTTATTAAGTTGGGTTTTTACCGTTTAGTCGGAGGTGAAAACTGTTATAATTGGGCAGAAAGTATAGATCATCTAAGAAAAGAGGGACAAGATGAAAAAAATAATCGTTCCGTTGTTGATGGGGATACTAATTCTAGGAGGGTGCTCAGCGATGAATGAAGATAAAGAGAAAAAGGATGCTGTTCAAACAACACCGGTGGAAGAGTATACAGGACAAGGATACAGCTTGGTGGACGGGGAGAAATCGAAAACGGTTGTCGAAAAAAATCAAGCAGAAATTGAAAAACGTGCGGTTACATATATAAAGGAAAAATATCATACTGATGTTGTTGTAAATAATGTCGTTCCGGCGCGGAATGCGGCAGTTGTGATGGTAGAGGCGAAACAGCCGATCGCGTTTCATACATCAGTGATTGTTGATGTGGATATGCAAAATAAAAAGCTTCAACCAGATGGAGCAGTTCGTTCGGAAGATGGCGAAGTTGAAAAAGCAATCGTCGGCGGCTTGTTTGTAAAAGCTTATGCGAAGGAATTTGAGAATTTGGATAGGCGACTAGTTCAGTTGGAGAAAAAATTTAATTGGTGTGGAATGACACAGGAAGCTGTGAATAAAACTGCTGATTCTGGATTTGTTACAACTCATTATTTCATATCAATTTTTGCTAAAGATTTTGAGCAAATACTGCAAGGATATCAAGAAAATCCTAAGATAACGAAAGAAGAACTGGCGGTGCTTTTCAAACAATTGGATCCTAAGGGAGAAAAAAGTTTAATTGCTATTCGTTTGTATTCAAAAACAAATAGTCTTCCTAAAGAAGAAAAGGTTCAAGAAGCTGTGAGTTGGTTTCAAAAAGGAGAAATGCTGCCTATAAGTTTATATAATTTAAGTGTTTTCAAGAATAGTATAGTAAATCAAGTGGGGCAATCTGATGGAGAAAATACGGCCAGCATTGATTTCCAAATGGGAGGGAATTAACATGGCGATACAGTTAGGTGCTACGACTGATAGCGACTTGATCGAACTCAGCGGGAAAGAAGTATACACTCATCCCCTTAAAGATGAAAAGCTCGATGTAAATGGGCATGAATACAGAGTTGTAGAACAATCTTATGATACTTCATCTGGTCTCGACTACATGGTGGTTAAGAATGTGGAGACAGGCGAAATTAGCATGATCTTTGAAGGGACGCAAGGGATCAAGGATGTTGTCACGGACGGAACGCTTCCGGGAACGGTTCCTGATGCGCAGCTTCGTGCGGCGGATGAGGCTTATAAAAGGCTTAGCGGAAAATATGCAATTTCATATGTGGGCGGGGAATTCGCTTGGCGGTGGGCTTGCCAATTATGTGGCCTCGCAAAATGAAGTGCGGAGTGTGACGTATAATCCGGCAATTCTGCCGGAGGGAAGTTATGATTTGAACAATTCGAGAATTACAAACTACATGAGTGAATATGATCCGCTGACGCTCGGCGAAATGGCGGCTGGATATGATTCGAGATTTCCAGGGAAATGTGTGAAGCTGCAAAATAACATGCCTTGGATGGGCACGATGATTAGCAATCATGTAGGCTACGGGGATAGTGTGACAATCGGCGGAAAGCAAATTCAAATTGAAGCAGATGCCTATTTGCCGATCGGTATTTGGAGCGGTGCCATTTTAACGGGAGGAACGGGGCAGAAAATTGCTATTAATCCTAAAAATATGCAGATTCTGGCCAGTAGTTTGGCAACACGGATGACGAGTCAAGTGAAGGATGCGCAAAGTTTTCTGGATGAAGCAGCGGATATCGTAATCCGAGAAGGTAGCAATCTGGATAACCGAACAAGCAGTCTGAATGTCGCTTTTGATGATCTCTTGAAGCAAACGTCGTTTGGGCAAGTTCTCGTGTATGCTGAGGCTTATGAGCAAGTACGGAATGAGGTAGAAAAGATTAACCCGATTGCGACTGGGGCGCTTGATATTATCCAGCGAATTAGAACGGCTCCATTTATCTCGGACGTGCTCGACTTTCTTTCAATGTCTCCATTCAGTGCGGTAGAAGGGTTTCTTAATATTCCGTTTTTGATCGGAGATACGCTTTTGAAACTTGAAGATATTGTAGATCGTGTTGGTCAACTTAAACGAGAAGCAATTCCTAAATTGTTTCGCGGGATAGACAATGAGTTTCTGGATGATGGTATGGTGGCGGAGCTGAGGGAGCATTATATGGTGCTTGACCGCAATAAGGATGTCGTTGTGAATCAAATTTTAACGTTTAGTGACCAAGTGGGTTATGTGGCGCGGGAAATCGAAAAGGCAGACAAATTGTTGACCGAAACGGAGCGGATTGAAGGGGTTGCGGCTCCTCCAGCGACAGCGGCGTTTTCACTAGAAGAATCCAGTGCTTTAAAAACAGGGATGGGCAAAAAGCAGACTTTAGTAGATAAGAATTTCAACGATTTTAAGGCACTGACATGCAGTTCGCTTAAACCAGCGCTTGCAAATTTGAGAAGCACGATCAATCAGCTCGGCTTGGTTTTGGAGGATGGGCTCGGCGGCTTGAAAACGATTCGCGGTGCGCTTGGCATGCTTGATATTCCGTTTGTGGATTTTGATGACAGTATGCGTGACTGGCTGGACGGGGTAATTGCGGAGGGCACGCAGTATTTGATGATGCTTGACGGTTTGGAAAATGCGGTTCGAAATGGTGAGCTCAACTTGGATGGGATTTTGGCGGCTTATCGGCCTTATATTGATACGGCGCTTTTTGAAGGGACGAAATTTCAAGATGTAATTTTGTTGAATAAGCTAGGATTCAATTTGTTCGAAAGTGCCAGAATAGTGTTCAATGATATTCGCTGGCAGCTCAGTGAAAATGAAGCGGCGGCGATTACGGCGCTTGATGGCTTGGCAGGTAAGGTGTGTTTGAATTTAGAGACGCTGATTGGCCAAATAAAACGAGGCAGTATCAATGTGTAAAATGGCGTATCCTTACTAAAAAAACGATTTTCCTTGAAACTTCCCAACGAACGTACATTCTGTGTTACAATAGGTGGGAATGGAGGATGAGCTATGGCAAAAGCGAAACGAACGACCAAATTTGTCTGCAGTTCCTGCGGCTATGAATCGCCAAAATGGATGGGGAAATGTCCTAACTGCGGAGAATGGAATCAGATGGTAGAGGCTCTTGAACCTTCGAAAAAAGCATCACGAAGCAGTTTTCAACATACTGGCGAACCTGCGAAAGCGACACGGATTACAGATGTTACGAGTGAATCTGAGAAACGTGTGCAAACGAAAATGCCGGAACTAAATCGAGTGCTCGGTGGTGGAGTTGTGGTCGGCTCCATGGTGCTTGTCGGGGGAGATCCGGGCATTGGGAAATCGACACTCCTTCTTCAAGTTTCAGCAGAACTTACGCTTGCTGGGAAAAAAGTGCTGTATATTTCAGGTGAGGAGTCGGTCAAACAAACGAAGTTGCGCGCGGAACGGCTTCAAGTTTCGGGCGATAATTTATATCTATATGCGGAAACAAATTTGGAGGCTATCCAAGAAACGATAGATTTCATCAAGCCGGACTTTGTCATCATTGATTCCATCCAAACGGTTTACCATCCAGATGTGACAAGCGCTGCCGGAAGTGTCTCGCAAGTGCGTGAATCAACAGCGGCCTTGATGCGGATCGCAAAAATGCAGAATATCACGGTTTTTATCGTCGGTCATGTGACAAAAGAAGGTGCCATCGCAGGACCGCGCTTACTGGAACACATGGTAGATACGGTGCTTTATTTTGAAGGTGAACGTCACCATGCGTATCGGATTTTACGTGCGGTTAAAAATCGGTTTGGTTCGACGAATGAAATTGGGATTTTTGAGATGCGCGATATTGGGCTTGTAGAAGTACAAAATCCATCGGAAGTTTTCCTTGAGGAACGGCTTGATAATGCATCCGGATCAACGGTTGTTGCTTCGATGGAAGGGACGCGTCCTGTTTTAGTTGAAATTCAAGCGCTTGTTTCGCCAACGATGTTTGGAAATGCCAAGCGGATGGCAACGGGGCTTGATTACAATAAAGTTTCGCTGATTATGGCGGTGCTTGAAAAACGGGTCGGATTGTTGTTGCAAAACCAAGATGCTTATCTGAAAGCGGCAGGTGGTGTAAAGCTCGATGAACCGGCCGTGGATCTTGCAATCGCAGTCAGTATTGCGTCGAGTTACAATGATAAACCAACGCGTAGTACGGACTGTTTCATCGGTGAGTTAGGTTTGACAGGTGAAGTGAGGCGTGTTGCTCGGATTGAGGAACGGGTCAAGGAAGCGGCTAAACTTGGATTCAAGCGGATTTTTATTCCTGCTAATAATGGCGGGGATTTTAAAGTGCCGAAAGATGTCGAGATTGTACATGCGGCAACGATTGCAGATGCGCTTCGGATTGCACTACCGAAGTAAAAAGATGCTTCGAATCCATTGGGCGGTTAGGCGATAAATAGTGAATCGCATACTCAACGACAATGAGTGTGCGATTTTTATATGGCGGTTTATGGCTAGAGATTTTTATAGGTGAAAGAACTGCTTTTTGTCAAACAAAATTTGCCGAGCATCTGGGATTTAGTGTAAAATAAGGGGGAACTTGTTACTGTTTTTACAATAATGCAGGAAAGGAGGAGAAAAAATGCTGAAATGGATTATTCGAGTATGTTTTATTTTATTCGGCGGGACAGCGGGTGTGTTTTCGCTTCCAGGAATTTATGGGAAAATCGGGATCGGAGATTTGTTGTGGTTGAACAATCCTTATGCTAATGCTCTTGTTGGTGCACTTATATTTTATCTTATTACTTTTTGGGCGGTGAAATATATAGAAGCCGCACTCAATTGGCTTGAGGAAAGGCTTACGCGTGTTTCAGGCGTAACCATTGTTTACGGGGGACTGGGCATGATTATTGGTCTAGTTATTGCATTTTTTGCAGGCAATGCGTTCAGCCAAACGAAGATTCCAATTGTGGATTCGGTTGTGCCGGTTGTACTTACACTTGTTCTAGCTTATCTGGGCTTTCAAGTTGGTATTAGTCGGCGGAATGAATTAGGGTCGCTTTTTTCTGGTCGGAACGCAAGGAAAAAGATGGCTACAGGTCAGGAAACTCCGGCGCAGACCCGAACGGAGGACTATAAAATCCTTGATACAAGTGTTATAATTGACGGGCGGATTGCGGATATTTTGATGACCGGTTTTTTGAACGGAACAATCGTTATTCCGTTATTTGTGCTTGCTGAACTGCAGCATATTGCCGATTCGTCGGATACGCTGAAGCGAACTCGCGGCAGACGCGGGCTTGATATTTTGAACCGGATTCAAAAGGAAGAAAAAATTCGGGTTGAAATGTATGAAGGGGATTTTGAAGATATTCCAGAAGTGGACAGCAAACTTGTGAAGCTCGCGAAAATAATGGGCGGAACGGTTGTGACGAACGACTATAACTTGAACAAGGTTTGCGAATTTCAAAATGTACCTGTGCTGAATATCAATGATTTGGCTAATGCGGTTAAACCAGTCGTACTTCCAGGGGAAAAAATGAGTGTTCTTGTCGTGAAAGACGGGAAGGAACACAATCAAGGTGTGGCTTATCTCGATGACGGTACGATGATTGTTGTTGAGGACGGGCGTAAATTTATTAATGAAACCATTGATGTCGAAGTGACAAGTGTGCTGCAAACTTCGGCGGGAAGAATGATTTTTGCTAAACCGAATGGACGATAAGCGGGTGCTTAGAAATTGATGGATTATGAACTTATTTTTCTTGCTGCTGGGCAAGGAAAACGGATGAATATGGAACAAAATAAGATGTGGCTTGAGCTTTCTGGCGAACCGCTGTTTGTTCACGCGCTTAAGCCTTTTCTGCAAGACGAACGTTGTAAGCATATTGTGATTGTCTGCCGGGAAGAAGAAACGGAGCAAATTCAGGGAGCCTTGGATAGACTCGGGGAGCAGCTTGCTGAAATTGAGCTTGTGCATGGTGGTTCGGAGCGTCAGTATAGTGTTCGGAATGGTCTTCGCAAATGCGGTCGGGCGGAGATTGTGCTCGTACATGACGGGGCGCGCCCGTTTGTTACTCGGGATATTGTAGATCGGCTCCTTGTAGGGGTTCGAGAGGTTGGTGCGGCGATTTGCGGCGTACAGGTGAAAGACACGGTGAAACGGGTTAAAAAGGATTTGGTGGCTGAGACGCTGCCACGTGAGGACTTATGGCAAGTTCAGACGCCGCAGGCTTTTAAGCGGGAGCTTTTGGTTGAGGCACACGAGTTTGCTAGCACAAGCGGATTTCTCGGTACGGATGAAGCGAGTCTTGTTGAGCGGCTTTTTGTTCCAATAAAGGTTGTTTTAGGCAGCTACTTGAATATGAAGGTGACAACGCCGGAGGATTTGCTCTTCGCGCGGGTGATTTTGGATGAACGAGGAGGGGACGAGCAGTGATTCGGATTGGACAGGGGTATGATGTGCATCAACTTGTGAAGGGAAGGAAAATGATGATCGGCGGGATTGAAATTCCGCATGAACTTGGACTTCTTGGACACAGTGATGCGGATGTATTGCTACATGCGATTACGGATGCTGTGATCGGCGCGGTAGCAAGACGCGATATCGGACACTTTTTCCCGGATACGGATGCAGCTTACAAGGATGCGGATTCAGCGGAGCTTTTACGCGAGGTGTTTCGGGAAGTGAAGAAGGACGGTTACCGACTTTCAAATTTAGACTGCACGGTGGTTGCGGAACAGCCGAAAATGGCACCGTATATTGATGCGATGCGTGACCGGATTGCAGAATTGCTTGAAGCTGAACCCAGTCAAGTGAATGTGAAAGCGACAACTTCTGAACAAATGGGGTTTGTCGGACGAGGCGAAGGGATTGCAAGCATGGCGGTTGTATTGCTTGAAAAAGAATGAGGAGTGATGGATTTTGTCTGAAAATAAAAAGGTAAGAGTGCGCTACGCGCCAAGTCCAACTGGATATTTGCATATTGGGAATGCACGTACAGCTCTTTTTAATTATTTGTTTGCGCGTCATAATGATGGAGATTTTATTATCCGGATTGAAGATACGGATTTGAAACGGAATGTGGATGGCGGCGAGGAAAGTCAGCTGCGCAACTTGAGCTGGCTTGGGATTGATTGGGATGAAGGTGTGGATAAACCGGGGAAATACGGACCATACCGCCAATCTGAGCGGAAGGATATTTACGATCCGCTACTTGAACAGTTGCTTGATGAGGGGAAAGCCTACAAGTGCTACTGCACAGAAGAAGAGCTTGAAGCGGAACGTGAAGCGCAAAAAGCACGCGGTGAAATGCCTCGTTATAGTGGGAAATGCCGCCATTTGACGGACGCTGAACGTGCGGAAAAGGAAGCGCAAGGGCTTAAACCAAGTATTCGTTTCCTTGTGCCTGAAAATGAAACGATTACGTTTAAAGATATGGTGAAAGATGATGTGTCGTTTGATACAAACGGAATTGGCGACTTTGTTATCGGCAAGAAAGATGGGATGCCAACGTATAATTTCGCAGTAGCGGTTGATGATCATTTGATGGAAATGACGCATATTTTACGCGGTGATGACCATATTTCGAATACACCGAAGCAAATTATGATCTATAATGCTTTTGGCTGGGAAGCACCAACTTTTGGACATATGACATTAATTGTGAATGAAAGTCGGAAAAAATTAAGTAAACGTGACGGCTCGATCATCCAGTTTATCGAACAATACCGCGATCTTGGATACTTGCCGGAAGCGCTGTTCAATTTTATAGCGATGCTTGGCTGGTCTCCTGAGGGCGAGGAAGAGATCTTTTCAAAAGAAGAGTTTATAAAAATGTTTGATCCAAAGCGTCTGTCGAAGTCACCGGCGCTGTTCGACAAACAAAAACTAACGTGGGTTAACAATCAATACGTGAAAAAATTACCGCTGAATGATGTGGTAGAACTTTCGTTGCCGCATTTAGTTGAAGCGGGCGTTGTTCCGGCTGATATGAGTGATGCGGAACGTGAATGGGTGCATAAACTGGTTTCGCTCTATCACGAGCAAATGAGTTATGGCGCGGAAATCGTCGGCTTGTCAGAAATGTTTTTTGCAGATGCGAGTGAAATGACATTTGATGCGGAAGAACAGGAAGTGCTTAGTGCGGAGACTGTTCCGACTGTGATCGAAGCGTTTGCGAAGGAAGCGGAATCGCTTGAACCGTTCGTTGCGGATGAAGTGAAAGCTGCAATTAAACGTGTGCAAAAAGATACGGGTGTGAAAGGAAAAGGCTTGTTTATGCCGATTCGAATTGTCACAACGGGTGAAATGCATGGACCGGAATTGCCGCTTGCAATCGAAGTCTTAGGACGCGAAAAAGTGCTTAGCCGCTTGCATACTTGGCTTGAAAATAATAAGTGATTTGAAAAAGACATCCGCACGCGGATGTCTTTTTTGATTATGGAGCTGATCTTGGCCAAGTTAAAGCAAAGAAGTCTGGCAGATCAGCGATTAACAGGGAGAATAGGGCTTTTGCAGGAACGGCTTGGCCGGGTATGGTGCCTGTAGCGCAAAAGAAAAGGTGTATAAATTTGACGAGGCTATATCCCCAAGCTTTCCAAATAACTCTCTGCTTGCGCTTCTTTATTTTGCTGTTATAATAGAGGTATTCAAATGGACGAAAACTTGGATGGGAAGAAGTACGAAACGGGAAACTCACAGAGAGAGCCGATTTTTGCTGAGAGCGGTTTAGTTGGAACGTTTTGGAAATGCCTCCCGGAGTTCTCATGGGAAATCATTCGCGAGTATCATGAGACGGCGCAGGTCGTTAAAACTAGTATGAGGTGGGACTTTTTCTAGGAAAGTTCAATCAGAGTGGAACCGCGCAAGGCGTCTCTGTGTTTGATGGAGACGTCCTTTTTGTTTGATCAAAAATGTTCGTTTGATGAGGGAGTTACAGCAAAGACAAGGGTCTAGGAGGAAACGGCATGGTGTGGAAAGTGAAAGAGGATTTGGCGACGGTGATTAAAAATGATCCGGCGACGCGCGGCTATCTGGATGCGTTTTTTACGAATGCAGGGGTTCATGCGATATGGGCGCATCGCTTTGCTCATTTTTTTTACCGGCATAAAATGATCGTATTCGCTAAAATAATTTCGCAAATAGGACGATTTTTGACGAATATTGAAATTCATCCGGGGGCGCAAATCGGCAGACGTTTGTTCATTGATCACGGCGCGGGGGTTGTGATTGGTGAAACAGTTGAGATGGGAACGGATGTTGTGATTTTTCACGGGGTGACGCTTGGGGGAACAGGGAAGCATACCGGGAAACGACACCCAACTGTAAAAAATGGCGCCATGATTTCTGCTGGGGTCAAAGTTCTTGGGCCAGTTGAAATTGGTGAGGAGTCAAAAATCGGAGCCGGCGCGGTCGTCTTGAAAAATGTACCGCCTTATGCAACTGTAGTTGGGATACCAGCACGGATTGTTCGTATTAATGGCAAAACGGTCGGACATGCGGAGCCGAACTTGGATGTGCTTTATGCGCGGATTGAAAAATTGGAACGTAAATTAGCTCAAATTGAAGAAGGAGTCGATGAATAGATGTCTCTGCAAATTTATAATACGCTGACGCGAGAGAAGGAAGTTTTTAAGCCGATTGAGGACGGGAAAGTGAAGATGTATGTCTGCGGGCCGACTGTTTACAACTATATTCACATTGGGAATGCCCGCCCGATTATTGTGTTTGATACTGTACGTCGCTATTTAACTTACCGCGGCTATGATGTAAACTTTGTTTCGAATTTTACGGATGTGGATGATAAACTGATACGGGCTGCCGAAGAGCTGAAGCTTACTGTGCCGGAAGTGGCAGACAAATTTATTGGCGCTTACTTTGATGATGTCGACCAGCTTAATGTCGCGAAGGCGACGGTCAATCCTCGTGTTACCGAAAATATGGACGAAATTATTGAATTTATTAAAGCCTTGGTCGATAAAGGTTTTGCTTACGAGTCTCAAGGTGATGTTTACTACCGGACGCGCAAATTTGAAGGTTACGGCAAGCTTTCGCACCAGCCGATTGAAGATTTGCGGCACGGGGCACGTGTTGAAACGAATGATCTGAAGGAAGAACAGCTTGATTTTGCTTTATGGAAAAAAGCGAAACCTGGCGAAATTTATTGGGAAAGTCCATTCGGAAATGGGCGCCCAGGTTGGCATATTGAATGCTCGACGCTTGCACGCAAGTATCTTGGTGATACGATTGATATTCATGCCGGCGGGCAAGATTTGATTTTCCCGCATCATGAGGATGAAATTGCGCAATCGGAAGCACTAACGGGTCATACGTTTGCCAATTATTGGATGCATAACGGTTTTTTGAATATTGATGGCGAGAAAATGTCGAAGTCGCTCGGGAATTTTATTACGCTTCACGATGTGCTTCAAGATACAGATCCGAATGTAGTGCGCTTCTTCATGCTTTCGGTGCATTACCGCCGACCGATTTCGCTTAGTGATGCCACGCTTGAGGATGCGGCCAACGGTCTTGAACGGCTTGAAACGGCTTATCAAAACTTGAAATATCGGATCGAGATGCTTGAAGAAGATTACATGGAAGCAGAGCATCAAGAAGAATGGCTTGAGCAATTGACGGAACTTAAAATGCAGTTTGAAGATGAAATGGATGATGATTTCAATACGGCTAATGCGATAACGGCTTTTTATGAGTTAGCGAAGCGGGCCAATATCTACTTGGCGCGCGATCGTGTTTCTGTTTCTGTGCTACGCGAATTTTTAAGTATGATGCAGCTGTTTGCAGAAGTCCTTGGCATTAAGCTTGAAAAAACAGCGGTAGACGGACTTGCTGATGAAGAAATTGACGATTTGATCGAGGAGCGGCTTAAAGCGCGTAATGAACGTAACTTTGCTCGGGCAGATGAAATTCGTGATTTGCTGAAAGAAAAGGATATTATTTTGGAAGATACGGCGCACGGAACACGCTGGAAACGAGGTTGACGGATGCCGCGAATGAAAGATTACAAACAGCTAAACGGACTTGCACTAGCCTATATGGGAGATGCTGTTTATGAAAAATATGTCCGAGAGCGTTTGCTCATGTTTGGTAAAACAAAACCTAATCAGCTTCACAAAGCAGCAACGAAGTATGTTTCGGCAAAAGGTCAAGCTAAGGTGCTTTCTGTACTCAGAGAAGCGGGTTTTTTGACGGAAGAAGAGGAAGCGATATTTAAGCGTGGTCGTAATGCTAAATCGCATGCGGCTCCGAAAAATACGGATGCAGTTACCTATAATTTATCAACGGCATTTGAAGCGATTATCGGTTATCTGTATCTTGGGGAAGATGAGTTGCGATTGATTGAATGGCTCGAGCGGTCGGTTCAAATTATTGAGGAGGGGAATCTTGATGGCAAATAATGAAGATTGGATTAGCGGACGGAATCCCGTTCTTGAGGTGCTCCGCTCTGGGCGGGATATCCAGAAAATTATGATCGCGGAAGGTTCGCAAAAAGGGGTAATGAAACAAATTATCGGACTTGCTAAGGAGCGCAAAGTGGAAGTTCGGTTTGTGCCAAAAGCCAAGATTGATAAGGTAGCCTCCGGCGCACACCAAGGGGTAGCTGCTCAAGTGGCGGCGTATCGCTACTTCGATTTGGAAGATTTATTCCAAAAAGCGGAAGAAAGACAAGAAAAGCCGTTTTTCATCATCCTTGACGAACTGGAAGATCCGCATAATCTTGGTTCGATCATGCGTACGGCAGATTCGGTCGGCGCACACGGGATCATTATTCCAAAGCGGCGCTCGGTCAGCTTAACGCAAACGGTGGCGAAAGCTTCAACGGGAGCAATTGAATATATTCCGGTTGTAAGGGTGACCAATATTACGCAGACGATGGATGAACTGCAAAAACGCGGTTTGTGGATGTTTGGGACGGACGCATCTGGTAGCAGCGATTACCGAACGATGGATGCGGATTTGCCGCTCGCGCTTGTCATTGGAAGCGAAGGCAAAGGAATGAGTCGTTTGGTTCGGGAAAAATGCGATTTTCTCATTCACCTGCCGATGGTCGGCAAGGTAACGTCGCTCAACGCTTCTGTTGCGGCAAGTATTTTAATGTATGAAGTATACCGTAAACGTCAGCCGTTGGAGCAGTAGTTATGAAGCAGATCTTGCTTGTCGACGGTTATAATGTGATCGGAGCTTGGCCGGAACTCAGCCGATTAAAAGACTATGATTTGGAATCGGCGCGGAATATGTTGATTGAATGGATGGCAGAATATCAAAGTTATACGGGTTATCAGGTAGTCGTGGTGTTTGATGCTCAGTATGTTAAGGGTATAAAAAGAAAGTTCAAGAAAAACAATATTGATGTCGTTTTTACGAAAGAAGATGAAACGGCCGATGAATATATCGAACGAAAAGCGATTGCATGGAAAAATGCGAAAACGCAAATCATGGTGGCAACGAGCGACTATACGGAGCAGTGGGCGATTTTCGGACAAGGCGCACTTCGGATTTCATCACGTGAACTGCTGTTTGAAATTCAAGAAATGAGCAGGGAAATTGATAAGAAAATCAAACGAATCCAAGAAGAAAAGCCGAAATCAAAGCTTAATCTGGATTCTGAGGTGATCAAACAGTTAGAAAACTGGCGAAGGGGCGAAAAATAGTGATTGACGCTTCTGTGTTCTGCTTAGTATAATGAAGCAATCAAAATTCTTCTAGCAAAGGAGCAGACCAACCATTGAAGAATGAAAACCATGATCCAAACAATGAACTGGAATTGCTTGAACTTGCTCGGGGGGGAAATGCGGAAGCGCTAGAATACTTTTTTTCAAAATACCAATCGATTATTTACTGGAAAGCCACACAGTATTTTTTGCAGGGAGCAGAACGTGAAGATTTGATTCAAGAAGGGATGATCGGGCTTTTCAAAGCGATTCGCGACTACGATCCAGAAAGAGAGGCATCGTTTAAGTCTTTTGCGGAAATGTGCATCAATCGGCAGTTGCTTTCTGCGGTGAAACGATCGCTTCGGAAGAAAAATATGCCGCTCAACCAGTCGGTTTCACTTGATACACCGCTTCTTCAAGATGATGAGACGGTTGACTGGACGCTACTTGATGTCATTTCAGAGAAGCAGGCAGAGACGCCAGAAGATTTCTTGATTAAGAATGAGGATGTGGCACAGGCGGCAAGAAAACTGGAGCAAGTGACGAGCGATTTTGAGAAGCAAGTTTTGCGGCATTATCTTGAGGGGAAAAGTTATCAAGAAATGGCAGAAATCTTTGATGTGAAAGAAAAATCAATTGATAATGCGTTACAGCGAATTAAGCGTAAAATGGGAAAAGAACTGCATTAAGTTGATTTTGTAACTAAATGGACACAAAAATTGAATTGACGCCACCAGTTGAGAAATGATATATTTATAGAGGTGGATAGTCTTCTTTGAAACATCACGAATTGAAAAGTATCGGAGTTGAAAGAAGAAAATGAAAAAGAAAACTTCACTTGCGTGCAGCGAGTGCGGATCTAGAAATTACACAATAAGTGCTAGCGGTACAAATAAACAAGTTCGTTTAGAAGTTAAAAAGTTTTGCCGGCACTGTAATAAACACACACTACATCGGGAAACGAAATAGGGTTATTGGAGGTTTAGACATGTCAGCAATTACAAGATTCTTTAAAAATGTTGGTTCTGAAATGAGCAAAGTTACATGGCCAACACGTCAAGAAATGGTGAAATACACTGTTACTGTAGTTATCACAGTTATTCTTTTTGCCGTATTCTTCATGGTCTTAGATTTTGGAATCGAACAACTGATTCAACTTATTCTTTAAGACTGGGATTTTTATAAAAAGAGTGCTATAATACTACTTGAGCTAAAACCCGATTTTAACCGGGTTTTTTGTTTTGAAAAAAATCGTATCTAACTTGAATTTTGATATAAAACTTAAAGGAGGATGGCGGCAAAAGTGCCGCCAACAAAACAATGGAAAAAAATTGGTATGTTGTACACACTTATTCTGGTTATGAAAACAAAGTAAAAGCAAACCTTGAAAAACGTGTGGAATCCATGGGGATGTCGGATAAAATTTTCCGCGTCATCGTCCCAGAAGAAGAGGAAACGGAAGTAAAGAACGGCAAAACGAAAACGGTCAAACGGAAAACATTCCCAGGTTATGTTTTAGTTGAAATCGTTATGACAGATGATTCTTGGTATGTTGTACGGAACACGCCAGGCGTAACAGGATTTGTCGGTTCGGCTGGTTCTGGATCAAAACCAACACCACTTCTTCCAGATGAAGCAGATCGCATTCTCAAAACAATGGGAATGGTTGACAAAGCGGCTGAGGCAGACTTTGAAATCGGCGAAACCGTTATGGTCAAAGAAGGACCGTTTGCAGATTACTCAGGTAAGGTGGACGAAATGGACTTTGATAAGGGTAAAGCTAAAGTAATGGTAAACATGTTTGGTCGCGAAACACCGGTCGAAGTAGACTTCAATCAGGTTGAAAAAATCTAACAAATTTGTGAGCAGCTTGCGGAAGCAAGCTGCTTTTTTCGCGCTAAGCAGAAATATAGAAACAGAAAGAGCTTGAAAAAACATAAAAAGCACTACAACATCAATTCGCAAATTAGATCTTGCGTTTATTGCGCATTGGTGGTATCATTTACAAGTACGTTTTTGCGTATTTTTTGACGTGGGAGGGGAAATTTTCATCCCCATATAACCACAGCACGGACTTAAGGAGGTATGTCTCGTGGCTAAGAAAGTTATCAAAGAAGTGAAGCTTCAAATTCCAGCAGGTAAAGCAAATCCTGCACCTCCAGTCGGACCTGCACTAGGTCAAGCTGGTGTAAACATTATGGGATTCTGTAAAGAGTTTAATGCTCGTACAGCCGATCAAGCTGGTCTTATCATTCCTGTTGTAATCAGTGTATTTGAAGACCGTTCGTTTACGTTCATCACTAAAACTCCGCCAGCAGCTGTTTTGCTTAAAAAAAGCGGCTAAAGTGGAAAAAGGCTCTGGTGAACCTAACCGTAACAAAGTTGCAACTGTAACTCGTGCTCAAGTACAAGAAATTGCTGAAACAAAAATGCCTGACTTAAACGCTGCAAATGTTGAATCTGCAATGCGTATGGTTGAAGGTACAGCTCGTTCTATGGGATTCACTGTAGAAGACTAATTTCAAGCAATTCTGAAACAATAAGGAGGAAAAGAAATGGCTAAGAAAGGTAAAAAGTATCAAGCAGCTTTAGAAAAAGTTGATACAAATAAAGCGTATACTGTTGAAGAAGCAGTAGCGCTTGCTAAAGAAATCGATTTCGCCGGCTTTGATGCGACTGTTGAAGTTGCATTCCGTCTTGGCGTAGACCCTAAAAAAGCGGACCAACAAATCCGTGGTGCCGTAGTACTTCCAAACGGTACGGGTAAAACTCAACGTGTTTTGGTATTCGCTAAAGGAGAAAAAGCAAAAGAAGCAGAAGCTGCTGGAGCTGACTTCGTTGGGGAATCTGATTATGTAGAAAAAATCAACCAAGGCTGGTTTGATTTTGACGTAATCGTAGCAACTCCTGACATGATGGGTGAAGTTGGTAAATTAGGTCGTGTCCTTGGACCAAAAGGCCTAATGCCAAACCCTAAAACGGGTACAGTTACGATGGACGTAACAAAAGCAGTTAATGAAATTAAAGCTGGTAAAGTGGAATACCGTGTTGACAAAGCTGGTAACATCCACACTGCTATCGGTAAAGTTTCATTTGACACTGATAAATTGATCGAAAACTTCCGCACGGTTAATGACGTGCTTCAAAAAGCGAAACCAGCTGCAGCGAAAGGTACTTACGTGAAACACTTGAGCGTAACTACTACTTTCGGACCTGGAATCCAAGTAGATCCATCGTCTCTATAATCTTAACTTGACGCCTTTTCTGTTTTTTGATAAGATAGGAAAGGCTTAAAAGTGAATATCCTTACCGTAGACAGCAGGTACGCCTTGTGCGTTTAAAATATGCCCGCCGAGGAATTTATAGATGAACAGATTTTCTGTTTTCTTGACCCTTCGCTGATACGGTAGCAAGGGTCATTTTTGTTTTTAAAAGCAAAAAGCCGAACAGAAATGTTTAGAAAACTTGGACGGAGGTGTAAAAATGAGTGCAATTTTAGATGCTAAGAAATCTACAGTTGATGAAATTACAGCGAAACTTACTGACAGCGCATCTACGATCATCGTGGATTATCGTGGACTTAACGTATCGGATGTTACTGAACTTCGTAAACAATTACGTGAAGCAGGAATCGATTTTAAAGTCTACAAAAACACAATGGTTCGTCGTGCCGTTGAAGCAAAAGGTTTTGAAGGTCTTGAAGAAGTCTTGACTGGACCAAACGCGATTGCTTTCAGTAATGACGATGTTGTCGCACCAGCTAAAATTTTGAACGACTTTGCGAAAGATCACGAAGCGCTTGAAATTAAAGCAGGTATCATCGAAGGACAAGTTTCTTCGATTGATGAAGTCAAAGCTCTTGCAACACTTCCATCGCGCGAAGGCTTGCTATCAATGCTTTGCAACGTCTTGCAAGCTCCAGTTCGCAACCTTGCTCTTGCTACAAAAGCAGTTGCTGACCAAAAAGCTGAACAAGAAGCTTAATTTAGTAAGGGAAATCAGTCCCTATCAAAAAACAATAAATGGAGGAATTTTAAAATGGCTTTAAACATTGAAGAAATCATTGCTTCTGTTAAAGAAGCATCTGTACTAGAACTTAACGATTTAGTAAAAGCAATCGAAGAAGAATTTGGCGTAACTGCTGCAGCTCCTGTAGCTGTAGCTGCTGCTGGTGCTGCTGGCGGCGCTGCTGAACAAACTGAATTCACTGTAGAACTAGCTTCTGCTGGGGATTCTAAAATCAAAGTTATCAAAGTGGTTCGTGAAATCACTGGTCTTGGCTTAAAAGAAGCTAAAGAATTAGTAGATAACGCTCCAAAAGCGCTTAAAGAAGGCGTAGCTAAAGAAGAAGCTGAAGAAATTAAAGCTAAACTTGAAGAAGTTGGCGCTAACGTAGAAGTTAAGTAATTTCTGCTGACAGCTAAGTTTCGGGCCTGCTGGGATTCATTTCTCGGCAGGCTTTTTGTATGGTAGAATAACTAAGATGAGGAGGGGAAAGAAGAACGATGGCAAATAATCACTATTTTACTAACGATGCAAGCTTGAAATCGAATCGACAAACTTTTTCGTTTCGCTTGCGCGATCGAGATTTTTCTTTTATTAGCGATGATGGCGTTTTTTCGAAAAAGACGGTCGATTTTGGCTCGCGTCTTCTGATTGAAACCTTTAAAATTGATGCGGCTTCTGGGAAAATACTGGATGTTGGAGCAGGGTATGGCCCAATTGGGCTTGCGCTTGCTGGAGCGTATCCTCAGATGCAAGTTGAAATGGTGGATGTCAATTTGCGTGCACTTGAGCTTGCAAAAGAAAATGCGGCGTTAAATCGAATTGAAAATGTATCAATTTATGAGAGCTCGGTTTATGAGGAAGTATCAGATGCGGACTTTGCAGCGATTGTCAGCAACCCGCCGATTCGTGCTGGGAAGGCTGTTGTACATGCGATACTTGAAGGTGCTTATGAACGGCTTGTCGCTGGAGGCGAGCTTTGGATTGTTATTCAGAAAAAACAAGGTGGACCTTCGGCGGCAAACAAGATGGAGCAAGTATTTGGGAATGTTGAGATCATGAAAAAAGATAAGGGCTATTATATTTATCGTAGCAGAAAAGATGCTTAATCAGATAGGCATCTTTTTTGAATCATGTAGGTTGACATTTAATGGTGAATGTTGTAATATAGTAAAATGCCAAAAGAATCTAGACTGTTTTTTCGCATGCCCATTTTTCAATGGAAACTGAGGAAAATGAAGCGTTTACAGCGATTTTGGTTAAATAAAAGATATGGATGTGGTTTTCAAGGTGCTGACAAAAACGGAATGTATTTTCGCGATTGTCGTGAAACTTTTTTAGGAAAGTATCAAGCAAGATGAAATCCGCTTTCTTTTTGTCTAAAACAGCCTAGACGATTTTAATAGTTCCACTTGTGTTTTTACGCAGATGAAAGAAGTAAGAGTGAGCAGGCAGCAGGAAACTTTTGATGAACGGACGTTTAAGCGGGTATTTTTTACACGTGTAAAAAGCTCTTTAGTTTAAACGCCGGGTGCGGGGGGTTCCACTGTTTTGCGGATGTGTGTAAAAGCAGAGGTGTGCTTATAAATTTAAAAAATTTGAGGGGTGAAGAGTTTGTCAGGACATGATGTACAATACGGCAGACACCGTAAGCGTAGAAGTTTCGCTCGGATTAGTGAAGTTTTAGAGTTGCCGAATTTGATCGAAATTCAAACCGCTTCTTATCAGTGGTTCTTAGATGAAGGTCTTAGGGAAATGTTCCGCGATATTTCTCCAATTGAAGACTTTGCAGGAAATCTATCACTTGAGTTTATCGATTATGATCTCGGCGAGCCGAAATATTCGGTTGAAGAGTCTAAAAACCGTGATGCTAACTACGCAGCTCCGCTTCGTGTGAAATTGCGCCTAATCAACAAAGAAACTGGTGAAGTAAAAGACCAAGAAGTCTTCATGGGAGATTTCCCGTTAATGACGGAAATGGGAACATTCATTATTAATGGTGCTGAACGTGTTATCGTTTCGCAACTTGTTCGTTCGCCAGGGGTTTATTTCAACGATAAAGTGGACAAAAACGGTAAAAAAGGTTTTGGTTCGACGGTAATTCCAAACCGCGGAGCATGGCTTGAATACGAAACGGATGCGAAAGATGTTGTTCACGTTCGTATCGACCGTACGCGTAAATTGCCGGTTACTGTTCTTCTTCGTGCTTTAGGTTTTGGTTCTGACCAAGAAATCATTGATTTAATCGGAGATAATGATTATCTTCGCAACACGCTCGAAAAAGACAATACTGACAGCGCTGGAAAAGCTCTTCTTGAAATCTACGAACGGCTTCGTCCAGGCGAACCGCCAACTGTAGAAAATGCAAGAAGCTTACTGATTTCCCGCTTCTTCGATCCAAAACGTTATGATCTTGCAAGCGTTGGACGCTATAAAATTAACAAGAAGCTTCATTTGAAGAACCGCTTGTTTAATCAAACACTTGCTGAAACATTGGTTGACCCTGAAACTGGGGAAATCATCGCATCGAAAGGTGATATTCTTGATCGCCGTAAACTAGATGCAATCATTCCTAATCTTGAAAACGGTGTTGGCTTCCGCACACTTCGTCCAACTGACGGTGTAATGGAAGACAGTGTTCTTGTTCAATCAATTAAGATTTATGCGCCAGATGATGAAGAGAAAGAAATCAACATCATCGGTAATGCTTACATTGATGAAACAGTGAAACATATTACGCCATCTGATATCGTATCTTCAATTAGTTATTTCTTCAACTTGCTTCACGGTGTTGGCGACACGGATGATATTGATCACCTTGGAAACCGTCGTCTTCGTTCTGTTGGGGAATTACTGCAAAATCAATTCCGGATCGGCTTATCTCGGATGGAGCGTGTGGTTCGCGAGCGGATGTCTATCCAAGACATGAGTACAATTACGCCACAACAACTCATTAATATTCGTCCGGTAGTCGCTTCGATCAAAGAGTTCTTCGGAAGTTCGCAATTATCGCAGTTCATGGATCAATCGAATCCGCTTAGTGAACTGACGCATAAACGTCGTCTTTCTGCGCTCGGACCTGGTGGTTTGACGCGTGAACGTGCCGGCTATGAAGTTCGTGACGTTCACTACTCTCACTATGGTCGTATGTGTCCAATTGAAACGCCGGAAGGTCCGAATATCGGGCTGATTAACTCGCTGTCTTCTTATGCGAAAGTTAACCGTTTCGGGTTCATTGAAACACCTTACCGCCGCGTTGATCCTGAAACGCATCAAGTAACCGATACGATTGATTATTTGACTGCTGATGAGGAAGATAACTACGTGGTTGCGCAAGCAAACTCGAAGCTAGATGAAAACGGGGTCTTCACGGAAGAAGAAGTTATGGCTCGTTTCCGTTCTGAAAACCTTGCTGTAGATAAAGAACGTGTCGATTACATGGACGTATCACCGAAACAAGTTGTATCGGTTGCGACGGCTTGTATCCCGTTCCTTGAAAATGATGATAGTAACCGTGCCCTTATGGGTGCGAACATGCAGCGTCAAGCTGTACCGCTTATGCATCCGGAAGCACCATTTGTCGGAACAGGTATGGAACACGTATCTGCAAAAGACTCAGGAGCTGCTGTTGTTGCGAAGCATGACGGAATTGTAGAACACGTTGAAGCACGAGAAATCTGGGTTCGACGCGTATCTATGGTTGATGGTAAAGAAGTGACTGGCGGAATCGACAAATATACGTTACGGAAATTTGTTCGTTCGAACCAAGGAACTTGTTATAACCAACGTCCAAACGTTGCTGAAGGAGACCGCGTTGTAAAAGGCGAAATCCTTGGTAACGGTCCTTCGATGGATTCAGGCGAACTTGCGCTTGGAAGAAACGTTCTCGTTGCTTTCATGACTTGGGATGGCTATAACTATGAGGATGCCATCATCATGAGCGAACGTCTCGTGAAAGATGATGTCTATACGTCGATTCATATTGAAGAATTTGAATCCGAAGCTCGTGATACAAAACTCGGACCTGAGGAAATGACTCGCGATATCCCTAACGTTGGGGAAGACGCACTTCGTGACCTCGATGACCGTGGTATTATCCGTGTCGGAGCTGAGGTTAAAGATAATGACCTTCTTGTAGGGAAAGTAACGCCTAAGGGGGTAACGGAACTTACGGCTGAAGAACGCTTGCTTCATGCGATCTTTGGTGAAAAAGCACGTGAAGTGCGCGATACTTCACTTCGTGTCCCTCACGGCGGCGGTGGAATTGTCCTTGACGTGAAAATCTTTACACGTGAAGCAGGCGATGAGCTTCCTCCAGGTGTAAACCAACTCGTAAGGGTCTATATCGTTCAAAAACGTAAGATTCACGAAGGAGACAAAATGGCTGGACGTCATGGTAACAAAGGGGTTATCTCGCGTATCTTGCCAGAAGAAGATATGCCGTTCATGCCAGACGGAACGCCAGTTGATATCATGCTTAACCCACTAGGGGTACCATCACGGATGAACATCGGGCAAGTGCTCGAACTCCATCTTGGAATGGCTGCACGTAAACTAGGTATTCATGTCGCTACACCGGTATTTGACGGTGCTAACGAAGAAGATGTTTGGAGCACGGTAGAAGAAGCTGGAATGGCTCGCGATGCGAAGACAATCCTTTATGATGGACGTACTGGGGAACCATTTGATAATCGCGTTTCTGTCGGGGTTATGTATATGATCAAGCTTGCCCACATGGTTGATGATAAACTTCATGCTCGTTCAACTGGACCATACTCACTCGTAACACAACAACCGCTTGGTGGTAAAGCACAATTCGGTGGACAACGTTTCGGGGAAATGGAAGTATGGGCACTGGAAGCTTATGGTGCTGCTTATACCTTGCAAGAAATTCTAACGATTAAATCAGACGATGTTGTTGGTCGTGTGAAGACGTATGAAGCTATTGTAAAAGGCGAAAGTGTGCCGAAACCAGGCGTGCCAGAATCATTCCGCGTACTCATCAAAGAACTTCAAAGTCTTGGGATGGATGTTAAGATTCTTTCTGCAGACGAGGAAGAAATCGAGATGCGTGATACAGAGGATGACGACTTCGGTGGACAAAACGAAGCTTTCAATATCGTGAAGCCGGAAGAAACTACCGAGCAGGTTGATTAACCCGCCCGAATTTATAAACTCCAATATAGATTAAAAACGAATGTTTTTGCCGATAAACGAAGCGCTCTTTTTAGAACCGGTGATTTTTAGCAGAAAGAAACGCCAAATTCTGCTTGGAATCCCGGCTCAAAAAGGCGCAACCAAAATTAGGAGGTAGGGCACTTGATAGATGTTAATAATTTTGAGTATATGAAAATAGGTCTAGCATCTCCGGATAAAATCCGTTCATGGTCGCACGGTGAAGTGAAAAAGCCTGAGACAATCAACTATCGTACGCTTAAGCCTGAACGTGATGGCCTGTTCTGTGAACGTATCTTCGGTCCAACAAAAGACTGGGAATGTTCTTGCGGAAAATACAAACGTGTACGCTATAAAGGTGTTGTTTGTGACCGCTGTGGTGTTGAAGTAACAAAATCGAAAGTTCGTCGCGAACGTATGGGACATATCGAACTTGCTGCTCCTGTATCGCATATCTGGTACTTTAAAGGTATCCCAAGCCGTATGGGTCTTGTGATGGATATGAGCCCGCGTGCGCTTGAAGAAGTCATTTATTTTGCTTCTTATGTGGTCACTGAACCAGGTGATACACCACTTGAAAAGAAACAGCTTCTTTCTGAAAAAGAATACCGCGTTTATCGCGAAAAATATGGTCAGACTTTCCAAGCCGGAATGGGTGCGGAAGCGATCAAAAAACTTCTTTCTGATATCAATCTTGAAAAAGAAACGGATGAACTGAAAGAAGAGCTTAAAACAGCTCAAGGACAACGTCGTACGCGTGCCATTCGTCGTCTTGAAGTTATGGAAGCGTTCCGTAACTCAGGAAATGAACCTAGTTGGATGATTCTTGATGTTCTCCCGGTTATTCCGCCAGAACTTCGTCCAATGGTTCAACTTGAAGGCGGTCGCTTTGCTACGAGTGATTTGAATGACTTGTATCGTCGTGTAATCAACCGGAATAATCGTTTGAAACGTTTGCTTGATCTTGGTGCTCCAACGATCATCGTGCAAAATGAAAAACGGATGCTACAAGAAGCGGTCGATGCGCTAATTGATAATGGTCGTCGTGGTCGTCCGGTAACTGGACCAGGGAACCGTCCGTTAAAATCTCTTTCGCACATGTTGAAAGGGAAGCAAGGTCGATTCCGTCAAAACTTGCTCGGTAAACGGGTAGATTACTCTGGACGTTCGGTTATCGTCGTAGGACCTAATCTTAAAATGTACCAATGTGGTCTTCCAAAAGAAATGGCGCTTGAACTCTTTAAGCCGTTTGTGATGAAAGAGCTTGTTGGTCGCGGACTTGCGCACAATATTAAGAGTGCAAAACGCAAAATTGAACGTATGGCGCCAGAAATTTGGGATGTGCTTGAAGAAGTTATTCGTGAGCATCCAGTTCTCTTGAACCGTGCCCCTACGCTTCACAGACTTGGTATCCAAGCCTTTGAACCAACGCTTGTTGAAGGACGCGCAATTCGTCTTCACCCGCTCGTATGTACAGCTTATAACGCTGACTTTGATGGTGACCAAATGGCGGTTCACGTTCCACTTTCGGCAGAAGCGCAAGCGGAAGCACGGATTTTGATGCTCGCTGCTCAAAATATCCTGAATCCAAAAGATGGTAAACCGGTTGTTACACCTTCACAAGATATGGTGCTCGGGAACTACTATTTGACGCTTGAACGTGAAAATGCAGTCGGCGAAGGAATGATCTTTAAAGACCTTAACGAGGCGAACTTAGCTTATCAAAATGGCTACGTTCATCTTCATTCTCGTATTGCTGTCTATGCCGGATCGATTCCAAACGAACGCTTTACCGACAAACAACGCGGGCAGCTTCTAATTACGACGGTTGGTAAGCTGATCTTTAACACAATTTTACCAACATCGTTCCCTTATATTAATGAACCGACCAAGTATAACTTGGAAATTGAAACGCCTGAGAAATACTTTGTGGACACAACGACGGATGTGAAAGAGCATATTGCGAAACAGCCGCTTGTTGATCCATTCAAGAAGAAAATTCTCGGAAATATCATTGCGGAAGTCTTCAAACGGTTCCACATTACGGAAACTTCGAAAATGCTTGACCGGATGAAAGACCTTGGATTCAAAATTTCAACAAAAGCAGGGATCACAGTTGGTATCGCCGACATCCTGACATTGAATGAAAAACATGAAATCCTTGAAGAAGCGCATGATATGGTTGAAAAAATTACGAAACAATTCCGTCGCGGTTTGATTACAGACGAAGAAAGATACGAACGCGTTATCGGCGTCTGGAATGCTGCAAAAGATGAAATTCAAGAAAAACTGATCGTCAGCTTGGAACGCCTAAATCCAATCTTCATGATGCAAGATTCCGGAGCTCGTGGTAACATCTCGAACTTCACTCAGCTTGCCGGCATGCGTGGACTGATGGCTGATCCATCTGGACGTATCGTAGAACTTCCAATCACATCAAACTTCCGTGAAGGGCTGACTGTCCTCGAATACTTCATCTCGACTCACGGAGCGCGTAAAGGTCTTACCGATACAGCCCTTAAAACGGCCGATTCTGGTTATCTTACTCGTCGTCTTGTTGATGTGGCGCAAGATGTTATCATTCGTGAAGACGATTGCGGAACGGACCGCGGACTTACAATCAAAGCGATTCGTGAAGGCACAGAAATCATCGAATCCCTTGAAGAACGTCTTGAAGGTCGTTATGCGCGTAAAACAATTCGTCACCCTGAAACAGGAGAAATCCTTGTTGCAGAAAACGATTTGATTACAGAACCAATTGCTCACAATATTGTGGAAGCAGGCATTGAAGAAGTTTCTATCCGTTCTGCCTTCACATGTAATACGAAACACGGCGTATGTAAAAAATGTTACGGTAAAAACTTGGCAACAGGTACCGAAGTTGAAGTTGGGGAAGCAGTGGGAATCATTGCCGCTCAATCAATCGGGGAACCGGGAACACAGCTTACAATGCGTACGTTCCATACCGGTGGGGTTGCCGGAGACGATATCACACAAGGTCTTCCACGTATCCAAGAAATCTTCGAAGCGCGTAATCCGAAAGGTCAAGCAACAATCACTGAGGTAGCTGGTGAAGTTGTTTCGATCGAAGAAGGACGTGACCGCGGACAAGAAATCACGATCCAAGGTACAGATGACCGCCGTAGCTACACCGTTCCTTATACAGCGCGCTTGCGTGTTCAAGAAGGTTCATTTGTAGACCGCGGGGAAGCTTTAACGGAAGGTTCGATTGATCCGAAAGCATTGATCCGTGTTCGTGACGTATTATCCGTTCAAGAATACTTGCTTGCCGAAGTACAAAAAGTTTACCGGATGCAAGGGGTAGAAATTGGGGATAAACACGTTGAAGTAATGGTTCGCCAAATGCTTCGCAAGATCCGCGTAATGGATACAGGGGATACAGATATCCTTCCTGGAACATTGATGGATATTCACACCTTTACAGAAGCAAACCGTGATGCGCTTATGAATGGCAGACAGCCGGCAACTGGTCGTCCAGTCCTTCTAGGGATCACAAAAGCTTCACTTGAAACCGATTCGTTCTTGTCAGCGGCATCGTTCCAAGAAACTACACGTGTTCTTACAGACGCAGCCATCAAAGGAAAACGTGATGAGCTACTTGGTCTTAAGGAAAACGTTATTCTTGGTAAACTTGTCCCAGCCGGAACAGGAATTGGCCGTTATCGCAAATTAAAATCACAAGTTGTGGGAGCGACACCCCAAGAAGATACAGAAGAAACCACAAATGCGTAATATTTTTTGAAAAAGCCGTCCAAGTTTTTACTTGGACGGCTTTTTTTGTGTCTAACCAATCAATACGCAAAATACAGTTATAAAGGATTTTTACATGATTTCCATTGGTTGCAAAGCAAACTTGTTGGTCAATCAAGTCAGCAGCATTGGGAGCACGATAACGCTCTAATTTTTTAACAATTTTATATAAGACTTTTATCAAAACAGCTTGTTTTACTTCAATTCCTACTTAATTCCCATTAGAAACACATACCTCACCGAAGCAGTATTCGAATTAAGATATCGGCGTAAGGCTTTTTCAATACTTCGTAATTTCACTAGCAGCATTTACATTGACAATGTACGCATTATTTCCGGTTTCTTTTATGACGCGAATCATTTCATTTTTAGGAATGGATACGCATCCGGCTGTTGGCTGACCGTTATCAACGTGTAAGAAAAATGCCGAGCCCGCACCTTTTACAACAGGATTCGTATTGTAGTTGATTACGCGCGCATATTGATACTGCACCGGATAGCTCGCTAAATGTTCATCCGCATTTGAGATTTTAAACTCGCGCCACGTGTTGTAGTAAGGACTCGATACGGTTGATATCCAGTAGCTGCTGTTTGTAATTTTTTTGAAAGTTGAGGCGGAACTGGGGTTACTCGTTCCAAAGCTGAATCCAAGCTTGTAAGAGCCTTTTGGCGTGAAACTCGTAGTTTCACTAGCGGCACCCACTCCTTTGCTCCCAACATGCCCTTGTACGACGAATTTAGTGTTCCAGACGCCGTAAGCTTTTTGCCAGAAGGTGACAGTTGCCTTTGAACCATTTCCAACCACCGTTAGAATTTGATCGGTTTTCTTTGCAGTCGGCGAACTGGCAATGGTTTGTTCCCCAATTCGGAGTGCGCGTTTGTCGACATAACCGATTGTTTTTCCTGCATAAGAGAACTTGACGTAAGTTGCCCGCGGCGTTACTTTTTCTTCAAGTACCGTTACGGCGCGGTTCAAGTAGCTACTTGACATGGTTAAATATTTGTAACCCGCAGTCATGTATGGCGCGCTGTAGATGCCATCCGTTTTTGAAGTCATTACAGCATGATAGTTTGTCGCTTTGGTTGACGTTACTTTTTCAGGTGCTTTAAGCGCGCGTTTATCTACATAGCCGATCACTTTTCCGTCCACCGCGAATTTGACATAAGTCGCGCGAGGTGTCACTTTTTCCTCGAGTACAGTCACGTAGCGGCTAAGGTAGCTGGCCGAGTTTGTTAGGTACTTATAGCCGAGTGTGTTGTACGGGGCGGTGTAGACCCCATCTGTTTTGGTAATGATAATCGCGCCATAGTTAGCGGTTTTTGTCGACGTTATTTTTTCATAAATTCGCATCCCGTTCTTGTCCATGTAGCCAATCACTTTACCGCCAACCATAAATTTGACGTAAGTTGCCCGAACTGTTTTCACTTCCTCGGTCACTTTTATATTTTGATTGAGGTAAGTTTTCGAGGACGCAAGCCACTTATAATTCGGTGTTTTGTATGGCCGCGTGTAAATGCCATCTGTTGCCCGCGTTACTTTGGCATCATAACTGACTGTCTTTGTTGAAAGTACGGTTTCATACGATGCGGCGTTTGCCTGCTGTCCCCCTAAGAAGCCGAAAAATACTGCGAATCCAATTGCAATCCCGATGATCCATTTTCTTTTTCCCATCATCAAACTCCTTTCTCATTACGCTACTTCTATTATACCGATAATGGTTTAGGTTTTCGGAGTTGTAAAGGAAATGTAACGAAGGAGATATATGGAAAACTTTTTAATTTCTAGTTTTTCATTCAAGGGTAGATGTGAAAAAATTGCAGAAACACCCGTTTGGCCTTGTTTGCATCATTTCCAAAGTTAATATTTTATATAGAATAAAAGCCTTGTGTCTCATTGAGTACACAAGGCTTTTATCAAAATTAATCTAAATCTGCACCGTTTGAAGCAATGACTTTTTTATACCAGTCAAAGGAATCTTTCTTTGAGCGTTTCAGCGTTCCGCTTCCGTCGTCCTCTTTATCGACATAAATAAAACCGTAGCGCTTCGACATTTCGCTTGTTGATGCACTGATAAGGTCAATTGGCCCCCAACTTGTATAGCCCATCAAGTCAACGCCATCTGCAATCGCTTCACGCATTTGTTCGATGTGTTTACGCAAATAATCAATCCGGTAATCATCGTGAATTTTACCGTCTGCTGTCACCGTATCATACGCGCCAAGTCCATTTTCAACAATGAAAAGCGGAAGCTCATAACGTGTATAAAAGTCGTTTAGCGTGTAACGTAATCCTTTTGGATCAATTTGCCAGCCCCAATCAGAAGTTTCTAGGTATTCATTTTTGACGCCGCCCATAAAGTTTCCACCTGCTGTTTGTCCAGCTGGATTAGCGGAAGCAGAAAGCGACATGTAATAGCTGAACGATATAAAATCAACGGTATGTTCTTTCAAGATTTCATCATCGCCAACTTCTTTTTGAATCGTAATATCGTGGTCAGAGAAGAAACGCTCCATGTAGCTTGGATACTCGCCGCGTGCTTGAACATCTGTGAAAAATAAATTTTGCTGATTAATTGATTGTGCCAACAGGATATCATCTGGATTATTTGTTGCCGGATAAGTGGCCATCCGAGCAAGCATACAACCGACTTTTACGTCTGGGATAATTTCGTGTGCCAGTTTTGTTGCAAGCGCGCTTGCAACAAATTGATGATGCCCAGCTTGGAATGAAAGTTCAAGCTTGTTTTTAGCATCTTCCGTTAAAACACCGCCGCCTGTATAAGGACTGATTGCGATAATATTAATTTCGTTAAACGTCAGCCAGTACTTAACCTTGTCTTGATAGCGTTTAAAAACTGTTTCTGCATATTTAGTGAAGAACCCAATAACACGCCGATCCGCCCAGCCGTTATATTTTAGTGTTAAATTAAGCGGTGTTTCATAGTGGGAAAGCGTAACAAGCGGTTCAATTCCATATTTTAGCAACTCGTCGAAAACAGCATCATAAAATGCCAAACCTGCTTCATTTGGTTCTTTATCGTCCCCGTTTGGAAAAATTCGCGACCATGCGATGGAAAGTCGAAATGTCTTGAATCCCATTTCCGCAAACAAAGCAATATCTTCCTTATAATGATGATAAAAATCAATACCTTCTCGTTTCGGGAAGCGAATATCTGTTTCTTGCCCCGCCAAAATCGCATCAATTTCTGCTTTTGTCACATCAAGTGCATGCCCGTTTTTACGTTTTTCTTTTGGAATAAACCTAACCATATCTGCCGTTGTTAATCCTTTTCCGTCAAGATCGTAAGCGCCTTCAACTTGGTTTGCAGCAGTTGCTCCTCCCCATAAAAAGCCTTCAGGAAAGCCGTTTTTCATTTTTGTCATGTTTGTCACTCCTTTATGATCTATCTCACATTTTTATCCTACAGTATGTAATGCATTACATGTCAAGCGTATAATTTTCATAGCCGGAAATTGCTAAAAACTGCATTATTCGGTACACTTTAGAAAAGAGCGAATGGGAGGAACGTAATGAAAACCAGAGAACGCATCATCGAATCGGCCATAGAAGTCATTCAAGATGAAGGAATCGCCAATTATAGCCTAGCAAAGGTGGCAAAGAAAGCCGGAATGACGAAAGCCGCTATCTTTTATCACTTTGAAAATAAAGATGAGTTAACGCTCTCTTTGATTCATTACACTATTCAAGCTTACGAACACATTTTACAAGAAGAATTTGAGAAAACCGATGAAAAAACGAACTTTCCCTTCACAGAAGCTTATGTAAATGGGAATTTACGCCAGCTCGATGATAAAAACCTAGTGGGTCTTCACGGTGCACTCCTAGCTACCGTTGTCTCCGGCGAAGTGGGAAATCATGAATGGCATGACGCCTACGCGCACGATTTTAACCGTCTCGTTCCAGAAATCGGTGCTGATCAAGCAGAGCTGCTTCGCTACGCGATCGACGGCATGTGGCATGCAAGAATCCTTGGAATGCCAGAATTTGAAGCTGCGAACCGTAAACAAGTTGCCGATTTTTTGATGGGTATTATTAAGCAAAAAAAATAAAGCATTTTTCTTGCTTTCTATATAGTTTAGGACTAAACTATAGATAGCAAAGGAGGCCGATCAAAATGGTAAAGTCAGAAGAGAGGCTTGGAATCTTGTTATGGTTTCGGCTCAGCCGCTTTTATAACTTAAATATCAAAAAAACCAACCAAAACTTAAAAGAAGCGGGAATTTCAACGGCCATGTTTGATTGTATCGCTCAAATCGGACTAGGGAACAGTTTGACACAGCAAGCACTCGGCGACAAACTTGTCGTCACGAAAGGTAATATTACACAGTTGCTTGTCAAACTCGAAAATTTGGGGCTCGTAAGGCGCGAAAAAATCGGTCGCGAAAAGTTTATCTCACTAACAGAGAGCGGCGAAGATTATTATAAAAAATATGTGCCAGAGCAGGAATCTTTCCAGCAAGAACAATTTAGCAAATTAACGCGTACAGAACAAAAAGAACTACTGCGCTTACTAAAAAAACTCGATTAATCGGAGGGATAGACAATGGAACTTAAAGGTTTGCATCACGTATCAATTTTTACGGAAAATGCACGTAGAAACTTTGATTTTTACACAAAAGTATTAGGACTTCGTTTGGTGAAAAAAACCGTCAATCAAGATGATCCATATACGTATCACCTATATTACGCGGATGAAATTGGCAATCCCGGAACAACCGTAACGTTCTTTGAGGTGCCGAACATGGCAAAAAACAAGCTTGGTCGCAATCAAATCTCAGCGCTCGGCTTACGCGTCCCAAACGATGCGGCACTTGAATACTGGGGTGAACGTCTCGATCAACAACAAGTCTTCCACAGCCCAGTCGAAATCCGCTTTAACCGTAAAACAATGCGCGTCAAAGATCCAGATGGGTTGATGATTCACCTTGTATCTGATGAAAATAACACGGGTGTTCCTGGCGGGCATCCATGGAAAGAAAGCCCAGTTCCCGTTGAGTATGCGATCCAAGGCCTCGGCCCAGTGCGCATCTCGGTATATAAAAAAGAAAAAAACAGATCATATGCTGACAAAAGTACTTGGTTTTAAGGCAGTTGGTGCGTATGAAGAAAATGATAAATTGCTTACTGTTTTCCAAACTGGCGCTGGCGGAACTGGTGCAGAAGTGCATCTTGAAGCGCGTCCTGACCTTGAGGATCATAATCTTGGCGCTGGCGGAATCCATCATGTAGCTTTCCGAGTCGCTGATGATGCAGAAATGATGGAATGGATAGAAAAAATTGCAGATTCCAATTATCCAAACTCCGGGTTCATCGACCGCCATTACTTCCATTCGCTTTACTTCCGCGAATCAAATGGTATCTTGATTGAGCTTGCAACAGATGGTCCTGGATTTAGAACAAACTTTGATGTGGAACACGGCGAATACGTCGAACTTCCTCCAAAGCTTGAACCGCGCCGGGAAGAAATTTTAGAACATTTATCACCACTTGATACAGATAAATAAACATTCATTGATCTGCCGGAAAAGAATATCCGGCAGATTTTTTTATTTGGGATGAAAATGAATGAAAAGAGGCAGATAGCCCCCTTTTAAATTAATCTAAATAATGCTAAAATGGGACGAAATGTTTTTTCTAGGAGGATTTTAGTTGGCGTCAGAAAGTTTGAAAATCTATTTTGTAAGACATGGTAAAACGGAGTGGAACTTAACTGGTCAAATGCAAGGATGGGGAGATTCACCGCTAGTTTCTGAAGGTAAAAATGGCGCAATTGCTGTTGGCGAGGCGCTTAAGAATATTAAATTCAATGCCGCTTATGTTAGTCCAAGCAAACGGACGCAAGACACGGCGCGGTATATTCTTGGACAAAAAAAGGTGCCAATCAAGCTGATGGATGAATTTCGCGAAATGAGCTTTGGCTCATGGGAAGGGCAGTATGTCAGCGATCTTGATGTCGAATTTAAGGAAGCCCGTGCAGCTATGCTGAAAAGTCCGGCGACATTCGACGCGAAGGAAAACGGCGGCGAAACCTATTATCAACTGGAAGAGCGCGTGCGAAAAGGCATCAATGAGATTATTCAAAGCGAGAAAAGAGGCGGCAATGTGCTTGTCGTTTCACACGGTATGACACTGACGCTATTATTATATCTGCTTGGCGGCGGAAAAATGGCTGATCATCGTACGAAAGGAACGCGAATTTTGAATACCAGCATCAGTGTGGTTGAATATAAGGATGGGAATTTTGACGTGCTTGAACTAAATAACACAGATCATCTCGATAAAATTCGTGTTTAAGAAGGTATCATCAGGTACCTTTCTTTTTTGTTGACAAATTAATCAGGTACCTTTATAATGGTTTTTGTAAGGTACCTTTCTATTAGAATTCTTTTTATGGAGGAATGGAAAATGGAAAATCAAGATTTAATGAAACAATTTTTGAAACTCGACAAAATGATGCATCGTTATCAAGGAATGCGAATGCAGCACTTTGGACCGATGGGAAATCCTTATCGCGGACAAGGACGCGTACTTTCGCTTCTTAAAATGCAACCTGAAATTACACAAAAGAAATTAGGATTCTTGCTAGATATGCGGAATCAATCGCTTGGAGAGCTTTTGGCCAAACTCGAAAAGCAAGAGTTGATTACGCGTGAGCCATCAGAAGAAGATCGTCGTGTAATGAACATCAAGCTGACAGATAGCGGGAAAGAGCGTGCCGAAGAAATGGATCATTCGGATAAACATTCTGGCGAGCTGTTTGATGTACTTACGGATGAGGAAAAAGAGCAACTTAGTGGATTGCTTCTAAAGGTGACAGCAAGACTTGAAGAAATTCGTGAAGAAATGATCGCCGAACGTCCAGAACTTGAGGATGTACGCGGCGGAGCTCCATTCGGTTTTGAAGGGGGCGCCCCATTTGGCGGAGGTTTTGGAGGAACTGACTTCCGCGGCGGCAAGCATCCCCATCATCCACATGATCATCGGAATCATCATGGTTTTGGCGGAGGTTACGGCCCGCGAGGAAGGGACTTTTAAGCAAGTAAGTGAAATCAGTACCCATTAGTTTGTTAGGGTGCTGATTTTTTTTGCAAGAATTTACGAATGTTACATGATGGGCGGCGTGAAGATTAATAGGAATATGGAAGTACTGAACAAAGCCGGAAAAGTAATTTCGGGATTGTATGCTACTGGTGAAGTAACAGGCGGACTTCATGGTGAAAATCATATCGGCGGAAATTCTGTTGCTGAGATTATTATTTTTGGTCGTCAGGCGAGGGTTAAATTTGCTGAGTTTGTGAAAGCTGAATAAATTTATTGTAGCGTTCCCTTTTTTTCTAATAAAAGAAGGAGTTTTTCAAGCAGAAAAGTTGAAATAGGCGGTATAAAATTTGTATACTTAAACCACTTTTATAATGGAAAGAAGTGTAGGGAATGCGGCAAAATAATGATTTTGAAGAAATTGTAACGGGGCGGCGCTCAGTGCGTGTTTACGATGAGACGGTTAAAATCTCGAAAGAAGAGATGACGGCGATCTTAGAGGAAGCAGTGCTTGCGCCATCATCGGTAAACTTGCAGCCTTGGCGTTTTGTGGTAGCGGAAAGCGATGAAGCAAAAGCTAAGCTTCGACCATTAATTCGGTTTAATACGCGTCAAAATGATACTTCGGCGGCGATGATTTTAATTTTCGGCGATTTAGAGTGTTATGTGTATGCGGAAGAAATTTATAATCAAGCTTTTTTAAGTGGAAAGATGCCTGAACAAATTAAAAATCAGCAACTAGAAATGATAGTTCCGCTTTATGAGAGTTTAACTAAAAGCGAAATGAGTCAAGTCGTAGCGATTGACGGAAGTCTTGCGGCAATGCAGTTGATGCTTACGGCACGGTCTTACGGATACGATACGAATCCAATCGGCGGCTTTGAGAAAGATAAATTGGCGGAAGCGTTTGGACTAGATCCGAAGCGTTATTTGCCGCTAATGATTGTTTCAATTGGAAAGATGAAGGAACCTGGTTTTGAATCAGTCCGTCTTCCGATTGATAAGATAGCTGAGTGGAAATAGAAAGAAGGGGAATGGGATGTCGCTAATTTCGAGTATTTTAGTGGTGATTGTTGCGCTTGAGCATTTTTATATCATGTATTTGGAAACGATTGTTCCTGCTTCTGCGAAAACAGCGGAGACTTTTAAGGTTTCGCAGGAATTTACGAAAAATAAGACGGTGCAAACGCTACTTAAAAACCAAGGGATTTATAACGCTTTATTCGCTGTAGGATTGCTTTATGCAGTTTTCTTTTCAGTAAATGGATTTGAGATTGCCATTTTGTTCATCAGTTTTATTATAATGGCTGCCATTTATGGAAGCTTGACAAGTACAGCTTCTATTTTATTGAAACAAGGCGGACCAGCCATTTTAGCGCTCATTAGTTTGCTAGTGTTTCATTGAGTTAGCAAAACGAATGTGGTTGTAAGCGTAAAAGACTCTCTTCGATATTCGAAGAGAGTCTTTGTTTGTATAAAAAAGGGGGTATAGAATTTTAGATGCTAGATTTCCATTTTTTTGATAATTCAATTGTGAATTTATTAAGCGATAGAGTATAATAAAAAGGAGGTACTAATCAAACAACGGGAATTGTCAAGCTGTTTATCTGTGACATTAAGGGAAGATGGAAATAGATAAATAGCGGGTTAGTACCTTGAGTTTCTATCAGTAATCCATTCAATAAAATTCAGTGAAAATTCTTTAATAACATCCTTCTTCTACACCTCCTAAAGGAATATTTTAACATATTTTACCAGTGGTGAATGAAATACATCTAATTGGAAGGAAGATTACTAATGCGAGAATTAAACAACGTTGGCAGTCAGCTTAAAATGATTCGCAAGGATATGAATCTAACTGAAAAAGAGCTTTATGCTGGAATTATCTCCCGTGGTCACGTTTATCGAATTGAGAATAATCAACAAGCCTTGTCGTACGAGAAATTAAAGCAAGTCTTAAAGCGGTTAAATATTTCCCTGCAAGAATTTGAATTTCTAAGGCGTGGCAAAGAAGTTGAAATGGTCGATCAAGTCATTTTGGAAAGTTATGCCGCTCGAAGTATAGAAGAGTATGAAGCGATAGTCAAGAAGATAGAAATCTATTTGGATACGGAACAATGTCTTTTTCTGGAACGACTTAGTGGTGTATTCAAATGTAAGGTCGGGCTGAAAAAAAATAGAAATCCCGCAGATTTTGAAGAATTTATTCAAAGTCTTTGGAATGCGATGTCGAGGAAAAGTACTTTTTATTACCGAGATATTCTGTTGTTAATACATATTTTGCCATTTAAAATTAATGGCACGGAACGTATAATAAATGAAGTGCTGAACTCACTTAAGAAGTATGAGCAGTTTGAAGCAGCTCAAATGCTAAAAGTACAAATTTTATTTCATTATGTAATATTTTTGAAATCGGAAGAAAAATTTGATGAAGCTCAAAATTGTGCTTTTCAAATATTGCCGGTTGCGAAAGAGCAAAATCAAGTATTGATTTATTTGGAAATCAAGTATTTGATTGCTGAAATTCATTGGTTTAAAGATGAACGAGAATGTGCTGAAAAAGAAGCTGAACAAGTATTTTTAGCTTTAGATATTCTCGATGAGGAGAACTTGCTTACTGAAAAGAAAAAACAGTGGAGTGATCTAACTTCCTCTTCGAAAATCGGATTCAGAAGATAATAATTTAGTCAGTAAAGTAGGTGCAGTAGAAAAACTGCACCTACTTTGTTGTTTATAAACTATTTTTATATACATATTAGTAAGAAAAAAACAATGAAAATGAGTATTTACATGTTTTTTGTCACAAAATAGATGGAAAAGTCTTTTATTTAGATACAAAGTTTCAATAATTCCTTTTGAAGCTTTGTTACCATGAAAACATCAACACAAAAGTTAGTGTAAGAGCTTATATGGATACATGTTCGTGAAGGGAATGGATAGGGTGAAAAAACATGTGATATTTATAACATTTATTTTCTTAGTTATTGGATCTTGTTTGTGGTTTTCCATGTCAAAACTACTCGCAGAAGATAATCGTACAGATGATTTGATGCTTTCATCGAACTGGGATGGATCAGAACTTGAAATAACTATTTTAGATCATAATGCTGACGATACAAAAGTTCTTCTTTCCGGTGGAAAAGATGCTGAGTACCTTGGAATAAAAGCAGGAAACGGTGTTGTAACAAAAGATTCTGTCAAACAACAGCTTTCAATTGATTGGTTGAGTTCTGGTGAAAAGAAGATCGTTTTGAGGTTTGCACCTTCTGATGTGGTTCATTATTTATTTACAGCGAGTGCAATTCGTGGGGATAAGTTGCTGAGTTCAAAACCTCTTGAAATAATGGTTCCATCATTAGAAAAAATTGCTGATACAGACAATCAGCTACAGTCACGCAAAGCGAATGTAGGAAATAAGCGAACCATTTACTTTGAAAATGAAGAAGTAAATGGATATGGCAGAAGTTATGAACCAATTAAGAGCCACCCAGATACAAAACAACGTGGAATTTTCATGGATGTGTATCCAGGGACAATAAAGAATTCAACTGGAAATGCGGTATATGAGTTTAAGCTTCCTAAAAATGTAGCTCTGGAATCGATATCGAATTGGTCAATCATTTCAGCAGCAGACAGAAAAATTGATGTGTATAGATATTGGCAAACAGATGGCAATGCGGCTTTTCCAGAATATCTCATTTCTCCAAGCGAGTATGAGCTTGTCCTAAATCCAGATACACATAGTTTGACGCTTTCTTTACTAGGGAGTAAATGGAATACTGGGCGTGATCAAGTATTTTTTGAGTTTTATTATACCAGCCCGAGCGAAGAAGACGGCACTGAAACGTGGGAAGTGACAAGGAAGACCAGTAATCAAAAAATAACAGTTAAGGAAACGCTCTTTCAAGATATTCAAATAAATTATCAAGATACCTTTGGCAAAAAAATTGCAGATAGCAAAACACTCTCTTATAGAATCGGTACAAATTATGATATAACTACCGAAAAGAAAAAGATCGTAAACTATTTGTTTAAAGAAATACAGGGGGAAGCTACAGGAATAATGAAGGCAAAGCCGCAATCAGTGACTTTTGTGTATAATCAAATTGCAGCACCAGTCACGATTGAATATGTAGATGAACAAAGAAATCCTATTTTAGCATCAAGTTCAAAATTAGGATATGTCGGTGAGACATATACGAGTAAAGCTATTGATATAGATGGTTGGCGTTTAAAAGAAAAACCCGATAATGCCTCAGGAAACTTCACGAACGTCTCCCAAACAGTTACCTACATCTATGAAAAAGCAGAATTGAAGTTTGATAGTATACCGGCAGATTTGACTTTTGAAGCTGGTATTGTGAGCAACTCAGAAGTTGAGTTAGGGCGGTATCAAGCTGACTGGACAATCAAAATTAAAGATACACGAGTAAACAAAGACTATTGGTATGTAACAGCACGTGAGGCTGTTCCACTTACAAATGCTGCTGGGAGCAAGCTTTCAAACATTATGATTTATAGGGAAAAAGGACAGCCAGACAAGCCACTTACGGCAGAAGAACCAGTGCGAATAGCAAATCAGGGAGCCGAGAAATCCGACTATCAAGATGTAAACTGGTCTGCGAATGAAGGGCTATGGCTCAAAATCCCTCCAGGAATTGTGCAAGCTGGCAGTGAATATACTGGTGTCATTGAATTTAACCTGGTAAATGCACCAGTTTAACCCAAAAAAGCTACTTACAAGAGAGATTCTTGTAAGCAGCTCAAAATTAATTTTTATAAATTTTCACCATTTGATTTAATCACATCTTTGTACCAATAGAAACTTTTCTTTGGAATACGCGTCATTGGATCATCATCAGAAACATCTCGGTCCACATAGACGAAACCATAGCGTTTTTGGTAGCCGTTTAACCAGCTGAGAAGATCTGTGAAGCTCCATGTGCAGTATCCAAGTACTTCTGTGCCGTCGCTGATAGCATCGCGGATTGCCGACACGTGTGTCGCCAAGTAATCAATTCGGTAATCATCATTTACTTCGCCGTTTTCAAGCTTATCGAATTCGCCAAGACCATTCTCGGTGATTAGCACGGGGAGATTATAGCGGCTTGTGATTCGCCGAAGGGCAATTTGAAGGCCTTTCGGATCAATTGTCCAATCCCAGTTTGTAGTCGAAACGAACGGGTTGACTACTTTTTTATAGATACCTGGAACGCCTGTTTCCTTTGCTGTTCCTTTTTTCCCAGTGTTGTTAATTTCGTTACTCATTCCAACGCCGTCAAGCGGATTTGCAGCTACTGTGGCCGATTGATAGTAATTGACGCCCATAAAATCAGGCTTAGCGCGTGCTAAGAGTTCCATATCACCAGGAAGAATTTCTGGTGTAAGTGCGTTTTCTTCTAAGTATTTCATGACAGCACGTGGATAGCGCCCGTAAGCATAAACATCCATCCAGAAGTAGCTGTTCAACTCTTCCGCGTCATCGGCTGCTTGCACATTTTTAGGGTCCGTATCAATCGGATAATGCGGCGTGTAAGCAAAACTTGGTCCAATTTTACCATCCGGAACAAGTTCATGAAAGGCTTCGATTACGCTTGCATTGGCAAGGTTTGCAATGTGATTTACAGCATACATACGCTTCATGTCAGACACTTTCGGCGGATGCAGTGCTTGCCCATAACCCATTCCAACGAAAATGTTTTGCTCGTTCAGAGATACCCAGTATTTCACGCGATCCCCGTAACGCTTGAACAATGTTTTCGCATAATGCGTAAAGTCTTGAATAACTTCGCGGGATTCCCAACCCCCGTATTCATCAAACAAAGCTTGCGGAATATCCCAGTGGTAGATTGTCACAAGCGGTTCAATACCATATTTTAAGAGTTCATCTATTAAATTATCGTAAAATTTAAGCCCTGCTTCGTTTACTTCACCTTTCCCTGTTGGAAAGATACGCGACCAAGCGATCGAAAAGCGGTAAGCCTTTAAACCAGCATCAGCCATGAGTTTAACGTCTTCTTTATAACGATTGTAGTGATCGACTGCAACGTCACCTGTTGTTCCTTTATACGTTGAGCCAGGAATGCGGACATATTCGTCCCAGACAGAAGGTCCTTTGCCGTCTTTATCCCATGCTCCTTCAATTTGATAAGCTGCTGATGCGGAACCCCACAAAAAATCAGCGGGAAAACTTGAGCGAGTCTTGTGTTCCATGATTATCCCTCCTACTTTCAGTTCGAGCTAAAAAAATTTAACTTCTTACTTATAAAGTATAGCCTTTTTTTAGGGCGAAAGTCAAAAATGGAAAAATGATGTTAAAGTTCATCAATTTGTCACACACAAGGGATTTAGCCTCCCTTATAATCAAATAGAGCGATAAAAAAAGGAGGAACTCATTTGGGATTTTTACAATCTTATATAGCTTATTGGAAAAACTACATTAATTTTACAGGAAGATCAACAAGATCGGAGTATTGGTACGTTGTTTTATGGAACATGCTGATTGCAGTAGTCTATTACGTGTTCATGATTTTATTTGGCGTATCAACTGCTTTTGATGCGGCCGCGATGGGAGATGGCGGAGATGCATTAGGCGCTTTATTTGTCGGACCTTTTCTCATCATTAGTTTGATTTTTTGGCTCTATTCGCTGGCAACATTTATCCCGAACTTAAGTTTATTAATTCGCCGTTTTCGTGATACGGGTAAAAGTGTTTGGCTCGTTTTGCTCGGTCTGATTCCGCTAGTTGGTGGACTTATTATTTTAATATTTGTTTGCTTGCCAAGTGAAACAAACCGTTCGCATCAAGATACATATGATTTTTAATCAAAAAAGTGCTGAAATCACGGAGTGATTTCAGCACTTTTGTTTAAGCTTGGTTAAAAATAAATTTCTCAAATGCAGCTGCAACACCATCATTATTATTGGTTTCTGTCACAAAGTCAGCAATATCTTTAAGTTTTTGAATCGCATTTCCCATTGCAACAGCAGTTCCTGCGTACTCAAGCATGGTTACATCATTTTCATGATCTCCAATGCACATCACTTCGGATTGATCAATGTGAAGCAAGTCAGCTAGTTGATGAACCGCATTGCCTTTACTTGCATCGCGATTTAAAATTTCCAAATAAAATGGTGCACTACGTACAAGGTGATATTTATCGTAAAAATCACTTGGCAGTTTTTTGATACCGGCTTCAAGTATGTCTTGCTCATCAATCATCATTGCTTTTGAAACTTTGAAATCGAAAGGTATATTTTGGATTTCTTCAAAAACAAGCGGGCTATTTGTCAAATAAGCTTCGACAACCGTATATTTTCCAATGTTGCGATTAGGAGTATAAAGCGTCTTCTCATCAAAGAAATGCATATGAAGAGAAGCGCGATCAGCGGCTTCAGCAATTTCAACTAGATCCCCTTGCGTTAGTGTCAAATGTGAGACAACTTCTTTGCTGTGAGTATCTTGAACAAGCGCACCATTAAAGCTGATGACATAATCGCCTTCTTCGCGCAGTTTGAGTTCGGATAGATATTGTTCTACCCCGACAAGCGGGCGACCGGTGCAAAGTACTACTTTTACGCCCATTTGCTTCGCTTTTTGAATGGCTTCATTTACTTTCGGTGTGACTTCATGATGGTCATTCAGCAGAGTGCCATCAATATCAATTGCTACTAGTTTAATCATTTACAAGTTCCTCCATCTAAATAACATACACGTTCAGTATAGCACAACACTGCTGAAGATTGAAACTTGGCTCAAAATGTGGCAAACTGAGGATGAAGAAACTTCGAGAAAAGAGTGAAACGATGAAGAAAAGTTATCACGTGAAATTTTTAACGAAAAAAGATGCGGCACTTGCTGAAGAAGTGTGTCAGAAAAGCGAAGACTATTTTTTGATGGAACAAGGGCGTGCGGCTACTCTTGCTGACGCAGAAGGCATTATTTCAGATTTGCCAGAAGGAAAAACGCGGTTTGACAAATTTGTGATCGCTATTCTGGATGACAATGAGGAAGCGATTGGTCTTGTGGACGTGCTTGCAGACTTTCCGCGGAAGGGTCAGTGGATGATTGGACTCTTGTTGCTTGTGCCAGAAGTACGTCAAACTGGGATGGGGCGTGTGTTGCATCAGGTCATCAAAGAATGGGCAGAAGATGGCGGGGCAGACTCGCTTCGGATTGGTGTTTTGAAAGAGAATAGCAATGCTCGTGAATTCTGGGAGCACCTTGGTTATCAGTTTGATTCGGAAAAAGAAACAATTGTCGGAGGGAAAAAGCATCTTGTGGATGTTTTAACGCTCGCTATTTAAACTTCGGACTTTAATACACACAAAAAACGCCTGCTGGATCAAATTCCAGCAGGCGTTTCTTTATTCTTTTTTACCCCATTTGTCTTTTTAATTCTTCGGCTTTATCTTTTACATCTGCCGCGAATTCTTTCGCTTTTCCTGTTGCTTTGTCTTTAAGGCCTTCTGCTTGTTTTTCTTTATCTCCCGTTGCTCCGCCAATGCGATCTTTCGCTTCGCCTTTCAATTGATCAAGTTTGCCTTTATCTTCAGTCATCTGTATCCCTCCTAAAAAATTTACATTAAGATATGATTCTTATGATTGTACCAAACTGTTTAATCTTTCTTCCTTAATCCAATAAAGAATGAAACGATAGCAACCAAGATGATGGCACCGATAATGGATGGGAAAATAGCCATCCCAGCGACATGAGGTCCCCAACTGCCGAAGATTTTTTCGCCAAGCCAAGAACCGATTAAACCAGCTAAAATATTTCCAACCCAACCGAGCGGCAATTTACGGCTGGTGATAGCACCAGCGATAATTCCGATCACGGCTCCTATAATGAGTACCCAAATTAAATGAAGCATAGTATACACCTCCGCTTTATAGTAACAGTATTACCTAAAACGGATATGTTTAAACGTGATTTATGTTACTAATAATTTTATTTTTATTAAAACTTATGATGATTGGTTTGAAAAAAACTGTTTAATTTCTGCAGAAACGTGGGAACGAAGCTGATTGGCATTTAGTTTTTCACCTAGGTCTTCGAGCCAATTTACTTCAATTGCCAAATGTTGAATCGCATTGTCAATAATGAGTGCGGTCACGCTTTCAGGTGGATTCGTGACGGTATCGGCAGCTTGTTCGCGGCTTGAAGCGAGCTCTTTTTTTTACTTTTTCTTTACGTTCATCCAAAAAAGAAAGCAATAGGTCTTTTTCGGCATAATCGACAAATAATAATGCTGGATAAATCGCTTTATAAGATAAAACATCTTTTTTGAAGATCTTGTAAAGCTCCTTTTTAATTTGATCGCGTCCTTTTTCTGTAATCGCATAGACTGTTTTTGTCGGTGTTTTTTCATTTTCAACTACTTGATCGACACGAACGAAACCGCCTTTTTGCAAAGATTCAAAGGCATAATAGATTTTTGCATCGCTAATTTGGAATAAATAGTCCCATTTATAGTGTTTTAAAAATCGTTTAACATCGTAAGGATGGACATTTTTATGGTCAAGTACGCCAAGGATAACTAGTTTTAATGACATAGTGAAGCACCTCTTTCTTAGAACTTGTCTATACTATAACATTTAATAGGAGAAAAAGTTAACGAAAACAAAAGTATATACTTTTGACATTAGATTTCTAAGAAAGTATAATTAAATCAACACATTGTCAGGAGAGGATGAATGAAATGGAAGAGTTGAAATGGGCGGTAGTTGGACCGGGTGAGATTGCGCATCAATTTGCTAGCGCGATGCAGGCAGAAGGAAGAAAAATCGAGGTGGTTGGGGCAAGAAATAAAACTAAGGGTGAAGCTTTCGCGGCCGAATATGGGATTGGCAAAGTTTATGATGACTTTGATGCGCTGTTCGCGGACCCGGAAATTGATGTTGTTTACATATCGACACCGCATTCCAATCACTATGAATTCATGATGAAGGCGTTACAAAATGGCAAGCATGTCATGGCCGAAAAAGCCATCACGGTTAGCTCGGGTGAGCTGAAGGATATTCTTCTTCTTGCTAAAGAAAAAGGTTTAATCGTGATGGAAGCCATGACAATTTTCCACATGCCACTGTACGCGAAATTGAAGGAAATTGCGGAAGAGCGAGAACTTGGCGCGCTGAAAATGATTCAAGTGTCGTTTGGAAGTGCGAAGCCGGCTGATCCGACTAATCGTTTTTTCAGTATGGATCTTGCGGGCGGAGCGTTGCTTGATATCGGAACATATGCCCTTTCGTTTGCACGATTTTTCTTAAATGAGAAGCCGAGTGAGGTACTTTCGACGGCGAAAAAATTTGAGACGGGTGTCGATGAACAATCGGGAATTATTTTGCGAAATGATCAGGATGAAATGGCAGTGGTCAGCCTGACTTTCCGCTCGAAAATGCCAAAACGTGGGATTGTAGCCTATGAAAACGGCTTTATTACGGTTGAAGAGTTTCCTAGGGCGGATCAAGCGACGCTTACATTCACAAACGGCGAAACGGAAGAGATTACGGCTGGAGATACGAAGATGGCCTTGCAATATGAAATCCGTGATATGGAAAAAAGTATTAAGGCGGGGGAGAATCCGCTTAGCGAGTTAACGGAAGATGTGATAGATGTAATGACGCAGGTACGTTCGGAATGGGGCATTAAGTTCCCGTTTGAAACAAAATAAATGAAAAAAGCTTCGCTGGCCGAAAGAGGGCTTGCGAAGCTTTTTTTTGGAAGAACTAGTGATTTTTTGCCTGCTGTTTTTCTAAAGTGATGTCATGCAGGGTACGGCCAAGGGCGAGTAGGTTTCTTGTGGTCATCTTGCGATTGATGAAAATGATATGATCGCTTACGTGATTTGTTATATGTTGTTCTAAAGGAATATTTGTTAACAGGATATCGCTTTTTTCGGGTGAAGTCTCATCTATGAAACGAATGTTGTAGCTATTGCTGTAAATGTTGCAGACTTGTTCACGAATTCTTAGGTAAGCGAGATAAGGCAAATCGGTTGAAATTGTTAGAGTAACGATCGGTTCATAGTAAAGATGTGCGCCGATAAATGCAAATAATAGTGAATACTTGGGAGCTAAATAATCGCTTTTTAGAAAAATATTATTTTTTGTCTGTGTATAGAGTTTAGCAATGAGTTGCTCGATGTTGACTTTTAAACTTGTGATGATAGGAGGCGGCAAGCTCGGATCAAAAGTCACTTCATAATCATAACCATTTATATCTGTAGAGAAATAGTCGAAAACGAATGCGAATAAATGAAAAGAAAAGGCATTTATTAAAAATAATTTCTGTTTGTCCTCAGGAATTGGTTTGATCGTGTGATGGATTTTTTGATAGAGTGCTTCTGTAGCTTGATACACGGAACTATTATTTTTTTTTGTTCTCTAAAAAATTGGTTTGAAGCAGTGGCCAAGTTTGTAAATTTTCGTTTTGAATGATGAGTAAAAGATAAAGGAAAGCAATTTCGCCTGGAGCTGATTGACTGAATGTTGTGGAGAACGGGGCTGTTTTTTTTCTTAAAAAGCAAAAAGGCTTTATTGTTATCTAAGATTTCTGACCAGGCTGGATCAAATTCGACATAACGGTGATTGCGGCGCCGGAGCATTGCAACGGCAAGTTGATACATTAGTTGTCTAGTTTGGAGTGCGGTCAAACGTAAATTTCCTTCTTTGATTAGTGATTTAGCTAGAAACTCAATGTATTGTTCATTTATACCTTCAAACGGCCAGCCTTTTCCGGCATAAATTTTCCATAACGCAGTATTGATAAATAATCGTACTTGGCTTTCTTTTCCTTCAATCGCAGCATTGCTACGCGAAATTTTGATGCCATATGGTTTAATAGCGTCACGAAATTTATTCAATAGGCGGCGGACTGTTGCGTCGCTTATAAAGTGTTCGTATGCGAATTTCTGTGTGGAACCAAAGTTTTCGTTTAAGATGGCTTTGAAAAGCATAAATCCCATGGTTTCTTCAGTTAGAAAGATAAGCAAATTCCGCGGATCAGCGTTAGGGGATTTCGTTTGTAAGCGGATACCTCGGCCTTTAGAAACAATTAACTCTAGTTCGTCTTTCCCAAAAGCATCCATACTTTCAGTGAGTGAACTAATTAATTTTTGCAAAAAAGCAGGTGTGACATCTAACTTTTCTCGCAATTCTTCGGTTGAAAACCAGCGATCTACGGTGCGAAGAATGATGAGCAAATCCCATTCTTTTTTTAATGTGGTATCAAATAACTCAAGTCCAATCTTCATTATGTTTCCCCCTCATCTTGTATTACTTTAGCCATTCTTGTGTAGTAATAAACTTAACGTGCACGAAAAAAAGCGAAAAGCGTCTTATAAAAAAGCGAAATCTGATTAACGAGCAGCTTGAAAATCAAGTAAGATGAGAGCAAGAAAAAGAAAGGACTGGGAAGATGTTCAAAAACTATCGATTATTTGCAAAGCCTGTATATGATGTTAGAAGTGAGAAGATTTTGATGCATGAACTTGTTATCGAAGAGATGCAAGACAGTGAGAATTCGATACAAAAAGATGACGACAGCATGCAAGATTTTTTTGAAGACAACTATTCGGAGTTTATTAATTGGATGCAAAAAGAATTGCTGAAAATTTTGACCAATCAGGTTTATACGAAGGTTGCAATTAACATCCGTTCGAGTCAATTTTTTTATGCAGAGACAATGAAAATGTTTGAAAAACTGAGAATTTTTAATGATAGGGTTATAATTGAAGTTACAGAAGATTTAGTACAGCTGCCAGCGGAGAAAAGTCATTTTACACCAACGGAATTAGATGCGTTTTTATTCGGGAAAATTCGTACTCTCCAAGCTTTTGGTTATGATGTTATGCTGGATGATGTTGGATGCGGGATTAATAGTTTAGAGCGAACGGTCTATTATTTGCCACTTCTTAAAGGTTTTAAAATTTCGCTTGACGCGTTCGAACTACCTGTGTTTGATGCATTTATTGCTGCGTGGAAAAGTTTTGCTGATCAACATAAAAAAATGATGGTTTTAGAGAATGTAAGAGATGAGCTGGATTCTGCTGTTCTTAAAAAGATGGGCATTAACTTGCAGCAGGGTTGCTGGCTCGATGAACTTATAAACAAAAAGGTATCTTAAAAAATTAACGGGAATTGAAAAAGTGAGCATCCTTCCGCGGAAGGATGCTCACTTTTTGTTTAGCCCTGATACTGCTGGAAGGCTTTAAATTTACGTTCGTTGCGCTCCATGGCTTCGAGAGAAAATTCTACGTCTTTTATAATGGTTTGCGGAAAGATCGTGAGCCAATTCTCAATGACTTTTTTCTTTTTTTTAAGAATTGTTTTTCGATAATGGTTCTGGTTAAGATTTTTCTAGGCTGTTCAGGAAGTACAAATTTGATCGTGTAGATAAACCGCTCATCCCAAGGGTTAATAAATGTCATTTTCATTCTCCTTTATTTTATTCTATCTTCCGTTTTTCATTATAAAAGGGAAATGTAGTTATGAACGCCTAAAAAAGTAATATATTAACTAGATTTATGAAGTTTTTGCTCATCTTGCTTGGCAGAGGTTATTTGATCAAGTGTATTTTGGATCAGTTTAAAGTCGCGTGGCGCAAGGATACGGTGAATTGATACGATCTTTGCGTCAATAGATGTTTGTGACGGAATGTTGGTTAGAATTACATCTGGATTCTCGTTGCTTTCGCTATCTATAAACGCAATATTGTAGTCATTCGTAAAGTATTCTTTTACTTGATTCATAACGGATTTGTTAGCGATCGCAGATAAATCGGTTTCTAAGCGTACTTTAATTCGCTTTTCAAAGGTGTGGAGCGGAGCAACTAGGCTAAGTAAAAGTGAATAACGAGGCGCTAGGAAGCTCTTTTTTAAGAAAATCGGATTGCCCGTTTCTTGATACAGCTCATCGATAAATTGATGCAGCATTTCTTTTAGTACGGGTAGTTGGTGCCTTGTATAGGGAGCGAATTCATTGCCACTGATGCTGGTTGAGAAATTATGGGAAAGGTGTGCAAATAAATGCTCGGAAAAAGCAGTCAACATGAATTGCCTTTTTTGTCTGCGAGGTACAGGAACAAACTTGTCTTCAAATCTATTCATAAAAAGTTCAGTAGCTTCGTATAAAGTTGTATTTTTGGAGCGGTTATGTCGAAAGTTGCTCAATAAAAGAGGTGTTATTTGAGTTGTTTCGCTTTGAATAATGGTAATAAAAAACAAAAATGCCATTTCTCCTGGAAAGCGTCGAGTGATTGGTGTATGTGCTTTGATTTGTTCTTTAAAAGTATGGAAACTGTGATTTTCATCAAGTAATTCCTGCCAAGATTCATCAGGTGTAATGTAATGGTTGTTTCGGCGCCTAATTGTTCCAATAGCAAGGAAGTACATTATTTGACGTTCTTGCACATCATTAAGTTCAAGAGCGGCGTCTGCGGCGATTTTTTTTGTGATGATTTGAAGATGATGCTCATCAATGTTTGAAAAAGGCCAAACTTTTCCAGCAAACAAACGCCAAAAAGCAGCATTTAAGAATAAACGGACTTGTGTTTCTTTGCCAGTAAGAATGGCTGTGCTACGATTGAGTGTCAGCTCATATGGTGCAATGGCTTCTTTCAGTTTATTGATGTGTCTACGTACAGTTGTTTCGCTTAAAAAGTTTTCAAAAGCAAATTTTTTAGCAGAAACAAAGTTTTCAGTCACTATACTATAGAAGAGCTTATATGTGCTTGTATTTGATATAAGAAAAATCAAAAATAAGCCGATATCAATGTCACTGCATTTAATTTCTAAGTAAACACCTTTTCCTTTTGAAATATGAAGCATCATTTGATTACTGTTAAACTCTTCTAGGTTATCTCTTAAGGATGCAATGGCTTTTAGTATTAATGAGGATGTTTTGTTTAAGCGTCTTGCGAGTTCTTCTGTAGAAAACCAGCGATCTTCTTTTCGAAGTAAATTTAATATCGACCATTCAAGCTCTACGTTTGTATCCAGTATATCTAAATCTAATCTCATTAGGTTTCCCTCCTAGGTATTTCCCTTAAATCTTATTTATTAAAGCACATAATAAAGGGGTGAATGAGCATAAAACCAAGCATGAAACTGCAGTTTTTGATTTTTTTTAGAAAAGAATTATGGTAATGTGTAACCGCTTTCTGAAAGAGAAGCGGTTTATTTTGTTGTTTTCAAGCAAAATGAAAATTTTTATAAACGTATTTTTGATTTTTTAGAAGGGTGATTTCGCACTATACTAAATCTCGTTGGGGCGATCAATTGAACAAAACACGAATCAGAATTGCGCAATCAAGTTTTCAATTTGTTACGTAAATACAGCAAGTGTTATCAATAATTGTTTCACCCAAAATTCAAAAATAAAGGAGACGAATAATGTCTAAGAAAAGTACAGGAAAAAAGGTATTAACAATTGCAGCAACGCTTACACTTATGGGAAATGTTTTAGTAACACCAATTACAGCATGGGCGGCAGACGCTGAAGAAATTAGCACGGTAGAGGGTGCGATTGTTACTGAACAAGAACAAAACAACGAAGCAGCTGAGAATACTACAGTTGCTGAATCTACAGAAGGAAACAACGAAGCAGCAACTACAGAAGGAGCAACTGACACAACTGCGGTTGCTGGGAACGACGAAATTGATCCAGCAGCAGGTATTTCAGTTGGTTTCACAACAAAAACTACAATTACAGGTGATACATCTGTAGTGAAAAATGGTTTGTCGATCATTGACGGAGAAACAACAGGACACTTACAAATCAGCGTACAACGTAGCACTTTAGTAGAAGGAAGCATTGCAGCTCAAACTACTGCATATATCTATTTGCCAGATGAGCTTAAAGAACTTGCAAACACTAAAGAATTTGTTGAAAGTGTATCCGCAAAAACTGGTCACATGATCTGGGGCGTTGACCGTCAACCAGAACCAGTTAACTCTGGAAAGATCACATATAACGCTTCGAAACATCGTTTAGAAGTTATTAACCCTAGATTTACAGGGACAATTGTTCAACCGGTAAATGGAGTAGTCACTTATGTGGATATTGATCTAGGAGCGGCTGTTCAAAAATCAGGAGTACGCATTCCTGACGCAGTAAATGGAAAATATACATTCAATGGTAAACAACATGGTGGAATCAACCTCATCGGTAAACTTAGCGATAAAGCTGATTTGAACGTTCAAAAACTTGATCCTGGTTATGGTGTTGAAAAACCAGAAATCGAATTCACTGAAAATCGCGTTACAGAAGTAAAAGTTGGTTCAGACTACACGAACGAGATTGCGCTTAAAGGTGTAATCGCAACAGATGCAAAAGACGGTATGATCACAAACAAACTACAAGTGAAAGACAGCCAAGTTGATACACGTACTCCGGGAACATACAATGTCACTTACCGTGTTGTAAACAGCACAGGTCTTGCTACTGAAAAAGTTGGACAAGTTAAAGTTGTTGAAGGAGACGGCAATGGAGGGAACCCAGGTGGAAACACTGAGGGAACGCTTAAAACGGCTGACTATACGCTTGGCGAAGCAAACATCACTGGTGCATTTACTGGCGATATTGACCACGCTAAACTAATCGTTAACAACACTGAGCTTGGAAACAAAGGCGGAACGTTCAGTAAAGATGGAAGCTATTCATTCTGGATTGGCGTAAACACGATCACTAGCAAGACTGATAATGCTGTAATCGTTGCTTATGACAAAGACGGTAATGAATTAGATCGCAAACAAGTAAACATCAAAGATCAAGTAGTTGCTACTTCTGGAACTATTAATCCTAAAACTGCTTCTGCAGGCGAAACAACAATCACTGGTACGTATACTGGCGATGTGAAACAAGTTGATATGTATATTGACGGCGTATATAAGAGCAGCGGCGGTACGTTCTCGAACGGAAACTTCTCTTACTATGCAGGTTCACTTAAAGCAGGACAAAAAGTAGAACTAGTTGCTTATGATGCAACAAAACCAAACGAGCGTAAAGAGCTAGACAGAAAGAGCTTTATCGTTCAAGCACCAGCAGTTGTAACTTCTGGAACAATCAATCCAAGCGCAGTTTATGATGGCGATTCTAGTGTTACAGGTTCGTATTCTGGCGATGTGAAGCAAGTTGATATGTATATCGACGGTGCATATAAAAGCAGTGGTGGTACGTTCTCAAACGGAAACTTCTCTTACTATGCTGGAGCGCTTAAAGCAGGACAAAAAGTAGAATTAGTTGCTTATGATGCAGCAAAACCAAATACTCGTAAAGAATTAGATAGAAAAACGATCACAGTTCAATCTGTAGCTGGTTCTAACCTAAAAGGTTCGTTTGTAGATGCTAAATATAACTGGAATACTGCTAACATCGAAGGTCACTTCACTGGCGACATCGAAGTAGCTTATATCGAAGTTGACGGCGTTGTTCAACCTTGGGGTGGAACATTCAACTCTAACGGTTCGTTCACTTACTGGACAAAAGCAATCAACCTTGGTTCGAAAGTTAAAATCTACGGATACAACAAGACAACTGCACACAAAGAACTTGCAACTTATACATTTACTGCATAAGACAAGTGAATCACGATTCATTGAGGTGCCTAAATCAGGCATCTCAATGAATTCAATTTTATGGAGGACTTAAAAATGAAGAAGATTTTATTGATTCTCAGCGCTTTGTTTGTTGCTTTTTTAACAGCATGTTCAAGTGGTGCTGCAACAGATAAATCAGATAGTAAAGATAAAAAAAGAAACAAACGAAAACAAAAGTGTAACAGTATCTGCAAATGATCATACAGTTACAGTAGATAATATGAAAATTACTTTAGAAAACAGTGATGTAAGTAAAGTTTCTAATAAAAATGATTCTGGCGAAAAAGTCTACAGCTTTAAAGTGAAGGGCGAAAATGTCAGCAATGATCAAAAAGGTCTTGGAACAACCGACTTTGTTTTAAAAACAAGTGATGGGAAAACGGTAGCACCAGATTACAGCTATGCATCGTTTGGAGATTCTTTTGAAAAAGGCGAATCGCTTACTGGAACAGTTTATTTTGTACTAAAGAAAGATATTAAACCAACAGAATTGCAATACAAACCTGCTGATGATGTTGCAGCGACTTGGGAAGTAAAAGAAAAATAGAAAAGATATGAGAAGGTGTCAGAATGAAGATTGTTACGATCGGCTTAGGTTACATTGGATTACCGACAGCGATTATGTTTGCTAACCATGATCAGAAAGTTATTGGAGTAGATGTTAAAGAAGATGTAGTAAAACTATTAAATAACGGGCATGTGCATTTAGAGGAACCTGGACTTGAAGCAGAACTGAAAAAAGCGATAGAGTCTGGGAACTTTAAAGCACAGCTTAATGTAGAAGCTGCGGATGCATTTATTGTTGCTGTTCCAACGCCGAATAAAGATGATCAGTATAAAAGTTGTGATTTAACGTATGTACTTGATGCAGTGAAGTCGCTTATCCCCCATCTTGAAAAAGGAAACACGGTGATTATTGAATCGACAATTGCTCCTCGTACAACGGAAGACTTTGTAAAGCCGCTAATTGAAGCAGCTGGATTTGAAATTGGGAAGGATATTTATCTGGTACACTGCCCAGAACGTGTGCTACCAGGTAAGATTTTACATGAACTTAAATTTAATAATCGAATTATTGGCGGTGTGACCGATGCATGCACGGATGCTGGAAAAAAAAATCTACAGTATTTTTGTTGAAGGAGAATTAATTACTTCATCCGCATCGGCAGCAGAACTTTCTAAACTAATGGAAAATACCTACCGAGATGTAAACATTGCGCTTGCGAATGAGCTCGTTAAAATTGGCGAAGATTTGGATATCGATGCACTTGAAGTGATTCAAATGGCCAATAAACATCCGCGTGTTAATATCCATTCACCAGGCCCTGGTGTTGGTGGACATTGCTTAGCGGTTGATCCTTACTTTATTGTCGCGAGCACACCGGAAACAACGCCTCTTATTCAAACTGCACGTGGAATTAATACATCAATGCCGGACTTTGTTTTTTCAAGAACAAAGATGTTGATGGAACAAATAGATGGTAAGAAAATTACTGTTCTCGGTGTAACGTATAAAGGAAATGTTGATGATATTCGGGAAAGTCCAGCACTTGAAATTACACAAAAATTGTTGGATGACGAAAGCTATGAAGTGAGTATTTTTGATCCACATGTTGAACAGCCATGGATTGAAAAAGACTTTAAGAAAGCAACTTTGGATAGCGATTTGTTACTTGTTTTAACAGACCACAATGAATTTAAGACATTAACTGAAGCGGATTTAAGTGAAATGAAGCAGAATTATGTTTTTGATACGAAAAATATATTTCCAAGCGAAACGGTGAAAGATCATTATCTTTCTCTCGGCAATATTGCCTCGCTGAAGCGCATTGAAAAAGTCCCTTCGTTTTAATAAATGGAGTAGGAGAGTGCAATGGAGGAATTAATCGATTTAAAAAGAATCTTTGGTGCTATTAATCGCGGCAAATGGTATATCCTTGGAGCGATTGGGTTATGTGTGTGCATCATGAGCATTTATCTTTGGTTTGGTGCTACACCGATTTATCAAAGTAAAACGCAAGTGCTGGTCAATCAAGTGGATTCAAAAGATAGTAGCATTCAAGCGCAAGATGTTCAAGCAAACCTGCAACTTGTTGATACGTATAGTGCAATTGTGACGAGTCCGCGGATTCTCAAGGAAGTTGAAAAAGAACTCAGTAATAAATATTCGCAAACAGAGCTTGCTAATGCGATTCAAGTTAGCAATAATTCCAATTCGCAAATCATAGAAATTGCTGCGGAATACACCAATGCAAAGGATGCAACGGCAATTGCGAATAAAACAGCGCAAGTATTCGAAAGACAAATACCGAATATTATGAAAGTTGATAATGTTACGATATTATCTGAAGCACAGTATTCGAAGACACAAGCACCTGTGAAGCCGCATAAAAGCTTGATGTTAGGATTGTCATTTGTTGTCGGAGCATTAATCGGAGCGATGATTATATTTGTTCAAACGATTTTCGATCGTACGATAAAAAATGTGGATGACTTGCAAGAAGCACTTGGACTTACTGTTCTTGGTACGGTAAATGCTTTTGAGCCGGATCAGATGGAGACGGAGAAAAGTTTTGAAAGGAGGAAGATAATAAATGAAGAAAAAAACAGATCGGAAGCAATTAGTCGCATTCAATGACCCTAATTCACCAGTGAGTGAACAGTTCAAGACAATTCGAGCTGGAATTGATTTTTCAAGTATTGATTCCACTTTTAAAACGATTTTAATTACTTCACCGGAAGCGGGCAGCGGAAAATCAACTATATCAGCCAACCTCGCCATTGTTTATGCGCAACAAGGCAAGAAAACCTTGTTAATTGATGCAGATTTGCGCAAGCCAACGATTCACAAAACTTTTTCCAAAAATTTATATACAGGTCTTTCAGCCGTTTTAACAGATGAAATTAGTTTGGAAGAAAGCTATCAGCCGACAGAAGTGGAAAACTTATTTGTGCTTACAAGCGGAGCAATTCCTCCGAATCCTAACGAAATGCTCAGTTCAAAGAAAATGTCGAGTGTGCTAGAGGAATTACAGCAGCAATTTGACTTGATCATTATTGATACTTCGCCGATTACAATCGTTTCTGATGCGCTTGTTCTTGCACCACAATCGGATGGAGTTATTCTAGTCACACGTTTTGGGTCTTCGCTGAAAGAACGTACGAAGCAAGCGGCAGAACAAATCCGCATGACTAGAGCACCGATTATAGGAGCTGTCTTAAATGGCGTTACGGAGAAGAAAAGCAATTACTATTATTATGCCTATAAATAGTTCGGAAAATTGAATGTAAAAATAATAAAATGAAAATTTTGATTAATTTTCAGAAATGAAGGGTGATTTATCAGAGATGTATGTGGCAGAGGGAAGTATGAGTAAACGTGTAGAACTTTTGGGAAGTCAACTTGATTGTTTGACAATGAATGAGACGATTGAAGAAGTGGAGCGCATCATTGAAAGCAGAATTCCGACGCAACATGTGGTGATCAATGCGCACAAGATTAATTTGATGGCAAAAAATCTTGAACTTAAAGAAATTGTCAATGATTGTCCGCTAATTAATGCGGATGGGCAATCGATTGTTTGGGCAGGCAGATTGCTTGGTTATAATGTGCCGGAACGAGTAACGGGGATTGACTTGTTTTCGGAATTAGTTGCCCTTGCAGCTGAGAAGAACTGGCGCCCATTTTATTTTGGCGCAACGGAAGAAGTCGTTCAAGAAGTTGTAGCGAAGCATCAAACGGAATATCCAAACCTTGAAATTGCAGGATATCGTAATGGATACTTCGATGAATCGGAATCGCTTCAAATTGCTGAACAAATTCGGGACAGTAAAGCGGATATTTTGTTTGTCGCTTTTTCCAGCCCGCAAAAAGAATTTTGGATTAATGAGTATAAAAATGTCATGAAAGTTCCATTTTCGATGGGCGTCGGCGGAAGTTTTGATGTCATTGCCGGAAAAACAAAACGTGCACCCGTATGGATGCAAAAGTCAGGTCTTGAGTGGTTTTATCGCTTTATTCAAGAACCGCGTCGGATGTTCAGCCGCAGTGTTACAGGGAACGCATCGTTTCTCTTTAAGGTCGGCAAGGCGAAAATGAACCGTAATTAAGAAACAGGGGGCAAAAAAGGAATGCCAAAACGAATCTACTTTTTGGATTCACTAAGAGGAATTGCAGCAGTTACTGTGATCGCTACACATTTTGCTGAAACTTTTCAAGAGGAATCATTAGCAAAAGAAATATTTCAACCGCTTGGAAGAAGTGCTGTTATTTTCTTCTTCTTGCTCAGTGGAATTGCACTTAGTCTGGCACTGAAAAACAAATCTAATTTTTCGTGGCAAGAATACGGAGCGTTTTTAGTCAAACGATTTTGCCGAATTTATCTCCCATTTCTTGCAGTGATTATTTTAGCAGAGTGTTTGTTTTTAGGGTTTGAACCAACAGGAATTGCGGGTCTTTCATCATGGTTTAATGCAGAAGGAACAACCCTTCAGTGGCATGTTTTCTTTGAAAATATTTTCATGGTTGGTAATGACGTGGACCGGATTGACCCAGTCATTTGGTCGCTGATCGTTGAACTACGAATTTCGATTGTCTTTCCGCTATTCTATTATTTCATAAAAAATAAAGGCATAAAATGGGCGGCTGGGTTTGTCATTCTAGCATTCGGCCTTGGAACAGTAGTGCTGTTTGCGATTGATCAACAATTTATGCTTGGACAAACGATTTTCCATCTTGGCTTTTTTATCATCGGAATTGTGCTGGCGCTGCACTGGGATGCGGTTTGGGCGTTCAGCAGGAATCAAAAAATAGCGGTCACTGCTTTTTCAATGGTGCTCTATCTGCATGTGATTGTGCTGCATCTAGTGGGCATAAATTTGCCTCAGGTATTTTCAGACGTTGTAATCAGTATCGGCTGTGTAGGTATACTCCTCGTTTGTTTCCAATCAAAAAAAGCACAGAACTTTTTGGTACAGCCTATCTATCTGTTTTTAGGAAAAATTTCATTTAGCATCTATCTCGTGCATTGTGTAGTCTTCATTCCGTGGATTTACTTACTGTACGATACGATTCCATCTATTTTTGTAATTGAACTGCTAAGCTTGCCGCTTATTTTTGCAGCGGCCTATCTGTCATACGTGCTGATCGAGAAATCAGCATTGCAACTTGGGCGAAAGCTTGAAAAAACAATCAATCATTTTCATTTAAATCTTGCTGATACAGGCAAGGAAAGGATGAATGGATAAAAAAGGAGGACGATGTCATTGACGCAAAAAAAACCGCTTAATATTTATTTCTTTTTCATTATCATGTCGGTATTTCCGTTAATCGACTTTATGAACGGGCTTTTCATCAGCTCTCATATCCCAATTCCAGTGGGAACAGCCTATCGCTTCTTCTGCTTTATCTACCTTGTTTGCTGTATTATTCACGCAGGTTTAAGAAAAAATCTTTATACATTTATTACCGTTACATTTATTATCGGATCGCTCATGCTTCTGGTTATACAAGCGATTGTTCTGCAGAATTCAATATCAATTTTATTTGCTGACCTAACCGTTTTTACCAAATTTTTCTTATGGGTTGTTATCGCCTATTTCGTCTATCAGCGCAAAGAAATCTTTTTGCAAATGAATTATAGCAAAGTTTTTCTTGCAATCAGTATTTTCTTTACCCTTGGTATGTTAATTCCGTACTTTTTGAATGTCGGCAATCAAGCCTATGTAAACAGCAATGCAGGTTATAAAAGTTTTTTCTATGCGAGTAATGATTTAACGATCGCTTTCATGATTAACGCGACGTTTGTTGGCTGGCTCTTTACAAAAGCACTGCGAAGAAAAGCCGTGAAACAATCGCTGTTTTTGCTGCTACTTTATCTAGGAATCATTGTTTCTCTTATTTTAATCAGTACTAAAACCGGTATTGTCTATGGCATTGTGTTTACAGTAGGAATTTTGATTCATTTTCTTTTTTGCCAGAAAGAGTTCAAACCGATTTACCGTATCGTAACATTTATGATTGCAGTTGCAGCGCTGATTGGCCTGATAATCGCCGGCTGGGACTTTATCATTTCTGCAACATCAGGAACAGTTGACCGAATTACTTATTTTTACCGGCTTTATAACGGGAACCTTGTTCGGCTGTTAACCAGTTCGCGCAGTGATTACATGGCGGGTGGATATGAATTATTTGTAGACAATAATAACAATTTTCTTATCCCGCTGATTGGTTTTGGCTTTGAATACCGATTAATCCATTTTGAACGACTTGGGCTAATTGAAATGGATCCAGTTGACGGGCTTTACGCACTTGGTTTTATAGGTGTTGTGCTTACAACTGTGATGCTTGGCTATTTCTTCTTTGTATCACTAAAAAAACAAAATCGCAGTATCTATACATTAGCCTTTATGGTGTTCATGTTTTACAGCATTTCCGCGGGGCACGTCATGTTCTCAGCGCTATCATCAACGATGCTCGGACTCGTGTGCGGCGGAATTATTTTACAAAAATATAAGCATTCTTCCATGCAGGTGATAGAAGATGTTTCGAAGGAAGTGAAGCAAAGTGAATATATTGATGGTTGGACCAGAGTCTGATTCCAAAGGCGGCATCGCAACCGTTATTTCAAACTTTAAAGAATATTATCAAGGAAAGAATAAAATCTTTTATCTCGCTACTTGGGAAGAAAAGCATAAATATTATGCAGGAATCAAAGCGCTTTTTACGCTTCGTCAAAAAATCAAACAAGAAAAAATTGATGTGGTACATTTCCATGTTGCTCATAAAAGCAGTTTTTACAGGAAAGCGATTTTAGCTAGACTTGTTCCGCGGAATGTCCAGGTGGTTTTCCATATGCATGCCTCGCAGTTTGATACATTTTTTAAAACCTCAAGCAAGCGAACAAAAAAAACGCATTCAACGCGAGCTTGACCACTTAGACGGATTAGTAGTTTTAAGTGAGGAATGGGCAGAATTTTATCAGCAGCTTACGATAACACCAATCGAAATTATCGAAAATGCTGTTATAGTACCAGATAAACCAAGTTACAATTCACGTGCGACAGAAATTATTACACTTGGGCGCCTAGGAAAACGCAAAGGGAGCTATGATATCTTGCATATGGCTAAACAAATTGAAGCAGAATTTCCAGATATCCACTTTACTTTGTTTGGGGATGGAGAAATCGAAGAAGTGGAACAAGAAATGGAAGCACTCGCTAGTCAAAACGTCAGCTTAGGCGGGTGGCTTTTAAAAGAAGAACGGGAAAAAGTCATGGCGAGTACAGTGCTGCATTTACTTCCTTCTTACCAAGAAGGACTGCCAATGTCGATTTTAGAAACAATGGCAGAAGGAATTCCAAACTTAGCATCAGACGTTGGTGGGATTCCACAAGTTATACAAGACAATCAAAACGGCATGATGGTTAAACCGGGAGATATCACAGAGATGACAGAAAAACTGAGAGCCTTTTTAAATGATAAAAAACTGCGAGAAGAGTTTTCAAGTGCTGCCTATAAAAAAAGTAAAAGCAGATTTTTCACTTGATCATTTCTTTGAAAGATGGAATCGCTACTACGAAAAATTAATGGAAGAAAAATACTCTTGCTCTAAAGAAGCTCAAGCAAGCAGTACAAAAGAATGGAGCTGAATATAGATTGTTAGTATGGACAGTTATTACCTTCGTATTTGGAATTTTACTTATGCCGCTCATCCGCAAATTAGCATTTCTAGTCGGAGCCGTAGATGCGCCACGTGACAGACATGCACATATTAAGCCGACAGCAACACTTGGCGGACTTGGTATTTTTATCAGTTTTATAACCGTATTCTTTTTATCACCGATCAATCACGAAAATACAATTCCGTTACTAGTTGGTACGTTAATCATCGTTGTAACAGGAGTAATTGACGATGTAAAAGAGCTTTCGCCAAAATTAAAATTAGCAGGACAAGTGGCGGCCTCGCTTTGCGTCACCATTTGGGGCGGTATTATGGTTCATCATATTTACTTGCCGTTTCTCGGTCGTGTTGAATTCGGCTACTTTGCAATCCCGATTTCGATTTTCTGGATTTTAGCAATCGTAAATGCGATCAACTTGATTGATGGAATTGACGGCCTTGCGGGTGGAGTATCAACCATTGCACTCGTAACAATTGGCGGTATGGCGCTTCTTCTCGGCAACACAGGCAGTGCCTTTACAGCATTCTTGCTTGTCGGCGCGTTGCTCGCTTTTCTTGTCTTCAACTTTCCGCCGGCATCGATTTTCATGGGAGATACCGGAGCGATGTTCGTCGGCTTTATGATAGCAATTCTGTCGCTTTTAGAGTTCAAAAATGTAACCCTGATATCACTTCTCATCCCGATTATCATTTTGGGCGTACCATTTACAGATACATTTTTCGCGATTATTCGCCGAATCAAACAAAGAACATCCATTTCTACAGCCGATCGTTCCCACATTCACCACAGACTTTTAGCCCTTGGTTTAACGAATCGACAAACCGTACTTTTGCTTTACCTAATTGCAGCCGTATTTTCCGGAATTAGTTTTCTGCTTTACTTTTCAACAACGTGGGGTTCAATCATTCTAATCATCGTACTACTTCTGTTAATTGAAATTGCTGTAGAATTTATCGGCTTAATCGACGAAAATCATCATCCTTTGCTGAACCTATATACAGGCATAGGCAAAGCACGAAAGAAACTCTATTTCAGACTTATTAAGAGATCGCGTTAAGAATTTTATTTAAAAGAAAGTGTGGAGAAAAAAGTGAAGCAGTTAATCGTACGTCTGCTGCAATTTTCGATTGGATCAATCGGAGCAGCCTTGCTGAATTTAATCTTAATTCCAGTAACAACCTACTTCCTAAGCCCGGAAGAATACGGAAAAACAAGCATGTTTCTGCTTGCACAGACGCTTTTGATTTATGTGATCTATCTAGGATTTGACCAAGCGTTTACACGAGAGTTTTACGAATACAAGAACAATAAAAAAACTGCTTGTAAATGCGCTTCTTGTCCCAATGCTTATGACAATACCGCTCATCAGTTTGATGTGTTACTTTGCGGACAATGTCTCTTACTGGCTGTTTGCCGATTCCAAATATATCGGAGCCGTTTATCTGCTTGCTGTTTCAACGATATTCCTAATCTTTGAACGTTTTATCCTGCTTTTCATCAGAATGGAAAATAAAGCCCTATCCTTTTCGCTTTACAATATTCTGATCAAATTCATGATTCTGGTGGTCACCATCGTATTTTTGCTGATCTTCAAACCCGTTTTCATTACAGTAGTTTATAGTACAATCCTAGGCCAGATGATCGGGGATCTTATTTTACTGCTCACTCACTTAAGATTATTCAAAAAACAAGCTTTTGTTCTCGATAGAGGCTTGGTGAAGCGGCTTGCGCGGTTTGGCTTACCCGTTGTTGTTGCCACTTTCATTTATAGTTTGTTTGTTGTCATTGATAAAGTATTTTTACGTTATTATGCAGACTTCACACAACTGGGATTATACACAGCCGCATTTAAAATTGCGAGTGCCTTATTAATCTTGCAAATTAGTTTCTCTAACTTCTGGGTACCGACAGCCTATGAATGGTATCAAAAGAAAAAGCCGGTACGCTATTATGAACTGGTCAGTCATATCATGATGTTGCTCATTTCAATCCTATTCATTTTCTTGCTACTTGCCAAAGGTTTGATCATTTACATCCTTTCGCCAGAATATGAAGAAGCAAAATATATCTTTCCGTTTCTCTGTTTCTATCCGCTGATGATGACGATGAGCGAGACGACCAATTTAGGCATTGTTTTTTTAAGAAAAAGCTATCTCAATATCATCGTATCGTGCTTCGCACTTTTAGTATCGCTTATTCTCAATTTTTGGCTAGTTCCGCTTTACGGCTCAATCGGAGCAGCAATCGCAACAGGAACAGCCTACATTGCATTTTTCATTGCCCGAACCGTCATTTCAATGCGGATTTGGGAAGGATTTTCAGTAAGAAAACACATGCTGGTTACAGTTATTTTATATGTGCTGGCACTTTATAATACATTTGGACCAGACAACGGGTTTCAGTATGCGGCGGCACTTATCGCGCTAGCGGCAATTCTAGGCCTGTATCATAAGCTGCTTCTAGAGGCATGGCAGCGAATAAATGTTCAATCATTAAAAAAAGCAATAACCAATAAAGGAATTAAATAAGAGGTGTAACATGGAAAAAAAATCTATCACAAGAAGAACAATTAGAATTACTGGATCGTTACTTTGTTTCTACAGTAGAAGCATTGAATTTACTACAAATCTCAAAACAAAGTTTTTATTCACTCGTCAACCGCGAAAAAATCGCTCGAATCAAAAAGGGGAGCGCAGTTCTTTATTTTCGTGAAGGCATTCTAGAGCGGGCGCGGGAACAAGAAGATTTACGAAAAAAATACCGGCCGTTTGACTACTAAAAAGCCAAGGAGAAGCCTGTGAATAAATTTGACACTAAAAACATTCAACTGATGGGACTTTCTAGCAAAGTTACCGGTTGGATGTTTTTGTTTTGGTTAAGTAACGAACAAAGAATAAATATCCAGTTCGCAAAACAAATAAGCCTCGCATCAGCGAGGCTTATTTCATATCAATATGGGAGGATTACCATTCAGTTAGCGACATTTCCGTATCCTTATCGAAGAAGTGTCCTTTACTCATTTCAAAAGCAAGTTTAATCGTTTCGCCGCTTTCATGTTCCGAGCGCGAATCAACACGAGCGACGAAGCTTTGATTGCCAACTTGGCTGTGAAGCATAAATTCAGCTCCAGTCAGCTCAGCCACAACCGTCTTCGCTTCGAATGTGTATCCTGGATTGGCTTCAATGACAAGCGGCTCATCGTGGATATCTTCTGGGCGGATGCCAAATACGATTTCTTTTCCGTCGTAGCCTTTTTCCTTAAGCACCTTCAGTTTGCCTTCAGGAACCGCGATCGAGAAAGCCTCACTCACGAAGCTGCCGTTTTCCAGACGTCCTTCAAAGAAGTTCATCGCTGGGCTTCCGATAAATCCAGCCACAAACATATTCACAGGGCGGTCGTACACTTCTTTCGGACTGCCGACTTGCTGAATTACGCCGTCTTTCATAATGACAATTCGCGTCGCCATTGTCATCGCTTCCGTTTGGTCATGAGTAACGTAAATCATCGTCGTATCAAGCTGTTGATGCAGTTTTGTGATCTCAGCGCGCATTTGCACCCGCAGTTTCGCATCAAGGTTTGAGAGTGGCTCATCCATCAGGAATACTTTCGCATCACGTACAATGGCGCGTCCCAACGCTACCCGCTGACGCTGTCCGCCAGAAAGAGCGCTTGGCTTCCGTTTTAAATAATCCGTTAATCCAAGAATATTCGCCGCGTGTTCGACTCTTTTAGCAATTTCAGCCTTTGGCATTTTGCGGAGCTTCAAACCGAATGCCATGTTGTCAAACACGGTCATATGCGGATAAAGCGCGTAGTTTTGGAACACCATCGCGATATCTCGGTCTTTCGGAGCGACATTATTCATTACTTTGCCGTCGATTTTAAATTCGCCTTTTGATATTTCTTCAAGACCGGCAATCATCCGAAGCGTTGTCGATTTTCCGCATCCAGATGGACCGACAAAAACGATAAACTCTTTATCGGCAATTTCTAAATTGAAATCGTTCACAGCCGTTACTTTATTATCATAAATTTTATAAACATGTTCGAGAGATAGTTGTGCCATTATTTGCTCGCCTCTTTCATTTGATCTTGTCTTTATTGTAAATGAAAACGTTTTATTCAAACTAGAGACAACCTGCACAAATTTGTTAGGCTTTTTTGGACAGATTGTACAAATTGTCCAAATGAAGGGCGAAAGTATTATTTTCTAAAAAAGGTTTGACGTAAGAATGCGCTTTCGATTTTGCTTTTAAGAACTAAAGACCCATTTTTGTGAATGTGCACACTATCACTTTTAAAACTCCATTATATTGTGCTATATTATATAGGCAGATACAATATATAGAGAAACCGGGGGAATTGGTGATGTATATCAAACAAATGACAGACCAGCAAGTGGTGAAACGCGATGGCCGGAAAACCAGCTTTGATCTGATCAAAATCCGTAATGCGGTGGAGGCATCAATGAAAAGTATTGGTGTCGAGGATGATATCTTTTTGGAGAATAGTATCATTTCGATTGTGAATGCTTTACCAAACGAAGAAGAGCTGACGATTGATGCGATTCAGCAAACAGTCGAGAATGAACTGATGAAGTCAAGCTATCCAGATGTTGCAAGAAGCTACATAGAATACCGTCATGATCGCGATGCGAAACGAGCAAACTTGACAGACATGACAAAAAGCGTCCAAAAACTGTTGGAAAAAGACGAAGCAGTTGTGAACGAAAATGCCAATAAGGATGCGACTGTTTTCAATACACAGCGCGATTTAACGGCAGGAGCAGTTGCTAAAAGTTATGCGCTGAAATATATGCTGCCAAAGCATGTGGCCAATGCACATTTAAAGGGAGACATTCACTTTCATGATCTTGATTACAGCCCGTATCATGCGATGACAAACTGCTGCTTGATTGACATTCGCGGGATGCTGAAAAATGGCTTTACGATTGGGAATGCCAATGTAGAAAGTCCAAAATCGATTCAAACAGCGACCGCTCAAATTGCGCAAATCATTGCCAATGTGGCGAGCTCGCAATATGGCGGCTGTTCCGTTGACCGGATTGATGAAATTTTATCGGATTACGCGAAGCTCAACTATACGAAGCATGAAAAAGAAGCGAGCGACTGGGTCGTTCCGGATAAACAGCAAGAATATGTAGAAACACGGACGCAAAAGGATATTTACGATGCCATGCAAAGCTTGGAGTACGAAATTAATACCCTTTATACGAGCAATGGACAAACCCCGTTCGTCACACTCGGATTCGGACTTGGCGAGGACTGGTTTGCGCGTGAAATTCAAAAAGCGATTCTAAATGTGCGACTTGGCGGTGTCGGCAAAGATAAACATACTGCGATCTTCCCGAAACTGGTTTTCTCATTAAAACGCGGTACGAACCTTGCAGAAACAGATCCGAATTATGATATTAAACAGCTCGCATTAAAATGCTCCGCGAAACGTATGTATCCCGATGTACTAAGTTATGATACACTTACGAAACTGACAGGCGACTTTAAAGTCCCAATGGGCTGCCGCTCGTTCCTCCCGGCTTGGAAAAATGAAGCAGGCGAAAATGTGAATGCCGGTCGAAACAACCTTGGTGTTGTAACGCTGAATGTACCGCGGATTGCGCTTCAAAGCGGTGGGGACCAATCGAAGTTTTGGGAAATTTTTCATGAACGAATGAAAACGGTCAAAGATGCCCTTTTGTTCCGCTTAGAGCGGGTTCGGGATGCGCGTCCTGAAAATGCACCAATTCTTTATAAATACGGGGCATTCGGCAAGCGACTGCAAGATGGGGATCATGTCGATCAGCTTTTTAACAAGGAACGTTCGACGATTTCGATTGGCTACATCGGCTTGTATGAAGCAGCAACAGTATTTTACGGCGGCGAATGGGAAACAAATGCGGAGGCGAAAGAATTCACGCTCGACATTGTTAAGGCGCTTAAGGAATATGCCGATGAATGGAAAGCAGAATATGGATACTGGTTCAGTGTTTACTCGACACCGAGTGAGAGTTTGACGGATCGTTTTAATCGTTTGGATAAGGATAAATTCGGGGTAGTAAAAGACATTACGGATAAGGAATATTATCAGAACTCGTTCCATTATGATGTGCGTAAAAAAATCACGCCGTTTGAGAAAATCGATTTCGAAAAGGATTATCCAGAATTCTGCTCGGGCGGATTTATCCACTACTGTGAATATCCGAAACTTGTGCATAATACGAAAGCACTTGAAGCCGTTTGGGACTATGCGTATGACAGAGTGGCCTACTTAGGGACGAATACGCCGATCGATAAATGTTATGAATGCGGCTTTGAAGGGGAGTTTGCGCCGACTGCGGAAGGATTTAAGTGCCCGCACTGCGGAAATACTGATCCAGAAAAGGCTGATGTGGTGAAACGAACTTGTGGCTATCTCGGCAATCCAATGAAACGCCCGATGGTGCACGGTCGCCATGTAGAAATTTCGAAACGCGTGAAACACATGGAGCTTGGCGATGAATAACCCAGCTCCGAAAGAATGGCAATCAAGCCGCCTAAGTCGCGGTTACATTGCCGATTATAAAGCATTTAATTTTGTGGACGGAGAAGGAGTCAGATGCAGTCTTTATGTATCGGGATGTCCGTTTCACTGCGAAGGCTGTTACAATAAAGCGGCACAATCGTTCAGCTACGGGAAGCCGTTCACGGATGAACTACTTGATCAAATTGTAACGGACATCGGGCATGAAAGTGTGCAGGGACTGACACTACTTGGCGGGGAACCGTTTTTGAATACAGAAACGTGCCTTGCGGTTGTGCGAAAACTGCGCGCCGTTTATGGTGATTCAAAGGATATTTGGTCATGGACAGGCTATACCTTTGAAGAGATGCTGCTTGAAACAGAAGATAAGCTTGAGCTTCTTTCGGAAGTGGATGTGCTTGTAGATGGACGTTTCGAGGAATCGCTGTTTGACCCGAACTTAGCGTTTCGCGGTTCAAGCAACCAGCGGATTATAGACGTTAAGAAATCACTTGCAGCAGAAAAAGTGGTTTTGTACTTGGAATAAAAGTGACCGGTTTTCATTCTCACTCGGAGAGGAAAGCCGGTTTTTTGTACTTTTAAATGGAAGAAAATCGTAAATACACAGGTTGAAAAAAGAGCGGCGATTGTGAAACTTCTTGTTGCCAAGCAAGACCTAAGCGAACTAGTTTCATTAGTTTAGATTGCCTTTATCCCTAAAAGTTTTCACAAATTAGTCACAGACAAATAAAAGGGGCTGTGCTATATTAAAATTGTGAGAAAATAATACATATGAATACAGTTACAGTTTCCGGGAGATTCGAGACGAAAAAACATGGAAGAATGTCAGGTGATGAAGTGAAGAAATTTTGGTTAATTGTGCTAGGAATCGTTGTGATAATCGGACTTGGAATCGGAGTGAAATATTATATGGATAAACAAGAGATGCTGAAAGTCGTGAAGAGCGAGGAAGCAAAGAAGGAATATGTGGATATTTTAAGAAATTTAGACAAAAACGCACTAACTGATAAAGGAGTGATAAAAACGTATAAAATTAATGACAATAGTATCAAGCATAATCCGATGGGAGGAATTAATGTTACTTTAGAAATTAATGGGAGCAACAATATGATTCTCGAAACGACTTTGAATAAATATGAAGAGAAAATAGAAGCGGGTGGCGTTAGTTATTCTTCAGATTTAAATCAACTATTGAAAGGAGGCGATTAAAATGATTAGCCTTAGCGATAAGGAACATGTCGAACTGGCCAACAGAGAGTATGATAATTTGAAAATTAATTCAACAGTTTCTGTGTCGAAAGGTAAAAAGAAGATTGGAGAAGTATCCCAGATAAACAACAACCTAAAAACCGGCGAACAATCTTATGTCATCACAAAAGACTATGTCCCAGCGAATGCTCCGCTTTCCGAACGTGAAAAAGTCAAAGAAGTCACGGTGCTGTACCGCGGCTCAACTGGGGTCGATCAGTTACTTGCTTTCGATTCGATGAAAAGTCTGGATGTTTTTCAAGATTGGATCTTGAATGACGCGCCCGCTGCCGCTCAAGTTGCTGGGCAAAAAGGCACAATTGCTCCGCCGCAATTTAAAAGTGCCGCAAGCTCACTCAAAGAGACTCTAAAAACCTATCCCAACGCCAAAGTCTACATTTACGGGCATTCCCTCGGCAGCATGAACGGTCAATATGCCATCGCCGATCTCTCGAAACAGCAGTTGAATCGAATTGAAAGCGCTTACTTGTACCAAGGGCCGAACATTTATACCACCTTAACTCCTGAACAGAAAAAAGTCGCGGATGCGTTCACGGCGACGAATAAAGGCTTTCTTTATGTGGATCAGCGTGATATTATTGCGCTCGCTTACGGTGAGGGCGCGCTAGGCGTTGGCAATGTGCTTTACGTCGACGGGAGCCCAACCGGTGGCATTACCGCCCAGCACATGTGGCAAGGGTATGAGTTTGATAAAGACGGAAACCTCATGCTTACGGGGGAGGGATATGCCAAGCTTTCACTTATTGTCACCGAAACCGGTCTTGCCAATTTGAAACGCTTAAAAAAAGAAATTTGAAAAAAAGTGGCGGCGGGCTTTCCTCGGCGGAAGAAGTCTATCTCGATGCCGCGAACGCGCTCGTCTTTACGCAAGGTATGAAACTAAACGCCCAGAAGCATATTTCCGAACTAAAAGAAATGTATCAAAAAGAAATCGAAAAAGCCGATGATCTCTGGCAAGATACCCTGAAAGATGCCCGTTTCATCGGAGAAATCCTTTCTGACAACGAAATCATCCAAGCGCTGGCGGACGGCGGCGCAACCGAAGCTGAAATTCGCTTGAAACCTAAAGCAGAGTATGAAAAAACGGTGGCAGAATTAAAAGCGATTGAGCAAGAATTTGACGAAACGATTCAAACGACCCAAAAAGCCATCCAGGAAATGATCGAGAAAGACCAAGAATTAGCCAAACAAATCAGTGAGGGATAAATTCATGAAGAAAATGACTTTACAACGAATAGAAGATCTAAAAGATGAACAAACGAAACAAAATCGAGCATTTGAAGAAGAACTCGAAGATATGCAGTATTTAGGCAGGCAGTTTTCTAAAAAACTGGAAGCAACCGCTGAACGTTTGAGGTACAGTGTGGCAGATTATGATTCAAATACGATTCCTCCGCTTTCGCAAGGGTTTAATTGGATTACAGAGACGCACGATGAAGGCGCTTTTTATGTTCGGGATCAGATGGGTGATGTGATGGAAAAGCAAGATGAGGCAAAACGACAATATCGGAAAGATTTGGAACGCTATGAAGATGAACTCTTGAACTCTAAGGAAAATAGAGAGGAGTAATGAAATGAGTAACCTATTAGCAGATTTACTTGAGGATGCAGAAAAGAAACTCGACAAAATGCTGATTAGCACTTATACAGCAAGTCACGCAAGGACAACTTCGGAAAATCGAAAATTGATTTGTAAAGAACGAAAAAAAAGAAGCGATTCAGACGTTTAAGCAGTCCAATGAAAAATATTTGGAAAAATTTTCAGAGGTGGTTAAAGGAAAATGGAGCAAATCAGCCAAGAAAGCTGTTGAAAAAGCGGAGAATAACTTTAAAAAACTTTGAATGGAAAGAGCTATGGAAGGGAAGGTCTAGTCTAGCTCTTCTATTTTTTTTGTCTGAAAATCAGTTTGGCCAAGGGAAACGGGGTGTGTAAAATATTACTTCGAAGCGATCTTAAATTAAAAAAGAATGATTTTTCTGTTTTATTAAGTGAATGTTTCGTACCTATGTAATTATTTACATAATTGACACATTGTTATATGTTTGTTACGTTAAGAATAAGCCGCTTTATAAGGAAATCGCGGTGAATAAATACATAGAAAAAGGGAGAAAAGCCATGAAGAAAAGATTAAAAAAGGGATTTCTTAGCTTAATGGCAGCGAGTCTTGTATTTTCACTCCTTCCAGCTTACGACGGAAGCGCCGCAAGAGAAAATACGCCAAATGATAGCGCTGCAACAGAAAAAACAGCAACGACGAAAGAGCAAAAACCTACGGAAGTTGTCTCTGAACGGACTGAAAATGAAGTGGTTTTTGATAATCATGATGGCACTTTTACGAAGCAGATTTATTCGGAACCCGTTCATGTGGATGTTGACGGGGAGCTAGAACCGGTTGATCCAAATTTGGAACAAGATCAACCTAAACAAATTGTTCAACCGAAACAAACAGAATTGCAAATAGAATTTTTAGAAAAAATGGAAAAAGGGCAATATCAGAAATTAACGCAAGAAGGAGCGGAAGTTTCGTTTGCCTTAAAGGGAGCCAAGCAAGGTGAAACGGAAATTGATGTGACGGATCAAGCGGCTGAATATGAGGAGAATCAAATTCTCTACAAAGATATTTTTGCGGCAACGGATTTGCGTCACTTTACGTTTAACCGTTCTGTGAAAGAAGATATTGTTCTGCATGAAAAAAATGAAATAGATACGTATGTGTATCAAATTGAAACGAAATTAACGCCAATGCAAGCTGAAAACGGCGATATTGTTTTTAAAGATAAGGCGGGCGAGGTCATTTACACGCTGCCTAAGCCTTATATGACGGATTCAAATGTGGACGAAGGCACGGGTGACGCCAAGCGTTCTGATGATGTCCACTTTGAACTGAAAACGCTCACGAAGACGGTTTATCAACTTGAACTGAAGGTGGATACGGACTGGCTGAATGACGCGGAACGGGTGTATCCGGTCTATGTCGACCCATCCATTCGGATAGACGACATTTACAACACGAATATAAACTCGGCTTATCCGAATCAAACGAATATCGGCAGTTCGCTCTGGGATTCGGGGCAGAATGCTTATACGCTCAAGCTTGGAAAGTGGGACGAGAGCACGGGAAATAACGCGGCATTCCTGCGAATGGATACGTCAACGCTCCAAAAAGCGACTATCTCGAGCGCGAAGCTTAAAATGTATAACATCTGGCATATGTCGCCAACGCTGAAAAATGATATTTGGGTTTACGAGGTTGCGGGAAGCTGGTCGCCGTGGCAGGTTACGTGGAACAATCAGCCGGGTGTAAATCGGATTGGGACGGTTAATGTCGGACGGGCACAGTGGGCAACGGTTGATGTGGCCAATACCGTGCAGGCTTGGGCAAGCGGAGCGCGCCCAAACTATGGATTCCGACTTGGAACGAATATTGATCAGACTTATTGGAAAAAGCTCGTAGCTGCAGAAAATAATACGAGTTATCCGTATCTTGAAGTAACGTATTCGTATAATGCGCCGACGAAACCGACCGTGAGTGCACACTCGAACGGCGAAGGGACAGGCACGGGTTATTTAGATGTGTCATGGCCGGCGGTAGCAGGTGCAACAGAATATGAAGTGATTTTGAACAACGGAAATGATGATTACTTCTTTTCTGCGGGGAAGAACACGAGTTGGACTTCAAAAGGCAAGAAAATTTTCCCGACGCAAGCCGAGCTCGATGCTGGCGAATTTGAGTACCATGAAGATGCTAAAGGTCAAGAGTTGATGCTCGATCCGCGTCAGTTGTATGAAAATACGTATCAGGCGCTAGGATTTTCTTGGTTCCGCAATCAAACACGTTATACTGTCCGTATCCGCGCCATTTATCCTGGTGGGGAAAGTCCATATTCGGACATTGTGAATGCGTATTTGCCGCTTGAGAAGCCGAAAGCACCTCAGGCAAAAGCTTACGCGAATCTGTCGCATAAGGAAACGGGTTATGTGGAGTTGAACTGGGATGCGAGTCCGATTGCCGACGGCTACAAGGTGCTTGTCTTCAATGGGAAATCGTATGAAAGTTATGATGTTGGGAATGTGACGAAATGGACGACGCAACATAAAGGGATTTGGCCGACAAAGGCAGAAATCGCAGAGGGCAAGTTTGCGCTGCACTCGGATGGGAACGGGGCGGAACTTGCGCGCGATCCTTCACCGGTGTACACGAATTCTGGCGGGAATTATAAGGATCGGACAAATTACTGGTTCCGTGTGATCGCGTATCAAAAGGCGAATAATCACGCGGCAAGTAGTCAATCAGAGCCGGCAACGCCAACGATTCCAGAAAACTTGAACAAACAGCTCGGAATGGTCGATTACTGGACAAGTATCGATGTACGCGGCGGTGAAGTGAATGCCACGAACGGGAATTTCTTGTTCCATGAAACAGACTTTAATTTAGAAGGCCGCGGTCCAAGTATCAATATTGACCGGACGTTTAATAGTCAGGACGACGGAACGGGACTATTTGGAAAAGGTTGGTCGAGTACACTTGAAGAGAGACTGATTGAAGAAGCAAATGGGGATTTGCTATGGGTGGAATCTGACAAGAAGGTACATCGCTTTAAGAAAAAAGCGGATAAGTACGAAGCGCCGCCAGGAATTTACTCGGAGATTACAAAGTCAGCGGACGGCTATTTGAAAGTGGAAGAGGATAAATCAGAAACTCGGTATTTAACAGATGGTCGGTTGGCTTCTGAAAAGGATACAAGCGGCAATCAGCTGACGTACGGCTATTCGGGCGGCAAGCTTGTGACGATTAAGGACGCTTCGGGGCGGACGGTGACGATCACGTACACGGGCGATCTGGTGACGAAACTGGTTGGACCGGAAGGACGGACGATCACGTATACGTATAATGATCTCGGTGAGCTGACGGCTTCTTCGACGGCACGCGGCAAGCTTTATCGTTATGGCTACACGGATGGGCTTCTTACAGCGATTTATGATCCAAAGCACACGGAAGAAAAGCCTTATGAGACGAAGTTTGTGTATCAGGATGAAAAATTAGTTGAGATTACGGACCCGGTTGGGAAGAAGACGACGCTTAGTTATGATCAAGATGCGCAAACGGCAACGCTTACGAATGAGAAGAAGAAAAAGACGGTTTATGAGTATAATGATGCCGGCAATCCGAAAAAGGAAATTGTCGATGCCGATGGGCTGAAACTGACGACAAGTTATACGTATGAATCGAATAATTTGATTAAAGAAGTGAATCCAAAAGGGCAGTCAGAAACGTATAAGTATGATGCGGATGGAAACGTTACGGAAGTGACAGATGCATACGGAACGGAAAGTTTCACGTATAACGACAACAATGATGTGACTTCTGCTACGGATACGGAAGGGCGCAAAACAACGATTGCGTACGATGGTGCAGATGCGGTTTCGGAAACGCTGAAGACAGAATCGAATCGTTCTTCTGTGACGCAATATGATGCTTATGGCAATGCCATTCGTGGTAGTGGAGAGCTAGCTGCGGCGGAGAATCTCGTTCAAAATAGTGGGTTTGAAAAAGGAACGGCGCTTACTGGATGGGCAATGACGCGGGTGAATGCGACTGGCGGAATTGGTTTTGATAGCACGCAGCAAATGAACGGAGCGCTTGGCGGCAGCGGGTCGATTAAGGTGACTAGTCAAGCATCTGGCGCGGACCGAGGCTACATTGCAGCGATTCAGCGCGTGGATGTGGAGCCGGAAACAACGTATACGTTTAGCGCGTGGACGAAAGCCGAGGGCATGACGAAGTCGGATGGGATTTTGATTGCCCGTTTGCAAGATGCAAACGGAAAGGATATTACGGATGGCAATGCGTGGCAGGCTAACCGCCCCACTTCGCTGAAATATAACAGCGGTTGGGTTCGCAAGCAGCTCACGTTTAAGACGACGAAAGAGACACGCAAATTGTATTTGTATTTGGACAATGAGCAAGCCGCAGGAGGTAACGGAAAAGGTGCGGTTTGGTACGATAATGTCCAATTAGAAAAGGGTAGTGTAGCATCAAGCTATAATCCGGCTGAGAATAATAGTTTTGAAGATCATTCGATTCAAACAGCGGCAAGCTGGGTTCGGACGGGAAATAGTGCAGCGGCAGCGTTAAGTATTGTTGATGGAGAATCATTCAGCGGCGACAGTGCGGTTCAAATGGAGCGCAAGAGTGCGGCGGATTCTCCGGCATATTTGGGGCAGTTTGTTGCGTTAAATCAGAAGCAGGCGAAACCGGTTACGATTACCGGGATGTCAAAATCGGAAAATGCGAAGGCGAATGGGTCAAGTACTGGGCTTGTCAATGACTATTCGATTTGGGGCGATGTGCTTTATCAAGATGGCACGAAGGAATATGTGCAGGCACCGCTTCCGCTTGGTACAAATGATTGGAATCGTAGCGCCGTAGTGGTGAAGCCGACAAAGCCGATCAAAGAGATTAAACTGAATGTGATGTTCCGCGGGGCGCTTACGGGGAAAGTCTGGTTTGATGATATTCGGATCATGGAAGGCGAAGTGCTGACTCGCGATGAGTATGATGCGGATGGGAATTATGTTACGGCAAGTTACGATGAGGAAGGTAGAAAGATCAGTTTTACGTATGACAAGTACGGGAATAAACTCTCGGAAACGGACGAAAAAGGGAACACTAAATCGTTGACGTATGACGCGGATAATGCCTTGACCAAAACGACACTCGCAAATGGGACTTCGGTTTCTTACCAGTACGATGACAATGGAAATACGACAGCGAAGCTTGTGACGGCAGGTGGAGTGACACAAGAGAACAAGTTTGTCTACGATGTGGATAATAAAAACACGGAATTTGTAGATGCTCTTGGTCGTAAAATTGTTTATGAATATGATGCGGCTGGAAATGAAACCAAAGCGATTATGCCAAATGGCCGCGTGACGGAAAGCACGTATGATTCGGCCGACCGTGTCAGCGGTGTGAAATGGAACGATGAAAGCGCGTTTAAGTTCCAATATGATCCAAACGGGAATCAAACGAAGGTCACGGATGAGATCAACGGAATTGTGACGGACAAGGTGTATGATGATGCGAATCGGATTACGAAGGTGAGTGAACGGGGTGGCTCGGTCAGTTACAGCTACAAAGATTCGCCAAGTGCAAACAATAAAGGAAAGACGGACAAGGTTGCGGATGTTTCCATTAGTCATAATGGTTTTAGTGCAAAAACGGCTTATACCTACAATGATCTCGATCAAAATACGCGAGTGAATGACGGCAGTAAGAATGCGTATTTTGAGTTTGATGAGTTTGGGAATGTTGGGGTGTATACGGCTGGAAATGAGACGGCTGCGAATTATGTCTATGACAGCACGCAGAAGGTGACGAATGTTTCGATCGGGAATAAAGATGGGGAAGCCATTCTCGACGAAAGCTATACGTATGATGCGGCGAGCAACCGGACGAGTATTGAGAACAAGAAAACCGGGAAGACATTTTATGAATATGATGCGGTGAACCAGCTGACGAAGGAAACGTTGCCGAATGGAACGGTGAAGTCGTATACGTACGACGGATTTGGAAACCGGACGCACGTTTCAATCAGTGGAAGCGAGACAAAAACGATCGCGGCATCGTATAATAAAGGTAATCAGTTGGTTTCTTGGAACGGCGCGGCACTCACGTATGATGTGAATGGAAATCGGACGAGTGATGGGAAGTTCAGTTATACGTGGGATACGGGTGACCGGTTAGTTGCGGTGACGAAGAAAGGCGCGAGTTCGCCGTTTGCGACGTATGCATATGATGATGATAACCGCCGAATCTCGAAGACGGTTGATGGGGTTGTCACGAATTATCATTATGATGGCGATAGTATTGATGTCTTGTATGAGACAGATGCGTCTGGAAAAGTAACACGGCAGTATGTGTATTCGGATGACAATGTTCGTCTTGCGATGAAGATGAATGGAAAGACGCTTTATTATCACTACAATGCGCATGGTGACGTGATCGCGCTGACGAATGAAGCGGGTAAGGTCGTTGCGGAATATGCGTATGATGCTTGGGGGAATGTGCTTTCGGATACGGCAACGACCGCGGAAGCGAAGGTGAATCCGTATGGGTATGCAGGATATACGTATGATAAGGAGCTTGGTCAGTATTACTTGATGGCGAGGTATTATGAGCCAGAGCAAGGTGTGTTTACGGCATATGACCCAGATCCAGGGAATGAGGATGATCCTCAGACGATGAATGGGTATAATTATACGAATAATAATCCGGTGATGTATACTGATCCAGATGGCTTTATAATATATGGAATTCTTGCAGGTGCAGCAGGTGGGGCTGCATGGGGGTTTATAGAATACGCTGTTACACACAAAGGCAAGTTTTCGTGGAAAAAGGCTGGGAAAATGGCTTTAAACGGTGCTGTCTGGGGGGGCATTTCTGGTGGTACAGGAAGAGCGTTAAAATATGCTCGTAAAGCAATTTCAAAGACTAAAATCTATAAAAAGATAACAAATAAATTTACAAGCAAAAAACATCCCAAGAAGAAAAAGCAATCTTCGAAAAAGCCACCAAAGAAAAAAAACTAAATCAAAAAAACAACCAAAAGAAAAAAAACTAAATAAAAGGTATTTAAAACGTAAATAAAGGAGGATTTTTATTTGATAGCCATACTTCTATTCTATTCATTAATGAGCATACTATGTGTCTATTTGTGCGGGGTGGTTCTTGATCTTCCTATAAAAAAAACAAATAAGTATTTATTATTTTTTGTTGTTATAGGAATGGGTGTCCATAGTTTTTTTGCAGCTATAAATTTTGCTAAAGAGATATTTTAATGAGTTATTTTTTTATAAAAATGATGTGTATTTAAACAGATTCTTATCAGTAGAAAAGAGCTCTTTTTTATAGGAAGCTCTTTTCTACTAGCTAAGAATAGAATAGTGAATCAAACAGCCTTTGAAATGATGCAAACTGGATTATGAAAGTCAGCGAATGAGTAAGATTTATTAGCTATTTACAAGTGGACTCGCCAAATGTAAAAATGGCATATACATACGTTGACGGGGTTGTCACGAATTATCATTATGATGGCGATAGTATCGATGTCTTGTATGAGACAGATGCGGCTGGAAAAGTGACACGACAGTATGTGTATTCGGATGATAATGTTCGTCTTGCGATGAAGATGAATGAGAAGACGCTTTACTACCACTATAATGCGCATGGTGACGTCGTGGCGCTGACGAATGAAGCGGGTAAGCTGGTGGTGGAGTATACGTATGATGCGTGGGGCAATGTGCTTTCGGATACGGCAACGACCGCGGAAGCGAAGGCGAATCCTTATGGATATGCAGGCTATACGTATGATAAGGAGCTTGGCCAGTACGCGTTATTATGAGCCAGAGCAGGGAGTGTTTACGGCATATGACCCAGATCCAGGGGATGAAGATGATCCTCAGACGATGAATGGGTATAACTATGCGAATAATAATCCAGTGATGTATGTGGATCCGGATGGACATGTAGCTTGGTGGGCAGCGGCAGCTATCGGTGGAGCTGCTTACGAAACGGGAAAATATATTTTATTTAGCAAAGGAAAAATAAGTACAAAAGGAGTGGTACGAGCAGCTGCAAAGGGAGCTGTTATGGGTGTGTTCAAAACAGGAGTAGGTCGAGTATTTGGTTTTGGTGGTGCTAATGCTTATAAATTAGGGAAAAAGATTTTTTCAAAGAAAAAGTATGGGAAACTAACATTTTCTAAAAGAGTAAAGAAAAATGTAAAAACAATGAAGTTTACTGTATCCAGTAATTATAAATCTTTGAAGAGAAATCCTAAAAAGCATTTAAAAAGAACTTTAGATTGGAAAGCTGGAAAAAGTTATAGAAAGATAATTAAAAGGCAAGTATCTAAAATTAAGAAGAGATTTAGGAAATGACTTGAAGGAGATACTAAATTATGAGATTTTGGATGACCATATTAATGTTTATATTTTCATTCATTACAATACTAATTGCAGGGGCAACCGTGCTAATTGCGGATAAGAAGAAAATAGAGAAAAAAAGTCCCTTCTTTCTTTATATGGATGAACTATGCAATGTTAATTGTGAGTGTATTGATTTTTTATCCCGCAGCCACATATTGGTACGGAAAAGTTAGCTTGTTTTTAATTATTAGTATTAGCATACCCATTTTCTTCAGCCTTGTATTGCTTTATTTTCTGAGAAGATTTCGTAGAAGTGAGAATTTTTTTTTTGGTATGTGATGATGACTTGTTGGACGGTAATTATGCTAGTTTTAGAGATATGTTTCATGTTTTTAAGTATACGATAAACAATAGCAAGTAAAAGAAATTTGTGGATAGGTACTAGTCTTTTTAATAATAGATTTCTTTTATATTCTCTTGAACAAGAATGCTCCGAGCAAGATGCATAAAGAAGGGATAAAATAATTCAATGAACGGAAATCAATTTGCTAGGTCAGGAATAAGAATCTCAAACCAAAAAGAAGTGGATCCGTTTTTAAAAGAAGAATTTGTAAAATATGGAGAATGGTTGAGAAGCTATTATAATTTTCCGCAAAGGGTAAGAGTTTATGTGAAAGCAGATGAATATATTACTGCGCTAAATGGGAATCTGGTTTCAGGTACTTTTTTTGCGCCTTTTGAAAAAAGGGAGGAACCCTATATAAAAGTCGCAACAGGAGATTTTATCAAAGGGAAACAAAAATATGGAGTTTTTCAAATGCTGTTTAATACACTTAATACGCTTTCCCATGAAATACAACATTATTATCAGTGGCTGGATGATGAAGAGTTAGATGAAGAGGAAGCGGAATACGGTGCAGAAGAGCTTACACAAGAATACCTTTCTTTTTACAAGGAGAATTTTTTGAAAGAAAGGTTTTCAAACTGTACAAAAAAAAACAAGATGAGAGCGATTGAACTAATGATAGAAAAGTAGACAGAAGAAAAGGCTGGGGTAGTAATGAAAACTCTAGTCTTTTCTATTAAATTTTTAAAGACCTTGTTTCGCACAGGGGAAACCAGTTTTATTTAATAAATAGAAGGTTTTAACGCTTTTAAATAATCAGAGAAAATCGAGCTTGTAGAGCATCAATTTTAATTGCTAGGGGAAGAAGAGTTTAGCATAAGTACTTGAAAGAAGGTGAACAATATGATTTTGAAAAAAGAAGTAAACTTGATCGAAAACGAAAACTTGATTAGAAAATTGAATTGGGCAAGCGCTGGTTTGACGGTTGCTTTTTTTTGTCGCGTTTCTGCTGATGACTATGTTTCTACCTTCAAAAGGGTCTTGGAATTTAAGCATCCCCATTTTGTTGCCCGTTTTATTTGTGCTTCTGTTTTTAATTTTTATCATCCATGAAGGGATTCACGGCATTTTTTTCAAGGTATTTGGGGGAACAAATTCTAAAGTAAGATTCGGCTTCAAGAACGGCATGCTTTACGCGACAAGTCCCAACTCCCGTTTTTCCAAAAAACAGTTTCTTTGCATTTCTTTAGCACCTTTTGTCGTCATCACAATTGTTTTAACGGTGCTTCTAGTCCTAGGGATTTTACCGCGCATGGTGTTTGTGTTTTTAGCGGCGATACATGGAGGCGGTTGTGTCGGCGATTTTTACTGGACGTACCTTCTCTCCGAAGAACCTGAAAATATTGAAGTGGAGGATACAGAAAGTGGATTTAATATTTACATAAAAGCAGAGTGAAAACATTTTTTTAGATAAAAACATGAAATTTTTTCGGCATTTTAAATACAAAATTTCGGTTTGAAATTAGGGGGAAACGACAAGGTGAATCCATCACGTGTTTTTACAGAAGTAAAGAAAGTTGTCGATATCGAAGCTGACTTTCCTGAGATGCTTTTTTGGGAGCCACAACAATATCGCTTTTTCTTTGAAGAAACGGCTGCTCTCTATATTGATACCACAGATTTCTACGAGATGCTGCATGAGATCTGTGCGGAAACAGGCGATCGTGAGATATATGTTATACATCGAATTGAAAAAAAGAAGTTTTTTTAAAAAGAGAATCATTCATTTGGAAGGCATCACAAAATTAAATTTCTTTGCAAGCCAAACGGAATTTGTTCAACAAGCAGAAAGAAATAAGGAGCAGGAACGAAGTCAATTCTTTTGGGAATACTATTATTATTTTCCTTCAAAGAAATGCTTTATTTTTTCCGATGATGCATATGAAATGGCCATCTTAGCACTTGACCAATCGTTAGAGATCGAGACAAAGTGGTATCTGACAGAAAAAGTTTTTCAAGTGCGGTCGACTACGCTTTATAACAACTTTAGTGAAAAATTTGAACAACAAATTCAAAACAACTATCGAAATGATCTTTTATGACACGCAATAAATTTTTGTGACTAAATTTTATAAAATAGAGATAAGTAAAAAAAATAATCTAGTCAGGATGGTTTCATTCTGCTAAACTAAATAAACCGAAAGGGAGTATTCGGATGTTCGATCAAGATTATATTCATTTGGTTTTTCGCCGTGCTATCACAAGCGACGGTTATTATCGTGTCTATTTGGGAAAAGATACGCTCACTTTTATTAAGCTCGGAGGGCAGTTTCACCACAGAAATGCGCTTTTTCAATCTGGGCTCATGATTCCAATTTTTTATTTGCCGTACAAATTTGCACAGGCGCGTCAGGAAAAACGAACGGAATACGTGGAAAAGCTCTTTCAAGAAAAAGGGGTTCAAGGGCTTGCGGCAGATAAGGATTGTTTCCAGGTGAAGAAAAGGGAGCTCGCTGAACTGGAAATGACGGAGAAACCGGATTTTAAAAAGGTGCTGTCTAATTATGACTATCACGTGAATTTTACGCTAAAAGACAATAAAAAATTGAAAATGGCGGTGGCTTTTGGGGAGTCACACCGCTTTATCAGGCGAAAACTTCAGGAATTTAATTACTTGCATAAATAGGGGGAGTAAAAATGTCAGATACACAAGAATTTCTCACGATTCAAAATGAACAATACGTCACGCTCGTTGAATTCGACTGGGAAGAAGCGGAACATGCGGTCGACACAGTTCGGAAAATGGTTGCCAATGATGTCGCAACTATTATCTTAGGCCACAGTAAAAAAATGGAGGCCTATCTTAATGAAATGAATATTCCGTTTGAACGCTATCGCGGTGAGCTTTTCATTGAACGCCCAACGCTTTATCATGCCGAGCTTTTGATTACGGAGTACTGCGAATATCATGGGGATAAATACATGGTGCTGTTTCTGTTTAAGGAATGCGAGTTTAAGCTCGATCAAGTGGTTTTCAGAAAGAAACCGGAATGGAATATCGGCTATTATTTGCAAGAAGATGCGATTGCACTGACGCTCGTCAAAAATCAATCGGATTTGTTTATTTCTGCGCGTAGTGAAAGAGAAGCGGATGCTTTTGTAGAAGTGATGGATAAACGCCTTGACGGAGAAAGGGTTTCTGTGATCGACCGGATTGGCGCTGCGCCTGAACGGATGGAAGTTTCGGATGCGTATTTGGCGGATCATAGTTTGCCTTTGAGTGATCATTTTGTAAGCGTATCCGGCCGCGCCCTCGCAACGCCGCCGTTTCTTAAACGCTCGGATGAAGGTGAGAAAATCGATCGGATATTTGAGGAACCGCTTGTCATGGTCGTCGTTTCAAGTGATCACGAAGATGAGTTCGATGATCTTGAAATCGAATACCGCACAGATTCGAAAATGGTCATTTCGGCGCCGATCGAGCAAGAACTGCGCACCGAACTTTTCGAAAAACTCCACAAAGCAAGTCTGATCGACCCGGTTTATCTGTTTTATGTCGAGGAGCCGGAGCTTGAGTTTGTGAAGCAACAAGGCACGACGTTCTTCAGCAAAATTTTTACACCGGCCGCAAAAGTTGATTTTCGGTTGAAATCAGGGGCCAAATGTATTGTTTTGTCGCTTGATGGGGAAATGGCAATTTTATACGAAAACTAACAGCGAAGGCGGAGAGAAAATGAAAAAGTATGTCATCAAGCGTTTTTTTAGCACCCTTATCATTTTTGTGTTCATTTATTTTCTAAGTTTGTTGATTCAAGGAGAAAAACTTTCAAAAATGGATTTTTCCGATTCTTCAGCGACACTTATTGCCGTAACGATTGGTGCCATTTTCGGAATATTGACTTTGGGCAGGAAACTGCAGCGTGACTATCAAGAGGAGCGTGAGCGGCGTGATGAAAATTTTTATAGGCGCCGTGGGAAAATGACTTATTCGATTGTGATGGCACTGATTCTTGCTGTCCCGACGGCGATTATTATTGCTGGATTTTCCGGGGTTGAATATATCAGTTTACGTATGCTTGCGGCCATTATTCTCGTTGTTTTACTCATTTGTTTCATATTCAGTGATATTTTAGACTTTAAATAAGTTTTCTGGGGGAAGGTTGAGTGGGAAGAGCAGAAATTAAACAAATTACGGCAGAAACCGCGTCAGCCCTTCGCATGCCGAATGAAAAATTTAAACTATTTGGCAAGCTGATCGTAACGAAAACGGCATCCGAGTGGCACCATCAAGAAGAACTGTTTGATGAAATAACAGAAATGGTTTTTCCAGATGAAGAATATTTGTTTGACGTCATAGAAAAACAGGGTTTTGCGGTTGGGGCATTTTTAAATGAAAAGCCAGTTGGACTTGCGGTGTTTGAGTACCGCTGGAATAAGTATGCGTATCTTAGTGATTTAAAAGTTAGTCGAGCATCTCGTAAACAAGGTATTGCTCGCGAGATGCTCGACTTAGCTCGTCAAATCGCCCATAAAAACGGCTATTCTGGACTTTCGACAATTGCTCAAGATAATAATCTCGCGGCGAACCGTTTTTATTTAAAGTATGGCTTCAAAATTGGTGGTTTGAACACGCAGGATTATCAGTTTACAAGTCAAAAAGGTAAGGCGGATATCTATTATTACTTGGAGATGGATAGATAGATCAAACTTCTTACTTTTTTAGCCAAGAAGATATTGAGGAAATATATTTTACAGGTTATATAAATGAAGTGGAAGGAAGTTTTCGTGTAAAAGTAGACGAAGAGTTGAAAAATAGCGAATCCTTATCTTGAACTGATTATTACAGCGAAAGGTTAAGCAAAAAGAGAGTCTAGAGTTTATGATTAATAGGACAGAAAATAAGAAGAAGAGGGTGAGATGATCTCTCTTCTTTTCTTACATGATTTGCCAAGAGAGATAGTTTATTCGCTAATTTATCAAAAATAGGTACATGCATAAAGATTCACAAAAATGTCACAGACAAAACAAGTATTTTTATGGTATTGTGTACGTGTAGAAAAATAAAACAAACAGGAGATGAGCAAATGGCAGGTCAAATCAGAATGAGTCCGGAAGAACTTCGTTCACGTGCGAAAACCTATGGTCAAAGTAGTCGGGAAATTGAACAGTTGCTACAACGGTTAACGCAATTACAAGAACAGCTAAGAAGTGAATGGGAAGGACAAGCTTTCCAGCGCTTTGATGATCAATTTAATCAGTTAAAACCCAAAGTAACCGAGTTTGCGCATTTGATGGATCAAATTGAAGCGCAATTGACGAAAACGGCCACTGCGGTGGAAGAACAAGATCAACAACTCTCTCAAAACTTTGGCTTTTAAAGTGAATGTCGAACACGCCCCTTATGAGTTTCTCGTAAGCGGCGTTTTTTCTTAAAAAATGGAGAGGAGAGAGCCATCCATGTACACAGTAGCCAGTGATAGCGGGCGAGCCTCCGAAAAAGCCACCGCACTTCAACAAGCGGTTTCGATCCTTCAGAGGCAAAGAACACCAGTTACCACAGATGAAGCAACGACGGTTGGAGGAAATATACAGGCACACGCAGCCATTCAAGCAGAAGGTGAGGCAGTTTCGCGGATTGCAAGTGCTTTAACGACGGCAAGTACAAACTTACAAAGTGTGGCAGAGGCTTTTGCGGCGAAAGATGCGGAAATGGGGGCCAATCTTTCATTGATTGGAGGGGTAGCACCATGAAGACATGGACCGAGTGGCAACAAGAGGAACGGCAATTGATAGGGAAAGAAGACGAAAATCAACAAAAAAAGACGCGCTGTCCAAGACCTTCAAGAAGCTTATAGCGTCCATTTTCAACAAGGACTTCGGTTTGTGGAAGAGGTACATGAGCGGTTTCGGAAAAACGATCGAGCTCTTTTGCATGAACACCTGCAAGAACGGGTTTTCTCCCTTTCACGATCAGCACAAGCCCATTTTGAAGGGATGGACGAAGCCTTTCAACAGGAAAAAAGAAAGTTGGAAGACCAACTCAATGAAGTCGCCTACGAAAAAAGAAAAGCATACTTAGATGAACAGGAGGCGAAAGCATGAGTATCAATATGTATGTGTCAAAATCTAAAACCCAAGCGACCAGTACGAGTCAGGTTTGCCGCCAACATTTGGAGGGGTATGCAGCCCTTCAACAAGCGATTCATCAGTTTACGGCAGAGCCTTTTTTGAAAGGGAAAGCGTATGATTCGGCTAAAGCTTTTTATAGTGCAGTTCTATTGCCCCTGGTTCAGGCAGGAATTCTGTTAACAGAAGCGACAGAAGAAGCTGTCCGGAAGTTTCCAGAACCTCACCAAAGCGAAGTGGACAGCGGAGATCTTAAACAATCCGAACTAGAAGAGCAGATACGACAAGCAGACGTCTTGATTAACCAAGCGAACGCCCTTCAAAGACAAATCCTACAATCTCCGTTACCTGAGTCGGATCAACGCATGCAAGTGAATCTCAATCAAGCCTTGATTGAGGCTTACCAAACGAGTAAAAGAGACCTTGAAGAGAAGCTTCAAAAGTTAGTCGCTTTTCATGCGAGTTCACCGCGTATTTTTTCAGAAATTGCGAGTTTGAAACAGGCGATTGATCAAGGGATTGCCCAAACGAAAACGGCTTGGAATCCCTCAACAGGGACTTTTGTGGTTCCATCTGCGGAAGATTTAGTTTGGACGAAACAAATAAACAAAATGTACACGGATAAGAAAATGGAAGCTATCCTAGATAAGATCCCCGAATTGAATCAAGAGGATTTAATATCTGTATTAGAATTTGCTAAGAACCACCCTGATGATGAAGTACCAGCCTCCCTGATTAATTATTTAAAAGAAAACAAAAATGATATAATTTCAGATATCAAAAATGATGCTTTATCAAATTTTATCGAACAATTAGGCGTTGGTATTACAAGGTTCTCTGGTATAATCAATGTATTAGAGGGGATTAAAGGACCTGTTGGTGGAAATTCCTTTGTAATGGTTAATCCAAATGGTGTAGGATCACAAATGATGAGATATGGGAAGAATATTTCTACTGCCGGAAAGGCTTTAGGTTATGGCTTTGCCGCAGCTGGATTTGGGTTAGGAATATATAATGATATAAACAATAAAGGAAAAACTGCGGGTCAAGCCATTTCCCACAATACTGTTTCTACTGGAATAGGTATTGGTTCTGGTATACTTGGAACAGTTGGTGTAGGGTTACTTGTGTCTAACCCAGGTGGATGGGCTATTCTCGGAGGTATGGCTGTAGGTACTATTGTTAGTGTAGGGTTTGATTATTTATACGATAATAATAGCCTTCATATTCAAGATGGCTTAGATTGGGCTGGGGATAAAATAGACTCTGGAATTGATTGGGCTAGTGATAAAATTGATGAAGGTGTTAGTTGGACAAAAGATAGAATAAAGGATGCTGGTGAGGCTATTAGTCATGTAGGTGAATCAATTAATCCAATGAATTGGGCGTGGTGAAAATTAATTCTGGAAAAATGAGACCCATTTTTAAAAATACACGTTATAGAATTTTAGAATATGAGTCAAAATTTTATTTGATAGATATGGATAGAGGTTTCTATGGATTTATTCTTTTTGCTTTAAGTTGGTTAGTACCAAAGAAAGCCATTTTAATTACTCAAACAGATGCTGATGATTTAATTATGAAAAAAAATAATGAATCCAACCATTCGGTTTTAGTTGTTTTATTGTTATGCATGATAATCATAGGCAATTTAGCCCTGCCACCATTTTTGATAAAGTTTGTTGAAGATCGATTAGAGGGTAGTCTTATTTTAAGAGTATGTATTTTATCTGTTTTTGGTGTACTTATTAGAATAATTTATAGCAAAAGAAACAAAATTAAGTGTGAAAATAGTGAATTAAATCAAGAGGTCTTGATAAAATTAAGGCCGCAAACATGGATCTATTCTTTTAAAGCTTTATGTGTCTATGTTCTATTTTTGGCAGTAGTTGTAATAGGAGCTTATTTATCTATTGTAGTAGGAGGATACTGGATACTTTCATTTTGTTACACAATTGTGGTATTCCTATTTTTACTAACAAATTATCTGGCTTACAATGCAAATGAGTATAAAATTAAAATATTAGAGGTGAAGTAAATGCTAACTATAGGAAGTGTAGTATTCTTAAAAGAAAGGATCAAAGAAAATCATGGTTTTAAATAGAGGTCCTTTGATAGTGATAGATGGAAAAACAAATAGGTTTGACTATTCAGGTTGTGTTTATCCTATAGGATTAGTACCGGACGAGGTATTATATTTTAATGAAGAAAATATTGATGAAGTACTATTTGCCGGATTTTATGATGACGATGAAGCTCGATTCCAAACTTTATACTCAGATTGGTCAGAAAATAATGCCTCGGGAATTGAGAAAGGCGTTGTTGATAAGCCTCTATAAAACTATGTATATAAAATGAATTTGAAACATTAAAGAATGGTTCCATAAAAGCGATTGATTAAAGCCTAGTAAATGAATTTTTCTAGGCTTTTTGTTTTGATGAGATGAAAAATTTATTTTGTTCTTTATTTTGGAAGGTTTTTTAGTATACAATTCGTTCTTGTATTAGCTTATGGTATAATAAAAGCCTTATAAAATCTATGAAACAGACTAGACAACTAAGAGGAAATGACCATAATGAAACTACGTGTGAAAGAAAGTACTTTTGTTCAATTTGCCGGTGAGTTAATGGAAGCCGGAGAAGGGGCTACTTATCGTCCCTTTGCAACAGGCAATATGAGTTACTCGAGAGCGCATTCCATCAACGATTTAAGGACGGCCATGCTGGAATCTATATCGATCATGGATCAGGTCACTCAGTTAACTCAAAAAGACGCAGAGAGACTCCAAAAGATGGGACGAGCCTTCACGGAACAAGATCGAATAGCGGGACAAAAAATCGGGGAACTGGAGATGCGCTAATGGATGTGGTCCATGAAAAGCAGGCGCAACACCTTCGGGGATTGAATATGCAGCAGCAACAAGCTGAGCGCGACCTTCAAACTTTTCAGAAAAAGCGTGAAGCGTTTGAGTGGCTAGAATTGGACTACCAGTCCTTGATTTCCCAACAAACCGAACTGAAAGAAATGCTTCAACACGGTTGGCAAGGGGATACGGCGCAAGGCTTGCATCAGTATATAGAAGAAAAGCAAGAAGTCGAACAACGGATGTGGAAGAGAGAACTGGACACGCAAAAAGAAGAAGGACAAGAAGACATCCGCCAACTGAAACAGCGGTTGCTTGAAATCGACCAACAACAAGCGAAGATACGGAAGGAGCTGACGTTATGAGTCGCATTGACATCCAAGAAGTACGCACCTTTCAACAGGCATTAAAAAGAGCCAATGCCAGTATGCGAACTCAGTTAGAACGAGTAAAGACTGTGGCACTCACATACGCAGGGGAAACTACGCTCAGTGGGCAAGCAGTAAAAGCCTCCAAAGCCTATTTTCGAGAGAGCTATCCTACGATCTGTGATACGCTTATCGAAGTCCTAGATACGAGTGAAGACTTGTTAGAGCGTTATTTACAGGATTTCAGTGCGCAAGTCGATCCCTCCCCGACGGCAAGAGTCGATGCGGAACTATTAGGGCTTGCCGTAGAAAAAGTGAAGACGATTCGAAGCAAGCAAGAGGCGCTCCAACAAGCTTTGTCTGGATCAACGGCCGGACTTTATGAAGGAAAAGCGCAGCGCTTGCGCCTTGATTTCGTGAAAGCCGTGGAACAAGAAAAGATTTTAGAGCGGTACTTACACTTTGAACAAAGCCACGGGCACTTTTTTCAACAATTACATACACTTGTGATGGCGGCTAAAAATATGATGCAGCGAATGCTTCATGAAGTGACCTTTAATGAGAAAACGGGTGCCTACCACCTGCCAAAAGGGTTTTCAACATCCCTTCAAGCGTTGAAAAGGCGGTTAGATGATGTGCGTGGCATTGATCCGAAACTAGAAGAAGAATTGATGGATTATCAAGTTTACGCGGTTGTGTACCGAGATTCTTATGGAAAAGATCAAGTGATGTGGGTATTGGAACAAAACGGTGTAGGTGTGAACAATGCGAAGCTTAAAAACTACTTGGAGAAGACGGGGAAATATTTAGATCCAAGTGTCTATCAAATTATCACAAACGAAGAGCTGAATAAGAAAATCAACAAATCCTGGGAAAAAGGGATTTACTATATGGATGGCAAGGTCTATAAGGGGGCATTGGGTGCTACGTTGGTGACTTCCGCCTATGTAGAAGATTGGAAAGGGAAGCTTGATGAAAGTGGCTTAACAGATGTGGTGCTTGGATTGGGACTTAGTACAGCAGCTATTAGATATCGTCAGCCAATAGTAAAAAGTACATCACGTGAAATAACTTTGGCTAATTTGACTCCTGATGTATTAAGTACAAAACCAAAATATTCTCCTAATCCATCTAAGTGGTTAAATAAAGGTGGGAAGATAAAACTGAATGATTCTGGGACATGGACATATATTAACAATAAAAATCAAAGTGTATCGTATATAAATGGCTTCCCTGATTTTAAAGGTGCAGGTTTGGTAAAACAAGAAGTAAATATTGGTAAATTTAATAACTATAATACAGATTTTAAAATGGCAGATGAATTAGCCCCAAATGGGCCAAGAGATCCAGTAAATAATACGTGGCACCATAAAGCAGATGGTATGACCATGGAAGAAGTAAATAAGGGTATTCATAAAGAATTTACTCATAGAGGTGGCATGTCCATAAAAAAGGTTAGAAGGAGGTAAATAAAAGTGAAAATTAATGGTTTTGGAAGCTTAAGTGATGAGCACATTGAAGAAATTGAAAGTAGATATGCTCTATCTTTACCTGCAGACTACAAAACATTTTTTAAAAAAAGACAAATGGCGGTATTGTAACGGGGGAGCACGCCTTAAAAATCTCATCGATCGGCGAGCAATTTTCTTTAGATGTTTTATTTGGATGGGATGTAGAAGAGAATGCAAACATATCTACATGGATGGATCAATATGGCGATGAAATAATGGACGGGATGTTAATCATTGGAGATAGTCAAGAACATGGATTTATCATCTTAGGAACGAATGAATATGAAGGAATTTACTATTGGGATGATTCTTATGTATTTGAAGAGTCTACAGATGAAGAAAATACATTTTATGTGAACCGTTCATTTACCGAGCTAGTCGAAAACATTTAAAAACAATTCTACGACAATATGATAAAAACCATGCAAAGTTTGTACTACAACCTCTAAAGTTAGATTAATAAACCTAACTTTGGGAATGTACTATAGCTGTAACATGGTTTTTTATTAGGAGATAGCAATCTAAACCATGGAAATTCCAAAAGAACCTAGAGTTTTCCTATAAACATAGTTGAATCATCTGAAGTGACACCTTGGCTTGGAAAACCGGGTGGGGGGAAGCAAATGTTATTGCCATATAGTATAAATGATTTATTACAAGGCGGATATATTAGAGAACTAAAGAAATGAGGGAATAATTCATGAGACCATTAGAGTTTTTAACAACAAACGAACTTCAAGAAATAATTATAGAAGATTTAAAAAAGATCAAAGAGCGAGAAAACTTGGAAAAAGAATTAAACTTTACGGATGTGGTATTAGGAAGCGAAGATGGGTGCTATATATTTGCAGATAGTCAAGGTTATCATTATATCGTTAGTGAGAGAGGTCAGAAGATCGTAAATAAAGTTACTGATGACTTATTTGATATTAAGTTTTGGGCGATTTATCCCATAGTTGTCACTATATCTTACGATTTTTCAGAAGAAAAAAGCCAAGATAATGATCCAAGACTAGTAGTTTTTCCTAAACAACTTGCTCTACTAAAAGAAATAGATCATAATTTGTTCAAGCGTGGAGAAATAGAGCAAAATGAGATTTTTAAAAACCAATCCAATTCTATGAAAAATGACCTATACTTAATAGTTGGAATAGGTTTTACGAATTTAAGTGATTTCTGAAAAACTACTTAAGATAGGGGGAATATCTACTGATGAATTTTGTAGAACTAAAAAAACAATTTTTAATTTTATACGCTGCTGTTAAAAAATATGGGGATGCAACAAATAATCCTCAACTTAGAACTCTTGAACAATTATTGATGGAACTAGAAAAGGAATTTCCGGATATCAAAGTAATAGAAGATTTAAACCATTCTTTATATCCTCCCCATGGTGGCATTAACGATTTCTTTATTTGGGATGACGATTTTGATAAACGATTAGAATTGAATGCGCCTATAGATAATGCGAAACAAATAACTTGGGAAATGCTTAATTAAATATGATAAAGGGTTTATAGTTGATGAATGGGAATACATTAAAGGTAAGCTACACGTAACAGATAAAAATTTGGTTCAAAAGGACGGTTTCTGGCATGTACAAAAGTGAGATGGAAATTGAGAGTCAACGTTTGGCCAAGTATATCGTGGACTTTTGGGGAAAGGAAGCTTCAGACATTAAAACTGAAATTCCAGATAATGCCCTTTTTGGCTTGTTTTTTTTTACAAGTTAAGTTGTATAACAAACATAATGTGCTGATGGAGTATGAGAGATCGACTCTTGGTATTAGCTTACAAGAAGGAAATGGAAATCAATACATTATTTTAAGTAAACTTACAGATGATAAAGTTTTTCGAGGTTTACAAAGTTATAAAGAGGACAATCTATTGCATAATTTTAAAATTCTAGACGATGTTCTGAAAAAAGAGTTAAAAGAGTAAGATCATAGAAAAAATCATAAAAAACTAGTGAAAAATGAAGAAAAAAATTAGATCAGCTGTGGGACAGGCTATTCATAAATTGAGTTAAACTTTTAGTTTGAAAGTATTGCTATGAATGGGGTAAATAAAAGTGAAAATCAATGGCTTTGGAAGCTTGAATGATAAGCACATTGAAGGGATTGAAAAAAATCGCCAAGCTTGGGTATCAATCCATAGGAGGGGAAAAGAATGATTAGTGTAAAAAAGTTATCTGGATGGATGAAGATTCAAAAGAAGCATATGTTAAGTTAACTGATGGAAACTATTCTATAGAAAGTTTTTGTAGTAATTGCGAGTTATCAGAAGATGATGTGTTTTCGGGTATCCTTCATGGATTTACCGTTAAAAATGTTATTAAAGATTTCAATACAGATTATGGAATAGACAAAAAAAGTAGATAGATACCATATCCGAGGTCAACTTGTGGATAAAGAATTTTTACAGGTAGGAGAATTTAAAATAGATATATCAGATGGTGATATTCCTAAGGATATTGAACAAAATGAGCATATAGAGGTTGATGTTTCAAGAATTGATATATTTTGATTTCTAAAAAATTTTGAGTCACCTAATAAAATCCCACTCCCGTTTGAAGATTCAGGGAATTAGATTTTTATTGCCGGGAAATATTTTATCACCGCCAGTCAATGTTATTTGTTAAAGTTCCAGTACATCCATCTTGATTGGCGCTAAGAAGGTATGGAATGTTCTATGTAGCAACTAAGATAGTTCTTGGATAGAGGCACCATGATCGCTTTTTCTTATTCCAGACTACTAAAAAACGACAATCCCTTTTTTTCATTCAGGAATTTCCATTTTCAAACAAAAAAGTGTGCCCCGCGTTAGCGGCGCACACTTTTTTTCGTCCAGCTAATAAAGTTCTGGTCTCCGGTCATCAAGCACCGGAATCTCGCTTCGAACTTGCTTAACCTCGCTTGGATCAATCGACACATAGAAATTTCCTTCCGTGTCATCTGCTTCAAACAAAATTTCGCCATGCGGATTCACAACAAGCGAGTGTCCACCGAACACATTTTTCGGATCTTTTCCGACGCGGTTTACTGCTACGATGAAAGCTTGATTTTCAATTGCCCGTGCAACCGCAAGCTTTTTCCAAGCATCGATTCGCACAGCCGGCCACTCTGCCGCAACAAATAATACTTCGGCGCCACGTGCTGCATGATGTCTGAACCATTCCGGAAAACGCAAATCATAGCAGATAAATCCCGCCGCTTTTCGCTCTCCAAGAATAAACAAATTCGTATCATTTCCCGCTTCCAAAAAAAGATGTTCTTCCATTAACTTGAAAAGATGCACCTTTTTATAAGAAGAAAGGAAGTCGCCGTGCTCGTCGAACGCGTACATGATGTTTGAAAATTTTCCGTCGATTTTAGCTGAAACAGAGCCGCCGATAATCGTGAGCTTGTGTTCCGCCGCCATTTCCGATAAAAACTTTTTCGTGCGCTCGCCGTGTTTGTCTGCCAAACTTTCGAGTTCTGATAACGCATATCCAGTGTTCCACATTTCTGGTAAAACCGCGACCGAAGCTCCCTTTTCTGCTGCCTCGGATAAGGCTTGTCGAACTCGTTTGAAATTCGCATCTGGGTCGCCAAAAGTGATATCTAGCTGACAAAGAGCAATTTTCCACATGTCCCAAATTCCCCCAGTGTTTATCTAGTCTTTTTTTTAAACGCCGTGCTAAAAAATTGCCAAGAGATTGCAGGATTTGAACCATAATAATCAAAATGATAATCGTAGCATACATGACAGTCGGCTCAAAACGCTGGAACCCGTATTGATAAGCAATCGTTCCAAGGCCACCTGCCCCTACAAGACCCGCCATCGCCGTTGCGCCGATCAATCCGATCGTCGCAATCGTCAGCCCAAGAACAATCCCTGAGCGGGCTTCGCGAATCACTACATGCCAAATAATTTTCGTGGTTGAAATCCCCATCGCTTGATAAGCTTCAATTACGCCGCGATCAACTTCAAGGAGCGCAGACTCCATCAGCCGAGCAATGTAAGGCGCAGTGAAAAATACCAGCGGCAAAATTACACCCTTAACGCCAATTGTAGTGCCAACGACGAGTTTTGTAAATGGCAGAATTAAAAAAAAGCAAGATGATAAAGGGAAGAGAACGCAAAATATTGATGACCCAGTTGAGGAGTGTATAGGTAAATTTATTCTCCGCTTGCCCGCCTGAACGCGTAAGAACAAGCAGAATTCCAAGCGGTAGTCCGATGATGACAGCGATCACGAGCGTGATCGCTGTCATCTGAATCGTTTCGAGAAAACCAGTCCAAAGTGTTTCGCCCCATTCAGCAAAAAAAATCAGCCATTACTTCGTCACCTCCCGAACCGTAACCCCTTGCTCAGTCAAAAACCGAATCGCATCGTTGTATGCGTCTTCCTCGCCCTTCAAATGCACAAGCAGCTTTCCGAGCGTATCATTTTTCAAATGCTCAATCCCGCCGGCAAGAATACTTGGCAAACAGTCAAACTGACGCGAAACAAGCGCAAGCGCCGGTTCCTCCGAACTTTGACCGACAAAATAAAGCGACACAAGTTTGCCAGTCTTTTTATACTCCTCAAGCAAATCTTGCGGAATGTCAAAACCTGCTTCCGAGCCGACAAAACGTTTCGTTGTTTCCTGCTTCGGGTTCGTAAAAATATCGAGCACCGTACCTTCCTCAACGACGCGCCCTTGTTCCATGACCGCCACTCGGTCACAAATCCGCTCAATCACATCGAGTTCGTGGGTGATTAAGAAGATCGTAATGCCGAGTGTGTGATTGATCTCAAGAAGCAACTTTAAAATTGAGTCCGTTGTTTCTGGATCGAGAGCACTAGTTGCTTCGTCGCTAAGGAGAATCTCCGGCTCGTGCGCAAGCGCACGAGCAATCGCAACCCGCTGTTTCTGCCCGCCGGAAAGCTGTGCCGGAAAATGCTCCTTCTTATCGCTTAGCCCAACAATCTCAAGATACTTATCAGCGCGCTCGCGAATCAGTTTGCTACTAAGACCTTCCAGTTTCAGCGGCAGCGCGACATTTTCATAAACCGTTGCTGTTTTCAGCAGATTATAGCCTTGAAAAATCATCCCGATTTTGCGTCTTGCTGCCCGAAGCTCCTTGGAATTTAATTTCGCAAGATCCTGCCCAGCAATTTTTACGCTCCCCGAACTTGGTCTTTCTAAAAAATTAATACAGCGGATGAGCGTGCTTTTTCCTTGCTCCGCTATAGCCGACTACGCCATATATTTCTCCCTTTTGAACCTCAAGCGAGACATCTTTGACAGCTTCAACCATCTGCTTGTTTGTCGTGAAGTTTTTCGATACACCTGCCAGTTCAATCATTCAGATACCCCCTAAAATGCCGTAGCAACAGAACCTTTAAATTCTTTTGCAATAAAATCTTTAATCTCATCCGATTGATAATACTTCTTCAGTTGTTTAACCACTTCGTCGTCTTTATTGCTTTCACGTACCACAAAAACATTGGGATACGGATTGTTTTTGGTCGGCTCATGGAAAATGGCATCTTTATTAATGGTGAGCCCTGCGCCCATCGCATAGTTGGTATTGATTGCAGCTGCTTGAACTTCCTTAAGCTGAGCCGGAATTTGCGAAGCTTCAAGCTCGATAATTTCCAGGTCAAGCGGATTTTCGGCAACATCTTTTTTCGTCGCTTTTTCTTCCACGCCATCTTTTAATTTCAAAACACCAGCCGCTTCAAACAGCTTGAGACCGCGGTATTCATTCGATGGATCATTCGGAACTGCGATTTTGTCACCCTTTTTCAAATCTTTGATTGATTTTAATTGTTCCGAATAAATACCCATTGGAAAGGCCACTGTCTTAAACGCAATTGCGAATTTATAACCTTTATCTTTTTCTTGAGCTTCAAGGAACGGAATCGTTTGGTAGTTGTTGGCGCTAATGTCGCCGTCATTTAAAGCCGTATTTGGTGTATTATAATCATCAAATGTTTTGAGTGTAATATGTATGCCGTCTTTTTCAGCCAGCTTTTTAACTTTCTCGGCAATTTGCTGGTGTGGCCCGCCTGTAACTCCAATGACGATATCCTCTTTCGATAGTGCAGCGTCTTTGTCACTGCCGCATGCTGCCAGTACAAGAAGTGTTGCTCCCGCTAAGATGCTTGCTAAACTTTTTCTCCACTTTTTCATTCTATCTTCCTCCAAACCCAAATTTCAGGCATTAAAAAAACTTCTCTTTTTTTGATAAAGAGAAGTGAATGCAAAAGCGAATTCGACTTCTCTTATCTTTCAAATCAATTAAAACTGATTTGCTGGAATTAGCACCTTCACTTTTAAAAAAAAGTTGGGTTGCCGGGCTTCATAGGGCCAGTCCCTCTGCCACTCTTGATAAGAGAATTTAATTATTAAAACCTGTTGCGTAACAATATATCAATTTTAGTTTTATTTGTCAATCGTTTTTAATATTTTTTATAAACGCACTAGACAAAATTGCCGGAAAACTTTAAGATGTTTATCAAACGAAAGTGGGGATGACAATGAAACAAGCAGAACGGCTCAAAAATTTGCCGAAACAATTTTTTTCAAAACTCGTACAAGACGTAAACGCCAAAATAGCAGAAGGTGTAGATGTGATTAATCTTGGTCAAGGAAATCCTGATCAGCCAACACCGGTACATATCGTCGAAGCGATGCAGCAAGCATCAGCTGATACAACGAACCACAAGTATTCGCTCTTTCGCGGGAAAAAGGAGCTTAAGGAAGCTGTCGCGACATTTTATAAGCGGGAATACGATGTCGAGCTTGACCCGGAAACAGAAATAGCTGTCTTATTCGGTTCAAAAGCGGGTCTTGTAGAGTTGCCGCTTTGCTTTCTTAATCCAGGCGACAAGATGTTGCTACCAGATCCCGGCTATCCCGATTATTTATCTGGGGTTGCTCTAGCTGGAGCAAGTTTCGATACTATGCCCTTACTTGAAGAAAATGGTTTCTTGCCTGATTACACGACATTGACGGAGGAACAAAGAAGCCAAGCCAAACTTATGTATCTTAATTACCCGAACAATCCAACTGGAGCTGCTGCAAGCCAAGCTTTTTTTTGAAGAAACGATCGATTTTGCTAAGCACAATCAAATTGCTGTGGTACATGATTTTGCCTACGGTGCAATCGGTTTTGCCAAAGAAAAACCGCGTAGTTTTCTTGCAGAAAAAGGAGCGAAAGAAGTAGGAATTGAACTTTATACACTGTCAAAAACTTACAATATGGCAGGTTGGCGTGTCGCGTTTGCGGCCGGAAATGCAGAAATGATCGAAGCGCTTAATCTGCTTCAAGATCACCTGTATGTCAGCTTATTTCCTGCAATCCAAGATGCAGCCGCTGCGGCACTTATTGAGTCGCAAGAAACAGTTCAAACACAAAATGAACGTTATCGTGCGCGTAAAGATGCATTCTTTCAAGCGGCCAAGCGAATTGGCTGGAATGGAAGCGTACCAGATGGTTCGTTTTTTGCGTGGATGAAAGTTCCCGATGGGTATACGAGCAGTCGCTTTGCTAGACTTTTGCTTGATGAAGCGGGCGTGGCAGTTGCAGATGGGAGCGGTTTTGGTGAGTTTGGCGAAGGATATGTAAGGATAGGTCTTTTGGTGAGTGAAGAAAGACTTGTTGAAGCTGTCAATCGCATTGGAAATCTGCCTATTTTTCAAAAAAAATGCTGAAAACTTTCTGAAAAACTATTGACGCTGTCTGTAAAACATGATTTAATGAGGAGGTGCCTGTTTTTGGTACATTAAAGGTTCCGTGGTGTAGGGGTTAACATGCCTGCCTGTCACGCAGGAGATCGCGGGTTCAAATCCCGTCGGAACCGTTTTAAAAAGACGTAAATCTGCAGATTTACGTCTTTTTTTTTCGCTTTATGATGCAGACAAGCCTGTAATAATTCAGAAAATTTATAGCTTGTGTTATAATGATAAAAGGTGAGTTGAGCTAGAGCCCAACAACCCCGATTGAAGAACTTCTTCAGGCAGGGGTAACGCCATTTTATTTTGGAATACTACAAATTCCATATTAGGAGGATTGTGTTAAGATGCCAGAGAAAAAAATTCTAGTCGTTGATGACGAAAAACCGATTGCGGATATAGTTAAATTTAATTTAAATAAAGAAGGATTCGATGTGTACTGTGCTTATGATGGGGACGAAGCCCTTGAACTCGTTGAAGAAGTACAGCCGGATTTAATTTTGTTGGACATTATGCTTCCTGGAAGAGACGGGATCGAAGTATGCCGTGAAGTACGTAAGAAATATGATATGCCGATCATTATGGTAACTGCGAAAGATTCTGAAATTGATAAGGTGCTTGGACTTGAACTTGGCGCTGATGATTATGTGACAAAACCATTCAGTAATCGGGAGCTTATTGCGCGTGTAAAAGCAAACCTGCGCCGGCACAGCCAAATCAGCTCACAAGCAGCTGAGGAAAACGAAAACAGCGAGCTTGAAATCGGTTCGCTTGTTATCCATCCAGATGCTTATGTGGCTTCAAAACGCGGCGAGACGATTGAACTCACTCACCGTGAATTTGAATTGCTCCATTATCTTGCCAAACATATGGGACAGGTTATGACACGGGAGCACTTGCTTCAAACCGTGTGGGGCTATGATTATTTCGGCGATGTCAGAACGGTAGACGTTACAGTCCGCAGATTGCGTGAAAAAATTGAAGACAATCCGAGCCATCCAGCATGGCTAGTCACAAGACGCGGCGTTGGCTACTATTTAAGGAATCCAGAGCAAGAATAAGCAAAAGCAGGTTCGCGGACGCGAACCTGCTTTTTATATTGCTCAATCGGAGAGCAGATTCTTTCCAATCCGTTTTTATCAGATTCTAAATTATGCTATACTAAGTTAAATAAACTAGTTTCAGAGAAAGAAGGCTGACATTGAAGGGCTAGTTGAATCCTGAACAGGAGTAGAAGCTGATTATGCAAAAAACAAAGAAATTTTTCCAGTCGGTTCAGTTCCGACTTGTTATGATTTACTTATTACTGATCTTAGTGGCGATGCAAGTTATCGGCGCTTACTTTGTGCGTGAACTAGAAGGCCAGCTCGAAAAGAACTTTCAAGATTCCATTAAAAACAGCACCAAGTTACTCGATTACAATGTGCGGGAGGAAATCTTAAAAAATGGCGATAACAGCGCTCAGCTACAAACGGATATCCGTGAATTGCTCGTCGATTTTGCTCGCAATAACAACAGCTTGACTGAAGTTCGAATCGTAGATGATAAAAGTAAAATACTCGGAACGTCGGATATGGACAATCAGGGCGTAGTTGGACAAAAATCAACCACGACATCTATTAAACGAGCCATCTCACTTGGAGGATCTGAAGACAAAATTTATATGGATGAATCCCATAATAACCAGCGTGTTTGGGTCAACATCTCCCCCATTAAAAATAAAGATAAAGTGATTGGCGTGATCTATCTTGTTGCGGATATTGAATCTGTCTACAAACAAGTGGATTCGATTACCAATATTTTTATCACGGGAACATTGATTGCAATGGTGATTACAGCGGTGCTTGGGATTTTGCTCTCACGCACGATTACGAAACCGCTGATTGATATGAAACGTCAAGCCTATGCAATGGCTCGCGGAAATTATACCCGGAAAGTAAAAGTGTACGGCTACGATGAAATTGGGCAACTTGCAGAAAGCTTTAACTCGCTGACGAAAAAAAGTTCAAGAAGCGCAAGCCATGACAGAAGGCGAGCGCCGCAAGCTTTCTTCTGTACTGTCCTACATGACAGATGGTGTTATTGCAACTGACCGGCGCGGGAAAGTCATCTTGATCAACTCGCCAGCAGAAAAGATGCTTCGTGTTCCTCATGAAAGTGTGAATGGAAAAGCGATTATTGACGTATTGGATATTGCTGACGACTACCAATTTGATAATCTGATGGGGCAGGAAGCACCAATCACGCTCGATCGCAGTACCGTAAACGAACGTTATATTTTGCGTGTCAACTTCTCAGTCATTCAGCGCGAAACTGGATTTGTTAACGGGGTTATTGCCGTTTTACATGATATTACCGATCAAGAAAAAGTCGATCAAGAGCGGCGTGATTTCGTATCGAATGTTTCTCATGAACTGCGGACACCGCTTACGAGTATGCACAGCTACTTAGAAGCGCTTAGCGACGGGGCGTGGCAAGATCCTGACCTTGCACCGAAATTCCTTGAAGTCACGCAAAACGAAACCGAACGAATGATTCGACTTGTCAATGATTTGCTTAAACTATCGCGTATGGACGGTGGCAGAGAACATTTGGATAAGAGCTTTGTAAACTTTACAGACTTCTTCAACCATATTATTGATCGTTTCGAGATGATGAAAAAAGATTCGATTAAATTTAAACGCTTTATCTCGAAAGAGCCGGTTATTATTGAAATTGATGAAGATAAAATCATGCAAGTGCTTGATAATATTATCTCGAATGCCAATAAATATTCGCCAGATGGTGGTCAAATTTCTTTCTTCCTAAAAAAATTTGACAATAAAATCGAAGTTGCTATTAGTGACGAAGGACTTGGAATACCAAAAGAAGACTTGGATAAAGTCTTTGACCGATTTTTCCGCGTGGATAAAGCGCGCTCAAGGGAAATGGGAGGAACAGGGCTCGGCCTTGCGATTGCGCGCGAAGTTATTCGGGCGCACGGCGGCGAGATTTGGGCCGAAAGTAATCGCGGCAAAGGAACTACAGTGAAGTTTACCCTGCCGTATAGTGAACTTCCGGAGGATGATTGGGAATGAAAAAAATTTCATATTTAAGAGGCCTGCTTCTCACTGTTCTCGTAATAATAAGCATTATTCTAAGTTATTCGATCTGGAAAGGACAGCCCAATTACGAGTCGATTGACGTAAAAGAAGTAGAAAAAACAGCGATTGATAAACAAAAAACAGCCGCACAAGTTTTCAAGCCGATTTTAGGCCAAATAAACCAAGATGGAGAGCATTATCAAACAAACGCCGCCAATTTCGTGAACCGAATAGCTGCACAGGGTCGCAACTTCACCTTCTCAGAAGTCGTTTCATCTGGGAAAAAGACCAGCAGCGAGTATGACCGCTTAATCCACCAAAACGGAACTGTCGAACTGATTTATCCTAATAACATTCCCTTCTCGATCTTTTCACAAATTTATGAACTGACTGGGAAGGAACTGGAGAATGCATCGTTCAACCGGATTGTTTTTGATACAAATACCACAGAAGCTGGACTTTATACGGTTTATTTTACTAATGACCGCGAAGATACCATCTACCAAAGCTCTTTGCCACAAAAAGATGTAGCTGTGATCAAAAATCTGGTAGCTGCTTCAAAAGATGATGGCGATATGGTACTGCTTGATGCTGTAGGTACGAGCAAACATTCCTTGTTCCTATCAAAAACACCACCTGATATAAAAAGTAAAAAATACATCATTGATACGATGGATATCAGTTTATTCACAAAAGCGCTGTTTCCTGATGTCAGCTCGGTAAAAAACGAAGAGAATTCCTATACAGACGGTTCGAGTAAAATCGTACTTGATACAGACAACAAAGTATTAGAATATATCAATCCAGCACAAGAAAATGCCAATCCCGAAACGCAAACCGAAGTTAAACGGGCGAGCATGATCCAAGACAGTTTCAACTTCATCAATGAGCATGCAGGTTGGACCGATGAATATTACTTTACCGGCTATGATTCGACGACAGGAAGTGCCAATTTTGGCATGTTCGTCGATAACTTGCAGGTTATTAGCGGAAACGGAATGTCCCAGATTAGTGTCACTGAAGGCCAAGAAGCGGTTTACAAATACAGTCGCCCATTCTTCAAACTCGATTACTCCATTCCGCGTGAAAGCGATGAAGTGAAGCTGCCTTCATCTGCAACCGTATACGAATCCTTGAAAAATAATTCAAATATCGACATTACTGCTGTGCAGATGATTACGCTTGGATACAAAATGAGCTGGGTAGAAGACAAAGGCTTGAAGCGCATTGTTGAGCTTGAGCCAACTTGGATCTTCAAATATCGCGGCAAGTGGTTTGATGCCGGCGTGAAGGAGAGTGAATAAAGATGGATTGGAAAAAAACAGAAATTATCTTTATTGTAGCTTTCCTTTTGCTAGATATCTTTCTTGGGATCATGTTTTTAAATAAGCAAGTCACAAATGATCCTGATAAGCTTGGAAATGATACGCTTCAAGATCATCTGAAAACGGATAATATTACGTATCCAGATTTATCATCAAAATCTGTATATGGTGAAATTTTTACTGCGAATAAAGTTGCATTCGCTTCAAAAGATTTGGTGGATTTGAAAGACCAATCGATCGCGCTTTATAATAATTCAACTGAGATTGTGTCGACCCTGCAAAATCCGGTTAAAACGGGGAAAAAGGGGGAAAATCCTGAGTTCATCAAGTTCTTACAGGAAAATGTTTATAAGGGCAGCACTTATGAATTTTGGAAATATGATGAAACCACACATGAACTCATATACAACCAAGTAATCAAAGACGATATGGTATTGTTTGATAACGCAGGGCGCATCGTTTTTAAGTTGAATAATGATGAAGAAGTGATTTCTTATAGACAGACCTATTTAGGCAAGCAAGATGACTTGCAGGAAAAGAAAAACTTGCTGTCATCAATGGATGCACTTGAAGCAGTGTACCAGCATGGTGATCTAAAACCGGACAGTGAGATTACGCAAGCTGTATTCGGTTACTATACGACGGTTCAATTATCAAGCGGAGATGTCTATTTCCCTGTCTGGTGTTTTGAAGTTGTGCACAAAAAGACAACTAGTTACTTCCTTGTAAACGCCAAAGATGAGCAAGTGATCAATTTGACGGAAACGAAGAAGCAGGAAGCTGAAAAAGCTGCGGCGAGCGTACCGCAAACTGATTTCGAATTGGCGCAATTTGATCAGTAAAATAACCTGAGAAGCTGCTTTTCAAACAACGAAAAGCGGTTTTTCTCTAGGCAATAAGTTAATTTTGGTTTTCTTTTTGCCGCAATAAGGGTAAAATAGATGCAGAAGAAAATCTGCTCGGGGGGTACAAAAAAGCGATGATGAAAAGTCAAATTTTAACTGGAAAAGAAACCGAGCAAATTCGGTTTAGTATACTTGCAAGCGGAAGCTCGGGAAATGCAACACTTGTTGAAACAGGTGACCAAAAAATTCTTGTAGATTGTGGTCTTAGCGGAAAGAAGATGGAAGGTCTTTTTAATGAAATTGGGCGGACGATTGCGGATGTGGATGCGATTTTAATTACGCATGAGCATTCCGATCATATTAAAGGACTGGGCGTTTTAGCGCGTAAATATAAATTACCAATCTATGCCAATCAAAAAACATGGAAAGCGATGGACGGTATGATCGGAGAAGTCGCGCTTGACCAAAAATTTGATTTTGCCATGGAAACCGTGAAGGAGTTCGGCAGTTTGAGCGTAGAATCGTTTGGTGTTTCTCATGATGCGGCCGAGCCAATGTTTTACATATTCCATAATGGGAATAAAAAATTTGTGATGATTACGGACACAGGCTATGTGAGCGATCGGATGAAGGGACATATCAAAAATGCGGATGCGTATTTATTTGAGAGCAATCATGATGTCGAGATGCTACGAATGGGTCGCTATCCGTGGAACGTGAAGCGGCGGATTTTAGGCGACGAAGGTCACGTTTCAAATGAAGATGCTGGAATTGCGATGAGTGAGGTCATCGGTGACCGAACAAAGCGTATCTATTTGGGGCATTTAAGCAAGGATAATAACATGAAGGATTTGGCGCGAATGAGCGTAGCACAAACATTAGGACAGGAAGGAATTATTGTCGGCGAGCAAATCGAATTGTTCGACACAGACCCAGAAGTACCGACAACACTCTTTACCATATAAGTTGATTTTGGAGGCGGCTATTTTGGCGTCTCTTTTTATAAAAAAAGATTTCAACGTATTTTTTTTAAAATAATTTCATGAATTTTTCATATTTGTCTTGTAGGATAGGTATATAGACTTGAATTTGCTGAGGAAGGGATGAAAAAATTTGGAAAAAGAACGAAACGAGTTTGAAAATACAAATGAGCAACAAGAAGCTGCAAAAGGTGCTGCATCTGAGGAAACAATTTTTAAGCCGCACCAAGAAGATCCCCAAATGACTCCAACAGCGGAAGGTATAACGGAAGAAGGCGAAAAGTTTGCGGGTGCAACGCGCGAGCAAGCTGAGGCAGGAATGAGCAATGCCTTCTTTGAAGAATCTGCGGAAAAAGAAGTGGTTCCAAAAGAAGACGGCACTGTACCTCCTGTTCCACCAGTTGTTCCCCCAACACGTTCAAGCGGTGGCGACGGAGGCGGAGAACCGCCGAAAAAAAAGCGGCGGTCGAAGCTTTTTAGGCTATTTTCTAACAGGTATTCTTGGCGTTATTGTAGGAGCAATTATTGTTTTCTTTACCATCGGCGGTTTAAATAACGATGCCGATACAAATACAAATTCAATCAGCAACACGACATCGACTAAGAGCAGTAAAGTTGAAAAAGTATCTTATGAAAATTCTACAGACATTACGAAAGCAGTAGACAAAGCTCAAGATGCTGTTGTCAGTGTGCTGAACTATCAATCTTCAAATTCGCTTGATAGCGGTATCGGCGGCTTTGGAAGCGGTGATGGATCAAATGGTTCTTCCTCTTCAGAGAATGAAGCATCATCAGGTTCTGGCGTTATCTATAAAAAAGCAAATGGCAAAGCTTACGTTGTGACGAATAATCATGTAGTCAGCGGAGCAAATAAATTAGAAGTGACATTTTCAAATGGGAAGAAATCAACTGCAAAACTTATAGGAACAGATGAATGGAATGATTTGGCTGTTCTCGAAATCTCAGATAAAAACGTTACCTCAGTTGCGACGTTCGGTAATTCGGATTCACTAAAAGTCGGAGAAACGGTTATTGCGATCGGAAGTCCACTTGGCACAGAATTTTCTGGAACAGTGACACAAGGAATTGTTTCCGGACTTAACCGTACAGTGCCTGTTGACATTAATGGCGACGGTCAAGAAGACTGGGAAGCGGAAGTTATTCAAACTGATGCGGCAATCAACCCTGGGAACAGCGGCGGAGCTTTAATCAACTTAGAAGGCCAAGTTATCGGTATCAATTCGATGAAGATTTCGACAGAAAATGTTGAAGGCATCGGCTTCTCTATTCCGATTAATGAGGCGGAGCCAATCATTGAACAACTTGAGAAAAACGGCGAAGTATCGCGACCTTCACTTGGCGTAACATTGCGCGATGTGGATACTATCCCAGAACAACAGCAGCAAAGTATTTTGAAACTGCCTGATGGTGTAAATTACGGGACAATGGTTCAACAAGTAACTAGCAACTCAGCTGCCTCTAAAGCAGGCTTGAAACAATATGATGTTATTGTAGAAATGAATGGTCAAAAGATTACGGATGCAATGTCGCTACGAAAGATTCTCTATAACGGTGACTTGCAAATTGGTAAGAAAATTACGATTAAATACTATCGTGATGGTAAAGAACGTTCCACAACATTGACGCTTGAAGAAGTTAAAACGTCGACTCAATGATTTTAAAAAAAGCAATCCCGTGGAGGGATTGCTTTTTTGTTTAGATGGATTTAGACAAAAAAATAATACATGTTTTCTATTAGAGAATTTAAATAGATTCATTTTTTGATTGAAGATCGATCCTATTTTATAAGTCTGTTGGTGTCCTTTTTTTCTTTTTTTCGTTTTGTGCATTCAATAAAGCTATTCGAAGTTCTTCATCTACTGCGTAAAGATATAAACCTCTAATGCCGCGCGTTAAAAGAACATTTAACTCATTACGAAGAAATTCTTCGGAAAAATCTCCTTTTGTTCCATCGCTCAATGTCCGAAATTGGGTTGCTTTCTTATTTTTACTTAAAGATTTATCAAAGACAATGCGACCATTTCGATATTTTACAGATGGACCAATAATTACTCCAGCGTAGTTAAGATCAAATCCTTGAATAGTGAAAGTTGAGCCTACTTCATCAATGGTTTGCGATTGTTCTGCCCACGCCAAATTCTTTGCTTCATTTTTTAGTTTCGGCAATTGAAGATTCCAAGGCATTGACCAATTTCCAATCTTGACATTCCAGTATTCTTCATCAAGAGGCTTCTTTTTATCAATGTAAGGCCAATCAAATGTAGCTAACATTCGGGCAAGTCCAGATTGTTCCATTTTTTTCTTAATGGAATTGAACATAGCACTCGGAGAAGCGAATATTCGCAAGTCATATTTTTTGTCATTTGGAATTTCTTCAATAGTTTGATAGTCAATCAAGCTGCGAATCCATTGAACGGTCTCCTCACCTGCATCAATTCTGAATTGATTGACTAACGAAATATAATTATTCGTATCTCTAGCTATATTTTCTATTTGGCGTAACTGCTCATCTTCCCAGTACTGCTCCGATCGTAAAATCTGCTTTCGATCAAAAACTACAATGGTAATTTTAGCTCGTTTGATAATATCTAGTAATTGATTTTTACCTTGATAAGCCTGTTTTCCCTGTGTCCATAGTAAATGGCCTTCATCAACTAAAGCAACATCTATCGGAGTGGAAGGATCATGGTTTTTAATGAACTTTGTAGGCTTGCTGACGCAACTTTTATTATTATCCAATAGACCTAGTTTTTCAGCAATTTGATGATAGACTGTTAACTGCTCATCATGATTTACTAGGAGATAATTATTTGTCTCCTCGAATATGGCGCTATCAATTGCTTGCTTTGAAAACATTGATAAATCATAAAATAGGCTACTGATTAATACTGTTTTGCCAGTACCGGCATCACCAGATACAAAAATAACTTGATTATTATCATCCTTCAGTAGGGCGGATTCTATCTTTTGTAAAATAAGTTCTTTGGCTGCATATTGTTCTTCAGATAATTTATGAAACGGAGAAGCTTTAAAAAGAGCAGAATCACGAATTACAGGCTCTTTTGGAAAAAGCTGGTTGTCCAGTTGCTCTAAACCAGACCAAATTTGGCGGAAGACATCATCAAAAATATCAGAGGTATAGTATTGATTTTGACCATTTCGGCGCTTATTTAGAATACCTGTTACTTTTTCTGATCCAAGCATATAAGACATTAGTTTATTTTCAATATCTAAAGTCAAAGATTTATTAAAGTATGAGTGTCCAATAATATACATCGTAGAAGTATCTGATTCTAAAAAACTATTCCATCTTGTGTTGGCATTCTTTTTAATATCTCGATCCATATGCTCCTTTGTTCGACGATTGATATCAGTCGTTTCTCCAACATAAACTAAGTGCTCTTTCTTTTGTTTATCATTAATGATGTATACAGTTGGATAAATTAGCAATAATTTACTTGCTAATTTATCTTCTATTGGAAGATGACTACTTATAGCAGTAATGGCTCTTAATGAGTAATCGATTTTTTTTATGATGGGTGCATTAATCTCATCCATAGTACTTCCTCCACTTAATAAGAGTTGTAAAATCTCTAAATACGGGTGTTAAAAAGCGATAATTGCCTTTATTTATACATTATATCAGTGCATTTTAATTTTTGCCATTGAATTTGAAACAATACCTATAGATTGCGAGTCTAGTTAATTACAAAGAAACTATACTTTCTTGAACCTGTGGATAAACTGTGGATAACAAATTAAGAATGACTGGCTTATATAGTGGGAACGGATATTCGGACACAAAATATGGAATTTACCTGTGGATATGTGGACAAAAACTGGGGATAAGTTGTGTGTAACCTGTGAGAAAGTGAAAATACTGAAAACGTAATAATTCTTATAATGAAATGGTGGACATGTAAGTTTTGATAGTTCAAATTACCTTATTGTGAATGGTCTAGTTGTAAACTAGCATTTATCCACAATTTTAGAAGAATTGGACATTGAGAAAAAAGATGATTGGAGCTTGAAACCCAGTATTAATGCGCTTTTTAGTAATAACGGAAAATGAAATTCAGCTTGTGGATAAATTGTGGATAACAAATTTTGTTGGAAATAGATATGGTGGAGAACACATTTTCTTGCACTAAATATAGGCGGGGTTGTGGATATGTGGATGAATTTTGTGGATAAGTATTGTGTATAAGTCAAGAAAGAATGTGGAAAACCAAATTATACTAATTTGTTTGGAAATTTAGGTCATTTGGGGGTAAAATGGAAAATCTGGGAGTAATTTCTAGAATATCAGGCTCATTTTTAGTGTATGATAGAAGAAAGAAATGTTTTGGGGTGGAAAAATTGAGAATTCAAGTGATTAGCGTAGGAAAATTGAAAGAAAAATATTTGGTTCAAGGCATAGCAGAATATCAAAAGCGACTTGGTGCCTATGCGAAGGTTGAGATGGTTGAAGTTTCCGACGAAAAAGCCCCTGAGGTATTGAGCGAAGCAGAGATGCTGATTGTGAAGGAGAAGGAAGGGCAGCGAATTCTCGCGAAACTTACGGATGATACACATGTGATTGCACTCGCGATTGACGGGAAGGAAAAATCGAGCGAAGAGTTTGCGGAAGGTCTGGACCGCTTGATGACTTATGGCAAGAGCAAAGTGGCCTTTGTGATCGGGGGATCGCTTGGGCTGAGCAACGACGTCTTAAAACGTGCAGATGAAAAACTATCGTTTGGCCGGATGACGTTGCCGCACCAGTTGATGCGGCTTGTTTTAATGGAGCAAGTGTATCGTGCATTTCGAATTATGCGAGGAGAACCCTATCATAAATAGAGAAATAAAAGGAATGTATCTAATCTCATCGGGGATGATTCCTTTTTGTTGTGAGGTAAGAAGAAATGAATTAATAGCATTTTATATGGCTTGGCATGCCACATTTTTGCTCATATTGCAAATGGCTGAGGTGATTGTTATGGAGGTGTGTAACAGCTAAAAATATATGGTATGATATAAATATAGTCTTTTTATTTTGTAGAGGGAACTTTTACTTTATGAATATGTAGGTCAATTATTTAAGAAGTGTAGATAAATAACATTTAAGAGACTAATTAAATTTACTAAGTACTCATGTTAGCAGAATAGAAATCTAAAGTGGGGTATGGATGATGAGTAGGAAGAATTATTTTAAGTCTGGAAATATAACTTTATCTAAAGAAGAAAATACATATTATAAAAATGAGGAAGAGCTGAAATCTGAGGATGGTAAAGAAGGCTATGACGATCTACAATTTGATAGAGAAATTAAGTCAGCTGTATCAGGGTGGGTAAATAATCGGTTTGATAATATTGTTTGTCTTATTGGTGCAGGAGCCTCTGTCATAACAGGAGCCGATGGGAAACCAGATAAGAACTATGGTCATACTGTACAGATGATTGCAGAGGAAATACTTTTTTCATTGAAAAGTGGGAGCTATAAGTTAGATGGAAGAGAGTCTATAGTTCTTTCCCTCAAAGATCTAGTGGAAATGGTACAATACCCTAGTGAATCTGTAACTGATGAAAAAGTAACAGATAACTTTAATCTAGAAGATTTCTTGTCAAATCTTCTGTCCTATGAAAAATTTGTTCCAGAGTGTGACAAAAAAAAAAGTTTGATAATTCCAAAAGAGCTATATTTCAAGAAATAATTAAAGCAACTAGCTACGATTATGATACTGAAAAGTTTAAGCATGATAAGTTCTTGAATATACTTTCTAAGTTGACAAAAAAAAGAACAAAAGTTGAATATAATTACTACAAACTATGATATTTTGATAGAAGACTCTGCAAATAAAGAAGGTTTTACTGTCTTAGATGGTTTCAAGTTTGCTCAATCCGCTATATTTGATGCTTCAATGTTTGATTGGCATCTCATTAAAGATGTGCCAAATATTAGAACCCAAGAAGTTGAGTATATGTCTAAAGTTATTAATCTCTTAAAAATGCATGGATCGCTTACATGGGAATTAAGTTCAACTGAAAAAAATATCATCCGCAAACCAAAGAATATCGTTAAGAATCCAGTAATGGTATTTCCAAGTTCCGATAAATATGCTCAATCATATCAAGAACCCTATTTTGAACTGTTTACAAAATTTCAAGAGCTCTTAAAAAGAAGTAATACTTTGCTAATTACCTCAGGATTTTCTTTCGCAGATAACCATATTTCAAGGATGATTTTACAAGCTATTAAATCAAATGGTAGCTTACATGTTCTTGCTACTGATTATGATATTGAACCTGAAAATCCTAATGAAAATTGGAATGAATTAGTAAGAATGCAAGCAAAAGCTTATCAAATTGCCTTTTTACAAGCAACAATGAATGACAGACTGACAGATTATTTAGGAGGAGACAATGAACATTGATAGCTATTATCCTAATATAGACAAAAATAATTTTTATCTTGGTATGATAAGTCAAGTTTACAGAAGTAGTATAGTTCTGCAAGTCGAAAATCTTTCTCTTTTGAGTAATCGTAAAATAAAACATGAGTTTTTAGTTCCGAATACTATTAATTTTTTTGTAGTGATTGATTCAGCTTATGGATTATTTCTAGGTGAGATCTATCAATCAAAAGTTTTAGGAACAGATAGCCTTCATAAATCAAAAAGTGATGAAAAGAAGGAACAAGTTTTTCCAGAGATAAGTATTGATATTGTAGGTTTACTAGGTAGTGATGAAAAATTTAAGTTACCTGGATTTAAAACGGCTGGGATTACTGATAAAGTATATATAGCTAATAGAGAATTGATTCAAATATATCTTACCTCTATTGAAGTTAATAACTATGAGGGACAAGAATTATTAGAAAGTTTAGCAGAGATAGGGAATTTTGATGCTGAATATCTTAATCTACAAGCTAATACTCTATTTGATAGGCATCTGATGGCGGTTGGTACAACCAACTCTGGTAAATCAACTTCAGCTTTGTCTATTTTGGATAAACTTATAACTTCTGGGAAAAAAGTATTGTTGATAGATCCAACAGGAGAATATAAAGGTTGCTTTACGGAAGAAAACGTAAAGAAATTAACGCTTGGAGTGGATGCTACCTTGTCAGTTGGTAAAGTCCTAATGAGTCAATGGGAGAAAATTTTTGAAACCAACGAAAACACACAAGGAGCAACCTTAAGCAAGGCGATACGTTCCCTTCGTTATCAAAAAAAGGAAAATCAGACTTGTATTCTGGTTAAAGATAATCAGTCAGTAGTTGAAATAGATGATAAAATTTCAACTGTAACTCCCCAAGATGTTGACTTTGATTTGACACTGTTGCCTAATCAGATTCATGCAGAGGCGGTGCAACTGAGTAAAAATGGAACTACATACACATCAAGTTCATTCAATGTCAATACAAATAATTGGTTACTTGAGAAAGTTCAGCATGTACTGGAAAATTCAACGCTAGAAAATTTTTTTTGTAGCAAATGAAGATACAGATTTACTGGCAAGAATTGATACTTTTTTATCAGACGAGCGTTCTCTCTATATAGATGCTTCAAAAATTGCAACATCAGATGGAATAGGCTCAATGATTATTGATTTAATTTGTAATTATTTAATTAATAAAGATATAAAAGAAATAACCAAGCCTTTTGTCATGTACATTGATGAAGTGCATCGATATATGAAATCTAATCAGGAATATCAAACAGGACTAACAATAATTGCACGTGAAGGTAGAAAAAAAGGAGTATTTCTATTTTTGACTACACAGAATCCTAAAGACGTGCCTGAGATTTTACTTGGTCAAGTAGGCACATTGATTGTTCATAGATTAACACATTCTGAAGAGTTGAAGGCAATACAGAATCAAGTGAAACCCCATACTCTTTCTCAGGTTCAGAATTTAAATCAGGGAGAAGCAATATTGACAAGTATTAACTTAATTCAAGATATTCATGTTAGATTTATAAAAAGCAATAGAAATCACAAGAATAGCACTCCAATCTTATAGTAGGATCGAACACAGAATTGATACTACTATAAGATGAAATAGAATGGTAGATTGTTAGTGTTTAATGTAGTAATAGGCTTGAATTATTGGCTAAACATCATAGGTCAAATTATAAGGACCCTTATGAAGACTAATCATTAAGGAGAATGATTAGTGTATTTTGTATTCAAACAAATTATTTGAGCATTGAAGGGAGAAAAATGAGTAAGGATAATAATGAGTTTTTGAGAAATTTTGAGAATCGTATGAGACAAGAACTTGAAAATGATCCGGACAATCCTGGATTACATACAAATGTTGTTTCAAGTTTAAGAGCAACTGCAAATATAGAAAGGCTAGGAACATTTGTGTTAGAAGAAAATTATAAGGTTGAAGGGAAATCAAGACCACGCATTATCGAAATATACTTTGAGTTTGAGCAAATGGGAAATAAGGAAAGAACGATTGTAGAGACTGTTTCAAATCGGGAAGTAATAGGAGATGATATAGAAAAACTAGCGAATATAAGGAATGATTTATATCATTTTTCAAAAGCGATTATATATTATAATGGTTCGGTATCAGAGGAAGCATTACTATTGTCCAAAAAAATAAATGTAGAGTTGAAATATTTTGATTATTTTAAAGAAGTAAGTATGTATGTTGTCATGCAGCTTAAAACATTACTTCCCAATGGTCCAAAAGTAGAAAAAACTACAGTGGGGGATCCGTTTTGGACTATTATGGAGATTATTGAGGACGGAAGAACTACTGGTAATTACTATCAACAAAATAATAAACTTGTTTTGTTTTTATCAAAAAAACAAGCTCAAAAACGTGTTGAGGAATTATTGAGCAAAAAATGGTGTGTTTTTGGAGTGTCCCAAGAACATCTGATAGTGTTATCGAGAATAACAAAAACAATGAGTAATATAAGTTCAAATTTCTTAATTGTGTTTCCGGAGTTTATGGAAGCTAATAGAATTTCTAATAATTATTATCCTATTTCAAACGAGGATATAATTAAGTTTTATTGGAGAGGATGAAAATTTTGAGTAAAGCACATATAAAAGGACAAGAGTTTGAAATAAATAATCAAAAAAAATTTTTGAGATGATAGCAAAAAATGAGCGAATAAATGCTTCTATTACTAGAGATGTAAAACTGAGGGGACGCAATGGGCTTGATGAACAATTTGATGTTGTATATGAATATGAATACTTTGGTTATAGATATAGAGTAGCTATTGAGTGTAAGAATTACGCTAGTAAAGCTATTGAAAAAGCAGAGATGTATGTATTTGAAAAGAAAATAAAGAATGTTGGAAAGCTCAATGGAATATTTATCTCGAAAAATGCAAAATTTTCAAAGTGGTGCACAAACTGCAGCTAATGATGTTGGAATAAAGATTTTGGGCTTGGATGATTTAGATGGATATATTTCTGGAGTAAATGAAGAGTTTTTGGTTCCGAATTCTAAGACTATAGGGGAACCTTTTTGGGGTATCACTGTTAATAAAAAACAGGTCAATACCGCAGAACAACTTTTCGGAAAGAGAATTTATCTTTTTGAAAGTAAATACTTTGCGGAAAAATATCTTGAAACAATCTTGCTAGATGAAAGTGGAAATCTAAAAATCATAGGTATAAGTCAGGAATTATTAAGGTTAGTAAAATCGTTGAGTGTAGATAATAAAGTGAAAATAAAGATGTTTAGTTTGATAGATAGCGATCCAGATAAATTAGAGTTTAATTTCAAGGATTTGAAGGGGAAAGATATAAATATATATATTTGGGAATAGAAAAACTGTGCAAATAACATGTTTATCAACGAGGACATTCAAAGATTTGGGAAAAAATTTTAGATAACAGAGTTAGAACGCTTTACGTATTAAAACAGGAAAACAACAGTTATTATATCGGTCAGACAATACAATTAGATAATAGATTGAAAAAACATTTTTTAAAGGAAAAGGTTCTGATTGGACACAATTAAATAGGCCTATAGAGTTGATAAAAACAATAGAAAATGGACAACTAGAATATTATGAAGCTGAAATTGTTGAAAATAAACTAACGATAGATTGTATGAAAAAATATGATTGACAACATGTACGGAGTGGTTTTTTCTCTGACTGTGACCCTGATATAATACGAACTAAATTATTAAAATTTTAAAAAACATACTAAAGCAGATAATAGCCTCTTTAGATACCTATTATCTGATGAACTTGGAAGACAAGTTTCTTTATTGTATACTGTTGGAACAGTATCGATACTATTTAGGAATTAGCAAGAATCCATAGAGAAAATATAGACAACACTGTAATCCTAAAAAAGTAGCAGTGTATATTAAAAACTTATAAAGCTAAACAACTGCTTTGTTATGAAAAAGTACAATATATAAACAAGGGACAATTGAGACAGATTCTTATGCAAGCACTATTAATTTAATGAAACTGTTGGATGTTAAAAAGTAAGGGGTGGAGAGTTAATAGTGATGAATGATATAAAAGCATATGAACTATTTCAAAAAAGAAGCAGCAGTCAGGATTTTAATTATTTTTTTTTCAGAGGAATAGTTGGGGTATGAATTCAATAATTTTATGCGGACTACAGGAAGAACAGTAACTAGTGGTAAAGAAATAATCTGAGGTTATTATTACTTTATCGTATATGTGTTTTTTGGTGATAAGAACTCAGAGTAAAAAATCGAAGAAATGATAGTTGCTATAGGATTACCCAAATATCATTCACTTACGATATGGAGAACCCTATCATAAATAAAAGAAGTGCGAGAATTTTATTAGATACGCCAAGCTATACTTGAAAATTTGTACAGCTTTTTTGCTGGTTAAATGCAGGATTTTGGTTGACAGACGAAAATAAAAGTAGTATATTGATAGCGAACAATTAGAACTCTAACTTAAAAGGAAGTGGAGCAAATGGATGAAACACCGGTATCCAATCTTTTTCGCTCGATCATGAATAAAGCGAGATGGGATTCGGAGCGGAAACTGAAAGAATTGGAGGTCACGCCTCAACAAGCACGTGCGATTGCCTATATTATTGATCACGAGGAACGGGGGTTGATTCAAAAGGACTTAGCAGATGCCTTTCAGCGCAGAGGTGCGAGCATCACAAGTTTGTTACAGGGACTGGAAAGTAGAGGCTATATCGAGCGCCGCATTCCTGCAAATAATGAACGGCAAAAAAAAGAATTTATGCACTGCAAAAAGGCAGGGAGATTGTCGATCAGATTAATCAGGTTTTTGTAGACTCGGAAAAGCAACTTTTACAAGGCTTGACTGAGGATGAACGCACAGAATTTATGCGGCTTCTAAAAAAAAAATCGATCAGAGTTTGTGAGGTAGGACAGCCAGTTTTGGCTTCGTCTACTTTTAATGTTAGATGTCTAATTGTACGGTATCTTATTAATAGAAAAGAAGGTTACGAGGATGGGAAAATCAAATATTTATTATTTAAAAGAAGCTCCGATACGAAAGGCGATTGCGCATTTATCGATTCCGATGATGATTGGGATTTCTGCGACGACGATTTACAATCTGATTAATGCTTTTTTTATCGGTTTAATTCATGATACAAATATGATGTCAGCGATTACTTTGGGACTTCCAATCACGATTATTCTTATGGCCGTTGGAAATCTATTTGGAGTCGGAGGCGGAACGTTTATCACTAGATTGCTAGGAAGTGGCGAGCAGGAGAAAGGAAAAAATGTGGCTGGATACTCGTTTTACATGAGCATCATTATCGGTATTTTGCTTGGAATTGTCATGTGTTTCTTTTTAACGCCGTTTGTTCACTTGCTTGGGGCTGATGCCGGCACGATTTTATATACGAAACAATATTCGGCGGTATTATTTCTCGGCGGTTTTAGTTTGATTTTGAATTTTGCTCTCGAACAGCTGGTTCGTTCTGAAGGAGCCTCAAAAGAATCGATGTATGGAATGTTTATCAGCGTTGCGGTAAGTATTATGTTCGATATTCTATTGATTTTAGTTTTGAATCTTCATGTTATTGGGGCGGCACTTTCGATTGTGATTGCGAATATAGCTTCGATTATTTACTATGTGTGGTTTTTGGAGACAAGAAGCGAATCGCTTAGAGGTTTTATGAAACACTTTCAATTAAAAATAAAAGATCAATTTGAGATCTATAAAATTGGTATCGCGGAAATTTTCAAATCTGGCTTTATGATTGTTACAACGCTTTTGCTGAATAATTTTGCCGTTGAATATGGTAATAATGTAGTAGCTAGCTTTGGGATAGCACTGCGGATTACCCAGTTGCCTGAATTTTTAACGATGGGTTTATTTTTAGGTGCAATTCCACTTTTTGCCTATAGTTTTGCTTCAAAGAATACAACGCGTTTAAAGGCTGCTTTGAAAGAGCTAACGCTTTGGATTGGCGGGATTTCCATCGTGTTTGCCGTTCTTGTTTATTTGTTCCGTGTACCCGTATTAAATTTGTTTACGAACGATCAGGCGGTGATTCAAGCTGGGCTGATGATCTTAACCGCACAATTAATTTCTTCGGTTTTTAACGGCTTTTCAGGTTTATTTACCGGAATTTTTGAAGCATCCGGACAAGGCGCTCAAACGGGAGTGATGGCCATCATTCAAGGGGTTTTATTCATTCCTGTTGTGATCGTACTCCATTATTATTTCGGTTTGACCGGCTTGATTTGGTCGATGACAATTACAGAAGGCATTGCCTTCGTAGCGGGTATCCTGATGATGATCCCGTATCTTGTGAAGCTAAATAATAATCGGTTGATCGTTGAAAATCCGAGCGATTCATCCTCTCAAACCGCATAATTTGTCTGCGCTAGACAGCAAGACCGTAGAAGTAGTAGAATCAATTACAATAAGTCATGGTGAATGATACATGAAAAAGTGGGGATGGATACATTGAAGATTTTACGAAAATACGGTTTTTCTTTTTTTATTAATCGCAGTGATTGGCGACTTTTTAACGCCATATGTATTAGGTCTATTTTATCCGGAACTGAACCAAATGAAGAGCGTTATCAGCCTGTTTGGCGATGTCGGAAGTCCAGTTCGCAGTGCCTTTCTAATTTGGTCGGTTATTGCCGGAGTGTTTTACTGTTTGTCCCTTCCGGCAATTTTTTGTTCACTCAAGCCATTTTCGCGGTTCTGGGCATGGATGACAGTTTGGGCAATCGGCTTTTACGGAATTGGCGACTGTATTTTTACAGGACTTTTCAGTGTGGATACTGAACAAGCCGGATGGAATTTATCAACTTGGGTGCATAACATTGGATCGGGCTTAGGTTATGCTGGCTTTTTACTATTTCCGCTCATTTTATTCTTACTTTATCGAACAAGTGGAAATGAAACAGAAAGTAAAATATATCTCAGATTGCTGATAGCAAGCTTAATTTTTGCGGCTGTTTATGGCCTTGCGCGTATCCCAGGTGTACGCAATCTCGAAGCCCTTTCCGCGCTTGGGTTTTGGCAACGAGTCAGCTTTTTGTTTAATTATATTCCAATAGCTGTGTTTGCGATTAGGCAACTAAGAAGAGTGCGGCGGAGATTGAATGAGAATTAGAAGAAAGATTGGCTAAGTAAAAAGCAGGAGTTCCAAATTTTATTTGATTCCTGCTTTTTTTTTCTATGCATACATGAATTTTAGCTTTTGATCTTCTTTCGCAACTGGCGTAAAAACGCGCTCGCCGCATTTGAATGCACTTGATTCTTCTTCCAAATCAAATTGAGACTTGTCGAAAGAGGCGGATCAAGTGGAATAAAACGCAACTCTGTTCCCATTGTATTCACAATCCGAGCGCGGAGCAGGAGGACAAGGTGCATGTGGTAACAAAGCTTGATTGGAGAGGAATGAAGTCAGTCGCAGTTTCATGCAGAGATTGCCGTTTAGTTTGAAAATAGAGAAGTTTCATCAATCAGAAAAGATTTTTTACTTAGAACAAGCGTTTTCGGAGCAGTTAGTTTATATTGGAAGGGAAATGAACTCTGTAATTAATCACTTGCCGATTTGCCGGATGGAAGTGCTCGTAGTCGAATGCCACATTGTAATAGACTATTTATTGACTGAATTTTCGATCTGAAATATAATGGGATGAGAGAATCTATTGTAGAAATCGGCTTATAGTTTTTGAAAAGTAAAGTGCGGGAGGAATAAAAATGAGAGAGAAAATTGAAAGCTTAATGGAGTTTAATATCAGTTGCGCAGAGATTATTCTTGGAAAAGATACTCTTGTTAAAGAGAGACGTAATTACATATTTCAAAAGGTAGCAGATCTAAATGAAGCGAAACAAAAAGCGGGTATTGAGGGAAATAAGTTTTTTATCTCAAATGGAAAAAATGATGGAAGAATGTTTGAAGTCCGTTTTAAAGACTTTATTCGAGATGTTGAACATGCAAAGGAGAAGTGCCAAGAAGAGTTAGAGCGATATGTTTTCATTATTCATGGACATAGTCCTGACGTTGAGCAATTAGTCCGAATGATGAAGATGATTAAAAAAATTCCTATTTTAATTAAAGATATTGATAACAATAATCTTTCGTTTATAGAAAAAGTCGAATATTATTCAGGGGTCAATAAAGCTATAGCGTTATTAACGGCGGATGATTGGGGAACAGAGATAAAAGGCAGCGGGTTATTAAGTTTTGAGGAAAGAGCTCGTCAAAATGTGATTTTTGAAATTGGTTATTTTTTTGGGAAAATAGGGCGTGAAAAGGTTATTTGTATCTCTAAACAAGGCCTTGAAAAGCCTTCTGATATGAATGGATTATCTAATTTAGTCTATGAGAAAAAAGTGGATGAAGTTTTTGAAAAATTGAGCGAGATGATATAACTTTAGGGGGGGACAGAGGTATGCAGAATACATGTTTTGTAATTATGGGGTTCGGGGTAAAGACTGACTTACATACTGGAAAAAAAGTTGATTTAGATTATGTATATAATTACTTAATCAAACCTGCTGTTACAAGGGCGGGTTTGAAGTGCGTGCGAGCTGATGAAATTAAACATTCGAGCTTGATTGATGTTCCTATGTATGAGCATTTGTTAGGTGCTGACCTTGTTATTGCTGATTTATCAACTAGCAATCCGAATGCCATCTATGAACTTGGAGTTCGTCACGCTGTCAAGCAATTTTCAACTATTTTGATTGCAAATGATGATTTTGATTATCCTTTTGATGTTAATCATGTTGCATTCTTTTCTTATAAAAACCTTTCCCTACACTACAAGAAAGAGTTAGTGGAAGAATTGATCGAAAAGTTAAAAGATATTGTTATAGAAGTGAGACAAACTAAAAGAGTGGATAGTCCTTTTTATTCCCTATTACGAGTTACTCCCCCGAAGTATGATAGAATTATCGAAAAAGAGAATAGTGATATGGATGGAAGGGTATCTTTAAAAACGAGAATTGATACTGGGAATCGCGCCTTGGAAAATGAAGACTATGCTACAGCGGAAAAAGAATTTGCAGAAGCTATCAAAATTGAGAAAAATGAGTTTTTAGTTCAAAAAATGTGCTTGTCTATCTATAAAAATGCAACAATAGATGAACTAAAACGATATAAAAAAAGCTAGTAGTTTTCTAAATAAATCTCTAGTTCTTAAAGAAAATACAAACATTGAAACATTGGGGATTGCCGGGAGCATACAGAAGCGACTATTCAAATTAACGCAGGAAAAAAAAGTACTTAGTAAATGCTATCAAATTTTATTTGAAAGGCTATGTGTTGGGTGAGGATTATTATATGGGTATTAATCTAGCATTGTTGCTCGATTTTCTTGCGCAGATTGAGGATTATGAGTTAAATAGTCAGGTTGCGATTAAAGTAAGAAATAAAACTAAAGAGGTATGTATAAATCTGAGGAACGAAATAGATTTTGATAAAAGAAATGATTGTTACTGGATTTGTGCAACGCTAGCAGAGGTATATTTTAGTTTTGATGAGGAAGAAAATTTTAGGAAAATCATGTCTGAGGCAGATGCCTATTCACCTACTAAGTTCGAACGTTCATCAACTATTGAGCAACTCCAGATTATAAAGAAACTCAAGGAGATAGACATAAATATCGATTAAGTGAATGATATTTAACAATATGGCAATAAGATCGTATAATCCGTACTGCACCGCTAACTGTATTTTGAAGTTCACTAGAAATTTAGAAAAATAATTAAAAACCTGTTTCTTTTTCTAGAATAAGAAAAAGAAACGGGTTTTTTATGCGCCTTCTGATAAATCGCGACGTTTATAGCCGAAATAGCCGAGGATTAGCAAGGCAACACTTATCGCTGTGATCGTAAGAAAAGTCGCCAAGTCAAATTGATCAACTGGTAAGCGCGGGAACCAGGTTTGGATTGCGGTTTTGGCGAACCAGTTAGGTAAATTAAGGATGCCACCGAAATAGTTCAGCATAAAGGAATACCCCAGATAGATGTAACCGATTTTCCCGAATTTTGGAAGCCAGCCGAGGAAAAAGCCCGCAAGTCCAATGAAGAATAAAACGGCAGGAAAGAAGTTGAATCCGGCTGCGAAAAAGTCGGGAAATGCCATCTTAGAGCTTCCACCCATCGAGGAAATAGCCGCCCCACCAAGACTGGCTGAGCTGAACAAAATCGCCGTCGTCCCAGCTAAAGTCGCTAATATCATCCCTGTCCAGTAAATTTTGGCGCGGGTTACTTTGGTCGAGAACAGTTGACTGAACCGTCTGTGTACTTCTTCGCTATACAATTTGTTGACGATCGCTATGGGTAAAATCGCCGAAAGTGAAATCATCACAATGATAATGGTGCTCGTAAAGGATTCTTCGAGCGAGACGTGCGAGTGGCTGAACATTTGCTTGATAAGGTCGTTTCCTTTAAGAAAGGACTGCATATCACCATATATGGAACCGTAAGCAGCGCCCATCACGATAAAACCGACGAGCCAGCCGAAAATGGTTCCTTTATTTAGTTTAAATAATAGCCCAGGAACTGAAAGAAGAAAGCGTTTCGCGTGTGCACGGCCTTCTCTTTGCGGCAAATAACCGTCCCCCATGTCGCGCTTTCCTTCAAGCCAAAATGACAACAACACGATCACAAGCCCAAAAATCAACTGAAAAATAAGCAAGAACCAGTGATTTTCAGTAAAAGGGTAGGTAAGATACGTCCAACTCATGGGATTAAATGTGGATAAATCCACATTAGTCGTATCGGTACTTGCACGCAAAATGTACAGCAACCCTAAAAGCGAAAGAGCCGCCCCAGTTGCGCCAGATGAAGAAGGCATAATTTGTGCACAAAATAAGGCAATTACAGCACCGAGTATGCCAGCTCCTGCGATTGAAAGACCGAACAGAAAGGCGCCTTCCGCGGTAATTGTATCAACTTGAAAACTTGTCATAATCCCGCCGATTACAAGTCCTAACAAGATGTTAATCAGCAAGGTTTCAAGCATAACGGCAATTGAGTTTGCTTGGCGACCAACGCTAAAAGAACGTACAAGTTCCGTCAAGCCTAAATCTTCTTCTTTTCGCGTGTGACCAATAACGTGTAAACTTGAAATAATCGCGGCAAATAAGCCGCAAAATAGTAGCATTTCTTGTGCGTACATCGCACCAATCGTGTAATCTGCTGCATGAGTGATCGAAGTTGGACCGACCATCGCAATCATTGCTGGATTACGCATCGTTTCAAACATACCGATTAAGCCGGAACCCTTTGCGATTTCCTTAAAAGCTGGAACAAAAGCGCCCGAAAACAATCCAAGTCCTGCGATCCAAAAAATAATTTTTTTCCAGTCGCGTTTCAGATATTGTAAAAATAAAATATTCCAACGTGCCGTACGTTCATTCATGATAACCCCTCCTCCTGCCGTACTTACGATTCATAGTGCCGCATAAATAAATCTTCGAGCGTCGGTGGAACGGATTCAAATTTGACTACATCAAGCTTCGATGCAGCTGCCAAAACCTCATTCATTACTTCGTTGTCAGCAGAAAAAGTGGCTTGGTTGTCTTTTTGAACAAAATCATGAATGCCGCTGAGATTTGCGAGCGGAGCAACATTTTCCTTCGTTTCAACAGTAATTGTCGAACGCGTTAAATGTTGCAGTTCAGCAAGCGTACCAGTTTCCACAACCTTCCCTTGGCGAATGATCGCAATCGTGTCCGCCAGCCGCTCCACTTCGCTCAAAATATGCGAGGATAAAATGACGGCTTTTCCGTCTTGCTTGATTTTTTCCACTTCCGCTTGGAAAACGGCTTCCATGAGCGGATCAAGCCCAGAAGTTGGTTCGTCGAAAATATAGAGATCAGATTCAACTGAAAGCGCAGCGATTAGACCGACTTTCTGCCGATTTCCTTTCGAATAATTTTTCGCTTTTTTTCTTCGGATCAAGTTCAAATTTTTGGATAAGTTCATCCCGCTTTGCCTTATCTCCGCTGCCGTGAAGTTTCATAAACAAATCAATGATCTCTCCGCCGGTTAAACTACCCCAAAGAGCAACATCGCCAGGTACATAAGAAATCCGCTTATGGATTTCAAGACTGTCTTTCCAAACATCTTTTCCGAAGATTTCAGCCTCGCCGCCATCGCTGTGAATGATACCAAGAAGGGCGCGGATGGTGGTTGATTTGCCGGCGCCGTTTGGACCGATGAAACCAAGGACTTCTCCCGAGCGCACGGTAAAGGAAACATCGGATAAAGCTTGAAATTTGCCAAACTTCTTTTGTAAATGCTCCACTTTTACGATCTCAGTCATGATTTCGATACTCCTTTGGTATAAAATAGAATTATTAATTGTATATAGTTCAAAAGTAAGTCAAATATCTATTTTATAAACTCTTTTTTATATTTCAGGTCAATAATAGAACATCCAGATTCGTTTGTCAATGGAATTTAAAATGCGTAATTCCGCTTGATAGTTCATAAAATACCCGCTATAATGAAAAAAGAAACGAATTTGAACTATTTTTATATCAATAGTTTATTTTTGATAGCGAAAGGTTGAATTGAAATGAATGGATTTGAAAAACGCAGTTTGGAGAAGAAAAAGCAGATTCTGGCTGCAGCTTTTGATATCATGAATTCGGCAGAAGGAGCGGATGGACTTACAGTTGATGCAGTTGTACGCGAATCAGGCATTAGCAAAGCGACCATCTTTAAATATTTTGGTAGCAAAGAAAATTTGATTCGAGCCGTTTTTTTTAGGCTTTATGGAAGAAATGGGCGAGTCAACGAAAGCAATTATGGCAAGAAATCTACCATTTGAAGAGACATTGATTGCGATGAGTCAAAACAAAATCAATTTTTTAGAGCGAACAAACCAGCAGTTTTACATGGATTTGATGAGTTATTACACGAGAAAAGACGATCAGCATTTATCACGGCTGATGGAACAATATACCAAGGAAAGTTTCAGTATTATGCTAGATATTTTTCATCGCGGAAGAAAAGAAGGCAAAGTGGACTTAAAGTATTCAGATGAGTTTTTAATGCTGTTTTTCCAAGCACTAATTGAAGGAATTTCAAATCCACAAATCTACGACAAAATTTTACCATATACAGCAGAATGGACGGACGTCATGATCAAAGGTATTGCACCAAGCCGTCAAGATGGATAAGGTAATTTGGGAAGAAAGGACGGCCAAGAAATGGCTAAAACGTATGAGTTTGACTCGAAAATTTATGCAGCTGAAATTGGAAAAGGCGGTGCGTATGTGATTTTTCCTTATGATCTTAGGGAAGAATTCGGCAAGGGGCGCGTGAAAGTCATAGCTTCTTTTGATGGTATTCTGTATGAAGGCAGCATTGTGAATATGGATGTAAAAAATGCTGATGGATCCGTTTGCTATATTTTGGGTATCCGAAAGAAGATTCGGGATCAAATTCACAAGGAGATTGGTGATTCAGTTCATGTGGAGCTTGAGGAGCGGGAATAAATTTGCTAGGGCAGCTTGGCGGGCAAAAGTGCTCATCAAGCTGTTTTTTTGAGAAGAATGGTTTTAGTTGACGAGAGGGGGGGGGATGTGGCAATTTCAGGGTAAGAAAATAGTGGCATTTGAACACCCAATTTCCCCCCTTTTGTCGATACCAAAAGGGGGGATTTTTTGTAACTTCAAGTTGTGCGGCTTATTAAGACCACCGTCTGTTCAGTAGATACTTGAAAAGAACTGCTGGACATCCTGTTATGATGGGAGCTACGATATAAGAAAATAATAGTGTCATTTGATACACCTCCTCTCGCGAGCTACGATAACGCTGCTGAAAAGGTAGACGACACTCGCAATTAATATCATCAGCAGAGTGCCTCGAAAAGGCGATAAAAACTACGAAATAAGGTTTGAAAAGTAGAAATCGCGTATTGATTTTCATGAAGCTGACAATCAAATTGAAAGTTTATAACTGATTCGGAAGTTTATAGCCCAATAAAAAAAATTTTCAGAATACCAGTTTTTAACTAATTCCATACAATAATTAAGGGCTTAGGAGTGGGCGAGATAGCTAAGAACACGCTTGCTGAAAAATACTGATTGGTATATAATAAGGTAAATTTTTAGAAAATAATGGCAATACAGATATTCAGAGATAAACAACAGGAGGATAACCAGCATGAATAGTCTAGCACAAGAGTCGAAAAAACAAATTTTCAAGGTGATACTCAGTGGAATAACGGGAAATTTAGGCAGTGGGGTTCTTACGTTTATTATTGGACTTCTCATTTTGCGGGAGACGAATTCGGCATTTAGTTTTGGAATTTCGCAGGTAATTGGCCCTGTGGTCGCGCTTGTTTTACTGCCGATTACCGGTAGTATCATTGATCGATTTGAGCGTAAAAAAATTGTAGTTTATGCACAACTCCTCAGTGTTTTTAGTTTGACGGTGTATGTATTTGTGCTTTATTATCAAGGATTTAGCCACTTGATTTATACGTATTTACTTCTCATCTGTTTGCGTATTTCTGACCAGTTTTTGACAACTGCTTTTACAGCCTCTGTTGTTCATATTGTGGTTGAGGATGATATACAAAAGCTCAAATCATTTCAGCAGATGATCAGTTCGCTTGCTGCAATTTTTGCGCCGCTTTTAGGTGCAGTGTTATTTGATATCTTGCCGCTTACCATCTTAGTACTACTCGAAATCGGAATTGAGCTGCTGACAGTTGCCATTATTCTTAATATAGATTTTCGCCTGACCGGCGTGCCTGACGCAGATTATACGAATGATGAGCCGCAGTCTGTTTTTAAAAAATGTTCAGTGAAGGGCTTGTTTTTATTAAAAAGAGTAGCAAACTTGTTTTTGCTTTATTTTTCTCCATGCTGATTAATTTCGTTTTTGGCATTATCATCGTCGGACTACCATTTGTTCAAATTCAAATACTGCACTTTTCAAATAATGTCTATGGAATGACAGAAGCCATCTTTTCTGTTGGGATGATTGCATCCGCTATTTGGCTATCAGTCAGAAAGTCGATCCAATTTCCGCTTTTCCATTCATGGAAAATGATAAATATAATGGGAATCTTGCTATTCCTACTCGGATTATTATTAGCATTTCCGCTTGCAAAACTTTATTTTGTGATCGGGATTGCGGCTTTTAATTTTTTTAGCAGGTATCTTGATGACGCACATTAATGTTCCTGTAACCGTTTGGCTGACGCAAGAAATTCCAAGTCAGTATCAAGGTCGGGTTTTTCATATTATGAATACTGGCGCACAATTACTAGCACCGATCGGCATCTTATGTTTTTCTGGCTTGTTCGATGTCCTTAGTAGCTATCTTCTTTTCGGAGCAGCGGGAATTTGTATTCTGCTGATTGCTCTATTTTACCCGCTCGTATTCAAAGTAAATCTCCAAACCAATGATTTATAAAAAAACCGGGCGGCTGCCCGGTTTTTTTACTCCAAATACATATCGGCTTCGTTGTCTAAGAGCTTGAGCAGTGTTTCGCTAAAAGCATCATAAGTTTTCATTTGAACGAGTTCGGCGACATTTTCAGCATCGCTTAAAACAGAAATAAAGGCTTGGAAAAGGGGTCCGAATGTTTGTTTATCCTTTTCGTGCGTTGCAATTAAACAAATAAACTGGACGCGGGAAACATCCCAATTGATTGGTTTTGGCTCAACGATGATAGCGATTCGGGTTTTGTTTGCGCTGTGTTTTAACGTATGAGGCATCGCGACACGGTTTCCGAAAGCTGTTGAAGATAGCTTTTCGCGCTCCCAAATTTGTTGCTCAAAATTCGGCTCTGCGTAACCTTTTTTAACCAGTCTTTCTACCAAAAAATGAATAAGTTCATCTTGTTTAGTCAAACCTGTATTGTAAAAAAATAAATCTTTTGGAAAATACCAGTCAAGGTAGCTTTTTAAGTGTGTGCGCTGTCTTTCTTTCAGAAGACGCGATACGGTTTGTTCAATCTTTTTATAATCTTCATTTTTGATGAACGGATGAATCTTTATCACCGGTGAATGCGGCTGAATAAGCAAGTCAGCTGTTGTGATGACAAAATCAATATTCTCCTTCAAATATTCTGTGCTTGAGAGGCTTTGGACAACTCGGCGAATCAGCAGACGATCGCCGAATTGTTCTGTGATTTTCTTGGATAATAGATAATCAATACCTTGATAATTTGGAGCAATTAGCATCGCATTGAGTCGCTTTTTCTGCTTGGTTTTGCTTTCCAAATAAGAACCAAGATGAAGCGCGATAAATGCAATTTCACCTTCGGGGATAAAGGCATCTGTGTGTGCTGCAATTTCACTTGCAATAAAAACGGAGATATCATAAATGAGCGGATAGGAGTGTTTGATTTCAGGAGCCAACGGGTTTTTCGTGAAATGGTCATATTCAGTGCGAATGGTTAAGTTCTTCAAATGGACAATGAAACGTACAAGAAATTCTTCGTCGGAAAAATCAATGTAATACAAATTGTAAACGTCTCGGATAATTTTACGCACTAACTCAATATATTCGGGCTCAATATAGCTTTTTAATTCGGATAATGACAAATCAGCCGATTGCATGAGAATATTATTGCCGATAAAAACAAGAGCTAAATAGTATACTTCCGCAGCACTCACCTGAATTTCAAATTCATTTTCAAGCGAACGCGCCAAGTTTTCTGAGATACGGTACTCTGCTGTTTGAGCGATTTTGTCTTCATGAAAGGGCATTGAAATAGTATGTTTTTTGCGCTGGCGATATATTGCCACTAGAAGATGCAAATAAATATTATTGAGAGAAATCTCGTTGATAAATACATTACTATCATCGATTTCATCAAGTACCAGTTTTTGAATGGTTTCAAGACTGATACCGAGTTGTGCAGTAAGTTCGCTGATTGCTGCTACATCAAATGATCTCTTTTGAGTTTCTTCAAACAGCAATTGGCTCATTAACGAACGCTTGTTTTTTTCGTTTCCAGTAATCGTATAGAAGTTTTTGTGCTGAACAATTTTGAGATCGTAGCTGAGAAGCAAGTTTTGTGCTTCCTTCATATCTTTTTTCAGCGTAAGTTCTGAAACAAATAGCCGTTCCGAAAAGAAAGTCAGATGCAGTTCTTCTTTTTCTTGAATGAGAAGTTGATACAAAATAAAGTGAACGCGCTCGAGTGGTGTTTCAGGAACGTTTTCTTTTTTTGGGGAGAACAAGTGCTGTGGCTAATTTATAACCTAAATGCGAAGAAAGAATTGAGTGGCCAGATTCTTCATTAATCAATTTGATGTACTTTCTTACCATTCGTTCTGATATGCCTAAATAGGCCCCGATTTCGAGAGCCTTTACCCAGTTTTCTTGACTTGCAAGAAATTCCATCAAGCGTTTTTTGTTCTCATTTGCCATGATATGTTCTCTCCTTGTAGAGCATTTGCGGGTAGGATCAAACTGAGGGAATACTTTATTCCCTCAGTTTGACTGAAGTGAGTTCTCGGGCCGACTTTGTTAAGCTTATAATAACTTGCCGTCGCTTTCAATCACTTTTTTATACCAATCAAAGCTTGCCTTTTTTGATCCGTTTTTTTTGACCCGACCCCATGATTATCTTGATCCACATAAATGAAGCCATAGCGCTTTTCCATTTCGGATGTTCCAGCACTGATAATGTCAATTGGTGACCATGGCTGATATCCGATTACTTGAACACCGTCATTTATGGCTTCGCGCAGCTGGTTCAAATGGTTGCGCAAATAATCAATCCGATAATCATCTTGGATTTTGCCGTTTTCCAGTTGATCGCGGTAGCCGATGCCGTTTTCAGCAATCAAAATTGGAAAATTGCGATAGCGCAAGTTCAGTTTCCGGAGTGCAATTCTCAGTCCCACTGGGTCAATCTGCCAGCCCCACTCTGATGTTTCAAGATAGGGATTGCGTGATGTTTCGTTCATATTCCAAGCGATTTGATCTAAAATATTTGGCATTTCACTGCTCCGTACCGTCGTTAAGTAATAGCTGATTGCAAGAAAGTCAATCGTGTTTTTCTGCAGTACTTCGCGGTCTTCATCTGTTATTTCGAGTGCTAGATCATGTTCAGCAAAATAGCGCTGCATCGTTTTGCTGTATTCACCAAAAATCATGACATCCGATAAATACAGCTGTGCATCGTCATTTTCAATTGTTCCAAGTACGTCTTCCGGTTTTGGCGTAGCCGGGTAAGCTGTCATATCATAATTCATCGAACCCATTTGCATGGACGGATTGATTTCTTTGCCAAGTTTTACTACTTTGGCATTTGCAACTAGTTGGTGATGCAAGCTTTGAAACTTGCTTTGTTCAATATTTGGATGCTCATCTTTAATTAATCCAAGTGATAAATAGGCATCGGTTAAACCTGAGTTAATTTGGTTGAAAATAATCCAGTATTTTACTTTATCTTGATAGCGGCGCAGCACGGTTTCGGAAAATTTGACGAAAGCATCGATTGTTTTGCGATTTGACCAGCCGCCATGATGCAAAATCAAGTTTAGCGGCATTTCATAATGCGACAGCGTCACAATAGGCTCTAACCCATTTTTGAGGCACTCGTCGAACAGCGCGTCATAGAAAGCAAGTCCTGCTTCATTAGGCGTTTCTTCTTCTCCGGTTGGGAAAATACGCGTCCAGGCAATCGAAGTGCGGAAAGAATTCATCCCGAGTTCGCGGAAGAGCTTTATGTCCTCTTGATATGTATGATAAAAGTCGATGCCGAAGCGTTTTGGATAGATTTCTGCGGTATCTGTTAGCCCTTTTTCAATCATCGCTCGGCTGTCGAATAGCGGAATATCTGTGGCTTTTTTTAGATCGACATAAGGAACGACATCATCTTGGGAAATTCCTTTCCCATCTATATTCCATGCACCTTCAAATTGGTTGGCGGCAACAGCGCCGCCCCATAAAAAATCTTTTGGAAATTCCTTCATCATTTTTCGAGTTCCTCCAATCTGGCGTTAAAGCTTTTAAAAAGCTGAATTAATTGGCTAGCGATATTGTGTTCGCTCGAAACTGTCATCAGCGTGTCCTGAGCGTGAGCGAAGAGAAGGGAAAACTCTTGCCTTTCACCCGATGCTTCTTTTTGAATGGTTTCGGTTTGAGCTTTATGGGCTAAAACGATGTCTTGTTTAGCTTGGACAAGTTTTTGTTCGGCGTCGGTAAATTGACCTCCCTCAACCTCTCTCAGCGCATCCATGATTAATTTGCGAGCATCGCCGGCGTGTAAAATAATTTTCATTGAAATTTCGTTAATATGATCGGTCATAATTCATTCTCCTCATTCGAACGTTTTTTTATTTATAGGGAAGCTTCTTTTTCTTGTTTTAATTCTTGATTATCATAGACTTTGAAGAACGGATACCAAATCAAAAAGGACAATGCCGCCATCGCAAGGAATAAGATGATACCACGCCAATCACCGTTTACAAGATAGGTAGAAATCGGATAAGGCAGATACCATAACTGGAATGCTTTTGCTGGGATGGAGACCCAGCCGAGATGGAGGACAAGGTAAGTGATGATCGGCATGACAAGTCCGTTAATCCAAAATGGAATCATTAACATCGGGTTAAATACGATTGGAGCTCCAAATACGATGGGTTCATTGATGTTAAAGATCGACGGAACAATGGTGGCACGCCCAATTGCTTTTAACCGCGATGATGCGGCAAACAGCAGCAGGATACCAAGCGGTAAAGTGTATCCAATTCCTCCGAAGGCAACCCAGCCAGTGTATACGACTTCTTGCGTATTGATATTAACGGGATCAAGACCTTGGGATGCTAACGCGGCATTATCGGCAATTCCTTTTACCATGATGGGGAAAATGATTGGATTGAGCACCCAAGTACTGATACCGAATGAGTAAAGGAAAGCCATCAAGAAGCAAATCAAAACAAATCCGATGAAGCTTTGACCGATATTTTGTAGCGGGTCTAATAAAGTAACGATAATATCAAAGAAATCAATATTGAACTTCATGAAAATCCATCCAACTGCAAGTAAAAGTGCGATTGGGATAAGTGTGTCAAACCAAACAATGATGAAATCTGGAAGTGAAGATTCTTTGCTGAAAAACGAAAACTTGGAGAATAATAGCATGATAATTCCTACAAAGAGCCCAACGATGATCGAAACGAACATGCCTCCAGCCCCGAAACGATCAAATGCGACAACAAACTGACCATTTTCGTTAATGACCGGCATGATGACCATTAGATAGAGGGCAATCGAAGCGAGTCCTGCGATAACTTTCTTGTCGTGAATTTTATTTTTATCAAGGACGTTATATGGGATTAAAAAGGCTACAAATAACCCAAGAAGTCCGAAAGAAAATGAATTGATGAGGGTTAAGTCGGGTAAAATCAGTTTTATTTCATTGATAAGTGATAGTAACGTAATGAGCGAGCCGACTAGAATGAAAGGCAGTACGCCCATTACCGCGTCTTGAATTGAAGCGATCCATACATTTTTGGTGATTTTATTTACCTTTGGAGCAAAGCGCTGCTGCATGAAAGTCATCAATTTTTGCATGGTTGTTTCCTCCTTTTTTGGTGTTGTCTAGAATCAGAGCCATTTTTATAGGTATGTGCTGCTACAGACCAAGTGCAAGCTCAATAGCTTTATTTCCATCAAGCGGGCCGTAGATATTTTGCGGAATAACCGCTACTTTGATGGGGCGGTCTTGGATTTGTTGTTTGATTTCATTTTCCATGTAACTGAGATGCGGACCGATTAAGAGGATATCGGTATTGTCAAGATGATCTGCAAGTTCTGATTCACTTCGTGCAGCTATTGTGAGTTCCTCGCCTTTTTTTCTTTGCTGCTTTTCTCATATTGGCTGCCATAAATCCACTTGATGCACCGCCACCACAAATTAGTAAAATGTTCATTATTGTTACCTCCCTAATCATTATATCTACATTATGACACCGCTTTCTTTTTCGCGGGGAGCTTTTTAGTTCCGCGAGGGAGGAACTTTTTTGTCAGGGGTTGATCAAAAACTTGTTCAAAGATGACTTTTCTTAATAAATCGGCTAAACTCTTGCATAAGGATCGGCCTTAGAAGATAATAGGTAAAACTAAAAATGGAATGAGGTTAAATAAATGGGAAAGATAGAGACTGTCGATGCTTATATTCAAAATGCGGCGGAAGAAGCACGTCCGATTCTAAGTGAAATTAGAACGCTGTTTACTAGTACACTTCCAGATGCAGAAGAAAAAATCAGTTATAATGTTCCATTTTATAAATATTACGGGGAATTAGGTGGATATGCCGCTTATAAAAAGCATGTTAGTTTTGGTTTGGGAGTTGACGGGTTTAGCGACGAGATGCGTGAAAGACTTGAATCGAAGGGGTATAAGCTTGGAAAGGGAACGATGCAAATTAGATTCGATCAGGAGGTTCCGCGTGATGAAATCATAGAAATGCTGCGGTTGAAGGCGAGGGTGAATGAGGAGAAATAAAGAGTCCGTTTTTAAGAGAATTAAAAAAGAAAGGCGTTTAAAAGTTGACTAATGACTTTAAATGCCTTTTTTGCTGAGAAAAACCTGATTTTCTTCATTGAGTTTTTGTCTATTTTATGAAACTTTATACTTAAAAATGTTATTATTGATGTGTGTTTATAGAGTTTTGAAGGCTATTAGTAGGGGGAAACTTAATGAATCGTAGAGAATTGATAGCAGCTTTAGGAATAAATGGGGAAGTGCTAGAAAAATTACTGGCAGAAGGATTACCAAGTAGAGATGAAATAGCAATGAATTTCGATTATGATGAAGTTATGAAGTGGAGAAAGGAATATGTACGTCTTGGTATTGATCAATTACTTGTTGGAGCTACATATTCTAATCATGAAGTTGTGAATGCTTTCAAGTGCTCTCCTCAAGGAGGAATGCGCCGATCGCGCATGAAAAATGCCTTAGTGCTTATTTCAGATCACACTGGAAAAGCATTGTATGAAGATAGATGGATTGGAGATGAACTCCATTACACAGGAATGGGACAAGAAGGAGACCAACAACTAGATAAAAGCCAGAATAAAACACTAGCTACATCAAATGAAACAGATATACGGGTATTTTTGTTCGAGGTTTACAAAGAAAAGCATTATGTCTACGCTGGGGAAGTCACGTTAGCAGGTGAACCGTATGTAAAATTGGAGGCTGATGCAAAGGGGAACATGAGAAAAGTATATAAATTTCCACTACTTTTAAAAGACAAGTTTTATGCAATCCCAGAGGATGATTGGAAACGAGCAACTATTGTTCGTGAAAAAGTGGTGAAAAGGTTAGATAGTACGAATTTAGAACAGAAAGCGAAGGCATTGAGTGAAAGAAATAAACAAGATCAATTAGATGATAAACGAGATGCTTATCGATTAGTTAGGAAACGTGAATTTTTTAGGGATCCATTAATTGCAGAATATGTGAAGGATATTGCTCAAGGTGTATGTCAGCTTTGCGAAAAAAATGCTCCTTTTGAAACAAGAGGAAAACCTTTTTTGCATGCGCATCATATCGAATATTTAGCTCAAGGAGGAGCAGATAGTATAGATAATTGTATAGCTCTTTGTCCAAATTGCCATGCTAGAATTCACGAGCTTGAAGATAAAAGGGATAAGGATAAACTATTAATGAAAGTTCGGGAAAGAAAGTAGAAACATGTAATCGAATGAACTGAATTGAGAAGGTGAAAAAATGCAAGTTGTAGCTGCTATTATAGAAAATGAAAACCAAGAATTTTTATGTTGCCAACGTCCTGAAAATAAGGAGTTAGCAGGATTTTGGGAATTTCCGGGTGGAAAGGTAAAGACGGATGAGTCATACGAGGAAGCGCTGCATCGTGAAATTGCTGAGGAGTTAAATTGTAAGATTAAAATTGAAAACTTTGTTGGGGAAACTAATTCAATTCATGACTTTGGTTGTGTTCAAATTAGGTTTTATATGTGTAAAATAATTTCAAAAAACTATTATTTAATCGAACATCAAGCTAGTAAGTGGCTAAGTAAAGAAAGCTTACATACTTTAGATTGGGCTCCAGCTGATTTTCCAATATTGGAGAAGATAAAATAAAAAGTAGCTTTTCAACTTAAGGTGAAATTTCGATAAATTGTTCTTTGGCTATTTTTAAAAAGGAATATTAGCTTAGTTTGGATAGGGCTTTGGGTAAGGTAATTAATAATTCGAGAGGATTTAGCCATGAAACATTTTATAGGTTTGCTTGCGTTATTAAGCTTTCGGGGATTATTAGCAGGTTGTAATCAAGAAATGAGTAAAAAAGGATTGGGTAGGTAATACGGAAAAGTAGCAATGCTGTTTTTGAGTGAAACTGTCCCTGAGAGCTATCAGATTTTTTGATGCTATCCAAAGTTTAGCGGAATTCGAAGATGCCAAGCTTCTAGATTATGATGCTATTGTCATTTGCGGGGGGTTTGGGCGACGAAAATTTGGTTCAGATACGAACTAAATTACTACAGGATACGAAGATTTCTATCATTTTTGTTCATTTTCAAGATTTTGGTGCACCTGCTTATCTCAATTCAACGATTACAACGAAAGAAGCGCTTAGTATGGAAGAGGAAATTGGATACGCAGCTGGTTTATTATTGGAATAAAACGGACTATATTAGTATTCAAAAAAGTGATTTTGATGGGTCGATACAGCAAAGTCTACTTGAGTCCATCGCAAAGCTTAAGGCTAGAGAACAAGTGGATGTTGAACGGAAGATTAACGAGTGCTTTTCTTTGTTTCAAACGGAATTTGGTGCTATGCTGAACGTAAATTCATTGTAAGGAGTGATTCGGTGTGACAAGTTATCCGAAACGAGGAAAAGATGATATTTTACTTTCTTCAGAAAATGCGGTTTTAACGGTGATTGATTATCAGCCTATGCAAATTAATTCAGTCAACTCGATGAATCGATCGGAGCTCGTACAAAATACGGAAAAGGTGATTCGGCTCGCAAAACTGTATGATCTTCCTGTCGTTTTATCCACGGTAAATGTTGGTACTGGCGGAAATGATGACACGATTCCAGGGATCAAGCGGCTTTTAGGTAAGGATTTCCCTTCGTATGACCGCACTTCTATCAATGCTTGGGAAGATAAGGAATATCAAGAAGCGATTAAGGCTACGGGGCGTAAGAAAATTATTATGCTCGCACTTTGGACGGAAGCTTGTCTGACGTTTCCAACGATTGATGCAATCAGTGAAGGATTTGACGTTTATCCTGTCGTCGATGCGGTCGGCGGAACTTCATCTCTCGCTCACGAAGCAGCGCTGAAACGCGTGGAACAGGCGGGCGCGCATTTAACTTCGATCGCTCAACTCGGATGTGAGCTTCAGCGCGATTGGAACCGCAAGGAAACGGTGCCGGAATTCGATCATATTATGACGGAGTTCGGTGCGTTTTCAAACTTGCGCTAAAGGGTGTTAAAAGAACAACAGTCGCTCGGCTGTTGTTCTTTTTTGATGTTTTTTTGGAAAGAACTGTCACGGGATTGTGCTATAATAAATTTGTATGGACTACATAAATGAACGGGAAATGAGGCAGCAAAGATGAATCAAAAACGAAAAAAAAATAAATTCTGTCTAGTTTAATTCCAGTACTTCTGATACTTGCCTTCGGAATCTATTTGGCGTATATGAATTTCTGGCCGTTTCAAGGGAATAAAGAAGCAGGAATTCCGGATAATCAAGTAAAGATGATTGAGGAGAAACAATCAGATGCGCTGGGATTGCTGTTTTCTTCTTACGGAACAATCGGATTTAATGTCAAAGCGAAATCTGTGAGTCTAGTTCTCGATGTATATCAGAAAACAACAGTAAAGAAACATGTGAACATTGCAGAAATCGGGCAATCAAAAAAGAGCATGTATAGCGGGCAGGTTGTATGGGGGCTTACTGGTACAGATCCAATGCAGCCAGATGAAGTTAGAGCTTTTATCCGAACGGCACACGGAGCTTACTCGACGATGACGAAGGAGTTTCCGCAGGGTATATTAGATAACAAAGATGGCTTAGGTTCAAGCACGGATTTGTTTAAAAACGGTAAGGTTACGTTAAATGAAAAAAAATGTTGTGCAATATTGGAGTACTAATACGCGCTCGTTTAATAGTCAAAAAGAATTACTTGATCCAGAAAATTTGAAGCAGGCGGATCAAACGGTAATTCTCTATCTCGTATTTAAATAAACAACAAATAGTGGGGGAGAACATAATGGCAACGAAAGTAATCAAAAAAGAAATCAATACGATTCCAATTATCGAAGTTGTAGATGCGAATCGAATGGATGAAATGCTTCCGCTTGTAATTTTTTATCACGGCTGGCAAATCAGTAAAGATTTAGTACTGACGCAAGGCAGGAAGCTTGCAGCACGAGGCTTTCGGGTTTGTCTGCCGGATGCACCAAATCACGGGGAACGAAAACAGACGCTATCACCGATTCCTTCTGTCACATTTTGGAACAGTATTCAAGGAAACTTATTTGAATTTGAAACACTGCGCAACTACTTTGAAGCGAATAAACTTTCAAATGGCTGGGTTGGTGTTGGTGGGCTTTCGATGGGGGGCATCACAACGTGTGCACTCCTGACGCATTACCCGGATATTCAGGTAGCGGTTTGCTTGATGGGGGAACCGGCGATGGTCGATTATCGGAATCGCGGGATTGAGCGGGCAAGGGAGTTTCATGTCGATTTTTCAGACAGCTATCCGGATCTTCTCAGTTGGCAGGAGAAGTTTGATCTGAGCCATAAGCCGGAACTTCTGCGCGGCCGGCCAATCTACTTTTGGCATGGAACGGAAGATCCGAAGATTCCGATTGATTCTGTGAAGCGCTTTGTGGCGGATAATCAAAATACGGAACATGGGCGCGGGATTGTGTTTGAAATTGGAGAAGGGAAAGGCCATCTCGTTCACACGGATACGATGGAGAAGGCGGCGGAGTTTTTTGAGCAGCATAAGGATACTTGGGTTTCATTCTAAAAACTTGCGAAGTTATGATAATTAGGTGTAAAGTAAAATTGTTAACGTTTATAACTAAACAGGAGGTTTGAGTACAGATGAAAAAAATTGGGTTTTTTGTGGGTAGTTTAAGAAAAGATTCGTTTAGCAAAAAGGTAGCGGAAGCATTCGCAAGTCTTCTTCCAGACGGATATGAAGCTGTTTTCGTGAAGATTGATTCGTTGCCATTTTATAATCAGGATTTCGATGATGTCGGTCCTGCTCCAGAAGTTTATAATACGTTCCGTGAAGAAGTGAAGGGTTTGGATGGGGTTGTGTTTGTGACGCCTGAATATAATCGTTCGGTTCCTGCGGTCATTAAAAATGCACTTGATGTCGGTTCACGTCCGTTTGGTAAGAGTGTTTGGGACGGTAAACCAGGTCTTGTTGTATCGGTTTCGCCAGGTGGAATCGGCGGCTTCGGAGCCAACCATCATTTACGTCAATCGCTTGTATTTCTTAATATTCCAACGTTACAGCAACCAGAGGCTTACATCGGCAATGTGACGAAATTGATTGATGAAAATGGTACTATTATTCCAGATACGATGAAATTCTTCCAAATGATCACGGATAAATATGTGGAGTTTTTTGAGAAGAATAGTAAATAAGGATACTTTTTTGAGCCGCAAGCGGGTTTTGCTTGCGGCTTTTGTTTTGACAAATGCGGCGGGCTAGGGAATACTAGCTGTGAGTAGATCAATTATGCGAGAAAGAAGTGGATAATGTGAATGAGATCGAACAACTAGTTTCCAAGGTTAATCAGTTCAGAGAAGAACGAAATTGGCGGCAGTTTCACAAAGCAAAAGATTTAGCGATTTCGGTTAGTATTGAAGCGGCGGAACTGCTTGAGGATTTTCAGTGGAAGACGAGCGAGGAAGCAGTCGAAGCGAACTTTGAAAATATCAAGGAAGAGATCGCGGACGTCTTGATTTACAGCATCATGCTGGCGGATGATTTGAAGCTCGACATCGGCACAATTATCGAAGAAAAGCTCGAGAAGAATGCACGGAAATACCCTGTTGAAAAAAGTAAGGGAAATAACGCCAAATATACGGAACTGTAAAGGAAGGGATCATGTTGACGAATCAAGATCGTTTAAAACAATGCTTTCAAAAGACGCAGTATAAAATCGGCGGAAATGGGGCTAGGAATGTCGGGGTTTTACAGGAAGCGCTTAGTAAAGTCGATTCTTTGACGGAAAGCGATATGTATGGTTCTGGCTCGCTGATCGAAGACTTCGAGGCGAAATTTGCAAGGCTTCTCGGCAAAGAAGCGGCTGTTTTTTTTCCAAGCGGAACGATGGCGCAGCAAATTGCGCTGCGCATTTGGTCGGACCGTGCAAACAATCGAAATGTGGCGTATCATCCACTTGCCCATCTCGAAATTCACGAACAAGATGGATTAAAGAAGCTGCATCAAATGAAAACTTTTTTGCTCGGTGAGGAAGATCGGTTGTTGAATTTAGCGGATATCAAAGCTTTGCCGGAACCGGTGGCTGCTATCTTGATCGAACTACCACAACGGGAAATCGGCGGCAAATTACCGAGTTTTGCTGAGCTTAAGGAAATTTCAGCTTATTGCCGCGAAAAGCATATTGCACTGCATCTGGATGGGGCGCGGCTTTTTGAGGTTTTACCGTATTATCAAAAATCGGCTGCTGAGGTGGCAGAGTTATTTGATAGTGTTTATCTTTCGTTTTATAAAGGAATTGGCGGCATTGCTGGGGCAATTTTGGCAGGGACAGCCGACTTCTGCACGGAAGCGGAAATTTGGAAACGTCGTTACGGAGGAGACTTGATCAGTTTATACCCATATATTTTGAGCGCAGATTATTATTTTGAAAAACGAATGCCGAAAATGGCGCAGTATTTTACAAAAAGTCGTGAACTCGCGAAACGATGGAATGGTACCGAAAAGGTGACGACGCAGCCGGAAATTCCGGTTTCTAATATGTTTCATGTTTATTTTGAAGGTGCAAGCGAAGCAGTTAGCGATATTTTAGCGGATCTAATGGATGAATGCGATTTGGGGATAACCGGTTATTTGCTAGAAAAAGATGCGGGCAGCTGTTCGTTTGAATTGTCGATTGGCGATGCAACGCTAGAGGTCGATCCAAAGCGAATGGAGCGGTTTTTTTGAAGGGTTAAATAAGAGAATGCAAAAACTTGAGTGAAGAAGAAATTCTTCACTTTTTTTTACAGGCAATTTTCAAATTTTGGAATGGATACTTAAATTTACATGTAACCAAAATGGTGCTATACTTATAAAGTAGACAAATAAGCAATAGAAAAATGGGGAAATAAGGTAGTTTTACAGCTCCGATTTGGAACGGAGCGGAAATGGAGGGATGATGTTGGTTACAAGGCAACAGATAAGAAAAATTCAAACGGGGCTGCTCCGAAAGCTTGAGCAGACAGAATGTCAGACGGAGCGAAAGGTTTTACTCGGGGAGCTTGAGTATTTTGAAGCAATAGGTGATTCTTTAAAAGGATTACCGCTTTCCGCCGAGCAAAAGCTGCTGCTGTTCACAAAGGAAGAATACTTGGTTCGTCGAAAAAGGGAGAATGACCAAGAAATTTATCAAAGTTTAGGCGTTTCAAGACGGGGGGTTTTATTTGTGGAAGAAACGTTTAGGTTTAGTGAAAACACAGCGAAATTTACGACTAGAGAGACGAAGTGATTTTGCGAGCTGAGAAAGCGGCATTTTATAGTAAAGGCGATTCTGCTAGAATCGCCTTTTTTGTTTGCTGAATCTAACTATAAGAGGAGCTTATAGTTAGATAAAAAAAATGTATTTTTCGTAATCTGGACTCGTTTATATAATTAAGTTGTAAGCGGATACATAATTAGGAGGGAATACGATGGGACGTTTTGATGGAAAAGTGGCGGTTATAACCGGAGGCGCAAATGGGATTGGTTACGAAATAGCCAAGCTGTTGCTTGCGCAAGGTGCGAAACAAGTTTATTCGCTGGATATTACGACGGGGGCAGAGCTTGACGGATTCAAGCAACTGCATGTGGATATTACGAATCGAGACGAAGTAAGAAGTGCGGCGGAACAGATGAACGCGGAAAGCGGCCGGATTGATATTTTGATTAATAACGCGGGCATTACAAAGGATCGCTTGATGACAAAGCTTGAAGAAGCTGACTGGGAGCAGGTTATGAAAGTCAATTTGTCAGGGGCATTTCATGTCACTCAAGCGATACTTCCGGCGATGATTGAACAAAACAGCGGTTCGATTATTAATATCTCTTCGGTTGTCGGTGTTTATGGCAATATCGGGCAAAGCAATTACGCGGCAACGAAAGCGGGGCTGATCGGGCTGACTTATACGTGGGCGAAGGAGTTTACGCGCAAGGGAGCAGCAATCCGGACAAATGCGGTTGCACCGGGTTATGTGAATACGGAAATGATTCAATCGGTGCCGGAACATATTTTGGATGATTTGAAAGCGAAAAATCCGCTGAAGAGATTGGCTGAGCCGATTGAGATTGCGAATGCGGTTGCTTTTCTGGCAAGTGATGAATCTTCTTACGTGAACGGGCATGTGCTGTCGGTTGACGGCGGAATGCGAATTTAAGGAGGAGACCGATGAAAGTATATATTGTAGATGCAAAACGAACGGCGGTAGGAAAGTTTTTAGGCGGGCTCGCAGCGGTCAACCCGGTTGATTTGACGGTTCCGGTTGTGGAAGCTGTACTTCAAAATCAAAATCTGGCGGCGGAAAAGATTGATCAGCTCGTGCTCGGAAATGTGCTTGCGGCTGGTCACGGTCAAAATATTGCGCGGCAGGTGAGTCTTAAGGCGGGGCTTCCGGATACGAAAATAGCCTATTTGGTCAACATTTTATGCGGCAGCGGCTTAAAGACGGTCGAACAGGCCTACAATGAAATTCGTCTGGGTGAAGCGGAAGCCATTCTTACTGGCGGAGTAGAATCAATGAGTCAGGCTGCGCAAATTTTGCCGAACTTTAAGAGCCGAGCGGGGCTTGGGCTAGGTGATGCGCGCATTACGGACACGCTGCTTTTGGATGGACTTACGGACGGGCTCGGTGGCTATCATATGGGAATTACGGCGGAAAATATTGCTGACAAATACCAGATTTCGCGCGAAGAGCAAGACAAGTTCGCGTACGCGTCGCAGCAAAAAGCGCTTGCGGCAATTGAAGCGGGAGTATTTGAAACCGAAATTGTGCCTGTGAGTTACAAGGCGCGCAAAAAGAAAATCACGATTTCTGTCGATGAGCATCCGAATGCGGCGTCAACTCCTGAAAAACTGGCGCATCTCAGACCTGCTTTTAAAGAAGGCGGTACGGTGACGGCGGGAAATGCATCGGGAATCAATGACGGCGCAAGTGTTCTTCTTGTCGCTTCGGAAAAATTTGTGGAGGAGAACGGTTTGAAGCCGCTTGTGGAAATTGTCGGATTTGGGCTTGCGGGTGTTGACCCGGCTGTGATGGGGCTTGGGCCCGCTCCGGCGATTCAAAAGCTTTTGGAGAAAACGGGAGTGGGGCTTTCTGATATTGATTTGTTTGAGCTGAATGAAGCGTTTGCTGCTCAATCAATTGGCGTTTTAAAAGAACTGGCGGCCACGTTTGATGTATCTTATGACAGTTTGGCAGAAAAAACCAACTTGCTTGGCGGCGCGATTGCGCTTGGCCATCCGCTCGGGGCATCCGGAGCACGTGTTGCAACGACACTGGTTCATCAAATGGCGCGTCAAAAGGAAAAGAAATACGGGATCGCAGCGCTGTGTATTGGCGGCGGAATGGGTATCGCGATGCTCGTGAAAAATGTATAGAAAGGTTGAATTGAGATGGGACAAAAGGAAAGGGGAAAAGCGCAGTTTCTGGATGCGAATGCGGCAGCACAGCTGATTCAAGATGGCGATTCGGTTGTTATCGGCGGCTTTATCGGCAGCGGTGTTGCGGAGGAAATTCATATTGCGGTAGAAGAGCGGTTTGCGAAGACGGGGCACCCGCGGGATCTCACGATTAGCTATGCAGGCGGAATCGGGGACCGGTGCGACCGAGGGCTCAATCATTATGCGGCGCCCGGACTTCTGAAACGAATCATCGGCGGGCACTGGGGACTTGTTCCTAAGTTTCAACCGCTTGTAGAACAAAACTTGGTGGAAGGGTATAATTTTCCTCAGGGGGTTATGTCGCAGATTTTTCGTGATGCGGCAGCAAAACGACCTTGGCACTTTTCGCGCATCGGACTCGAAACGTTTGTTGACCCAGATGTAGAAGGCGGAAAGTTGAACAAATTGGCAAGGGAAAATCTGGTTGAGAAAGTGAAAATCGGGGAGGAGCCGCTTTTAGCCTATAAAACGATTTTTCCAGATATTGCGATTTTGAAGGGAACAAGTGCGGATGAGAAGGGCAATATTTCGTTTGCGGATGAGCCGCTTCTTCTTGAGGCTGTTTCGATGGCGATGGCGGCGAAGAATAACGGCGGAAAGGTGATTGTGCAGGTGAAAGAACGTGTCGAAAATGGCACGATTGATCCGAAAATGGTTGGTATTCCGGGTGTATTCGTAGATTACGTGGTCGTGGTCGAAGACTTGGAGCATCATAAGCAAACGTTTAGTACGAGTTTTAATCCGGCGTTTATTACGGCGCGGAACGAGGGAGAAAAGATGGATGAGGCAAGCGAGAAGCCGCTTATTCCGCTTTCTGTCCGTAAAGTGATTGCACGGCGGGCGGCAGCTTTTCTTGACCGTGAAAGCGATTATGTCGTCAACTACGGGATTGGAATGCCAGAAATGGTGGCTTCGATTTTGAGTGAAGAAGGTCAGGAAAAATATTTTATTCCAACGGTTGAACCTGGTGTATTCGGCGGGACACCGCAAGGAGATCTCGATTTTGGATGCTCGCTTTATCCCGAAGCGATTATTCAGCAAAGCGATATGTTTTGTTTTTATAACGGCGGCGGAATTGATGCGGCTTTCCTAGGACTTGCGGAGGTTGATCAATTCGGGAATGTCAATGTCTCGAAATTTGGACCGAAAGTCGCTGGTGCCGGCGGATTTATTGATATTACACAAACAGCTAAAAAAATTATTTTCACAGGGACATTCATGGCAAAAGGGGTGGAATATCAAATTGATCAAGAACGAATTCACATTTTACAAGAAGGTAAAAAAACAAAAAATTCGTTGATCAAGTAGAACAAATTACCTTTAGCGGCAACTATGCGAGAAAAGAGCAGCAAACGGTTTATTACGTGACAGAGCGAGCGGTTTTTGAGCTCACGGAAGCAGGGCTGATGCTGATTGAAGTCGCACCGGGGCTTGACCTTGAACGCGATATTTTACAACACATGGCTTTTCGACCACTAATCTCTGAATCGCTTATGCTGATGCCGAGTGAAATCTTTCGAACAGAACGCATGAACCTTGATTTTAACAAACAAAAAAGTGAGGTAAGGTAAATGGAAAATGTTGTGGAAAATAAACGTGCAGTAAGGGCTTATATTATTGAAACCATCATGTTTTTAAGCTACGCGTTCTTTGCGGTCAACTGGATTGCCGGAACAACTTTAACGCCGCAAATCATGGAGCATTTCGATATTACTAAGTTTTCTTCGGCAACTTTTATCTCGAACGCGATTACGGTTGCTAAGATTATCGGAAACTTAATGGCAGCTTCAATACTCGTGAAGCTCTATCCAAAAAAAGCGATTACGCTCGCATCGGTGCTGATTGTTGGCGGAAGCTTGCTCGGTGTCTTTGCTCCAGCATATTGGATTTTCGTTGTTGCTCGCTTCATTATGGGCTTCGGCGGTGCATTATTTGTTGTTTATTTTGGACCGATCGTTTTAAATTACTTTTCGCCAAGCCGCCGTGCAGCAGTAAACGGAATTAATGCGGCTGCTTACAATGTCGGAAGTATTATTGCGATGGTAGTAGTTACACCGATCAGCATCTGGCTTGTGACTTGGCAAAACAGCATGTTGTTCTTTGCAGGATGTAGTTTAGTCTTACTTGTCATGTGGCTATTATTTGGTGAAGATTTTGAGTTAAATAAAAAATCTGGAACGGGTGAAGAAGTAGAAAGCTACAAGTTAAAGGATGCTTTAAAAGAGAAATTTTCTTATGCATTTCCATTTACATATGCCGGACTTTTGACGCTTTATATTGTTATCTTAACGATCTTTCCGATTTCAAACAGTGCAGCAGTCGATCCGAAAGTATTGACAACGGTTGTGGCAATTTCTGGGGTTATCGGTTCGGTTTTTGGGATTGGAATTGCTAAAAAAACTCCGAAGCGCTTGCCGGTTATCCGTTTTTCAGGTCTTTTCATGACATTGTTTGCTTTGTTAATGGTACTTACGGGATCGGGAACTATCGCGATTATCGCGGCAGCACTTGTTGGATTCTTGATGTTCCTTCCAATGACAGCACTTGTCACGATTCCGCAAGAACTTCCGGGAATGACGGCTTCAAAACTAACGCTTATCATGGGGGTTTTCTGGTCCTTCTCGTATATTTTTGAAACGGTATTCTACTATATTATCGGAATTGTTATCGACGTTGCTGACTTTAGGGCAGGACTTTTACTAGCGGTTATTCTTAGTTTGTCATTCTTTATTGGGTCATTTTTGATGCCAGAAACTGGAAAAAAAGGAGCGTAAAATCATGATTGTTGAAAAAAAATCGTTTCAAATTGAAAACTATAAGCTTGAAAATGGGGCAGAAATTCCTGTCACGCTTGGATACGAAACGTATGGTACGCTGAACGCGGATAAAAGCAATGCCATTTTAGTGGCTCATTATTTTAGTGCTTCAAGTCATGCGGCAGGTAAATATAGTGAAGATGATGCCGCGCCGGGTTACTGGGATGCGCTGATTGGGCCGGGGAAGGCTGTTGATACGGATAAGTATTTTGTTATCAGCACGGATAATTTAGCGAACGTTCAGTTCAACAACCCAACGGTGATTACGACTGGGCCGCGCAGTATCAATCCTAAGACGGGCAAGATTTTTGGATCAAGTTTCCCAGCGTTTACTTTTAAGGATGTAGCGGGTATTCAGCATGAGTTCATTACCAAACAGCTCGGTATCGAAAAGCTTTACGCGGTTATGGGAGCGTCGGCGGGTGGCTTTATTTCGTTGAACTGGGCGGTCGAATTTCCGGAAAGAATGGAGAAGGTGATCGGTGTGATCACGAATCCGCAAAATCCGGTGATGACTTCATTTAGTGTGCTGCAACATGCTATGCGTGCAATTGCGCTCGATCCAAATTGGAATGGTGGAGATTATGAAACGGGAAATGGACCGAAGGAAGGGCTTAAAATGGCGATTCAGATGATGAATGCCGGAGCATTTTCACCGAAGTTTTATGAGGAGACGTATGTGCGCGACAGCGCGGAAGAACGCCCTTATGCGGATGTGTTTGAAGCGACTTCGTATGAACGTAAGCTCGATGAGGCGGTTTCGGCGACGTTTGACAGCATTGATGCGAGCCACTGGTATTATACGTGCAGAGCGACGATGATGCACGATTTGGCTCATGGAAATGGTAGCCTGGAAGAAGCGCTTGATAAGATCAAGGCAGATTTAATGCTTGTTTCCTGCACACAAGATCAGCTTCAGCCGACGGTATTTAATGTAGAGATGGTTGAAATGATGGAGAAGATTGGTAAGAAGGTAGAGCTTGTTAAAATTACAAGTGATAAGGGACATATGGCGGGTGTTCTTGAAGGGAATTTATTCGCACAAAATCTCAAGGAGTTCTTGGCGTAAAGAAGCGAACAGTCTGTAAATTTATTTACAGGCTGTTCTTTTGCCGTCTTTCTCGGTAAAATAGAAGAGAAGGGAATTGGAGGCGGAAGTCGTGCGGTTTACGATTAAGCAATTAGAGTATATTTATCAGGTTTTGACAACAGAAAATGTGAGTCGTGCGGCGAAAAAGTGTTTTATTTCGCAACCCGCAATGACGCAGTGCTTACGTGAGTTTGAAGAGGAGAATAAGGTGCTTTTATTTGAGCGGCGCGGCGGGCGGCTTAACATCACGCCTGAAGGGGAAGAGATTCATAAGGAACTAGCGGTTTTGCTCCTTGCAATTCGCGATTTTGAGGAACGGCTACTCGATATTGCGCAGAAAAGTTCGGGGAAGATTACGGTTGGAATTCCGCCTGTGATTTTGACGGTGTACTTTTATGATATTATTTCAAGTTTTATGAGCAAAAATCCGCTTGTTGATTTGGAAATTTTGGAACTTGGAGCCAATGAACTAAAAAAAACGGCTAATTCAAGGGGAAATTGAACTTGCGATTTTAATTGAGCCATTCGATCATCCGAATTGTTCAAAACAACTCCTTGTGACAAACGGGTTTTCGGTAGTTGTCAATCAGGAAAACCCGCTTAGCAAGGCTAAGCGATTGTCTTTGGAAGAAGTTGCCGATGAACGTTTGATTTTGTTGAATGAGGAATTTCAACTGTATGATATTATTTTGGATTCGTATAAGAAACGTGAGATTGAACCAAATATTGTTTTTAAAAGCAAGCAGTGGGATCTTTTGATTAACATGGTGGCGCATAATCCGAACTCGATCAGCATTTTGCCGAGTCCAATTGTTGCAATGTATCAGCGTGATAATTTGGTTTCGATTCCGGTTGAACTTGATACGGAATGGAAAATTATGCTGGTTGAGCGTAACAGTATGAAACCGACGGAAGCCAATCAAAAATTTATTTCATTTGTCAGTGCCTGGTTTCATGAGCTGAAATGAAAGAGGAAATCCAATAGTTGATGAATGTAGAGCTTGAAAAGGAGATTAAATTCAAATTTGTTGAGCGGGATGATTCAAAACTTGCTGAGCTGAAACGGCTTTATATGGGGGCTTTTCCTGCGGAAGAACGAGCTCCTTTTTGGTTCTTGCTGTGGAAAGCTCGGGATGGAAATGTGGATTTCTATAGTTTGTATGAGGATAAAAGCTGGATTGGGCTGCTTTACTTGGTGCACCACAAGGATATCACATTTATTTTTTATTTTGCGATTGATCACAAATTTCAGTCAAGCGGATACGGGGGAAGGATACTCGCAAAACTTAGCGAGCTTTTTCCCGAAAAAAGATTAATTTTGACTATCGAGGAAGTGAATCCAACCGCGGCGAACAATGAGCAGCGCGAGAAGCGAAAGCAGTTTTACTTCAAACACGGGTTTACCGAGTGCGATTATCGTTTGTGTGAGCGTGGAATTGTGTATGAAATGCTCGCGAAAGGTGGATTTGTGACGTCTGATGAATATACGGAGCTGATGAAAGTTTTTCTCGGGAAATGGCTGTTTTGGCTGTTTAAACCGGAAATTTTGACGGATTGATTTGGCTGAAAACAATAAAGTCAAATAGGAAAAGTCCCAGAAAATGAGGCTTTTTTGTTAGTGTTCGAATGGTTTCTTGTAACTCAAGTTCTTAGTAAATTATGCGATAAATAAGCTGAAATGGTTATTCGTGACTAAAATCTGGCTTTTGATGATCTTTTTGGTTTCGGTGAGAGAGATTGTGATAGAATCAATTCACGGAAAAAAGAGGATTGATTTTTTATTAAAAGCAACGTCTAATAGGTTTAGAGAAACTGTTGTAAGTTTTCTACTACTGTAGCTATGCTAATAGGGGTTGCATCTGTACATAACTAAAACACCATAGAGGGAGACTGATAATGAAAAAATAGTGATAATAGGTATGTGTTTTTTAACCGTTTTACTTGTAATGATAAAATCAATTCCAAGTTCTGTTCGGGCAAAGCAAGATGAATCGTTTTTTTTCTATTAGCAAGGGGTCAAGTTGAAAGTAATTGATGAAAAGATATGTACTTTTGAAGTATGGGATAAAAAGTTTTTTTAAACCAGATACTCTCCATATTTTGTAGGAAAGTTTTAATAGCTCATAATCTCATTGCAAATGTAGTGAGCACATAAAAAGACCGTCACACGACTCATTTAAAAAAGAGTGTTGTGACGGTTTTTTTTCATTTCATCCAGCAATTTCCCGCAGCTGTTCAAGTTCTTTCTTGTAGTTTTCAGAGCTTAGGAAAATCTCGTTCATATACGTAACTTGCTCAACCACTGAGTTTTTTGAGATATCAGCGTGCTTTTTAATCGCGGAGTCAAAGATGTCGATAATCTCGATCGACGGTGAAGCGAGCTGCTTGTAAAGATCATAGTTGAACGGCACGGTTGGCGTGCCTAAAATATACTGTTTGCGCAAATCGTCTTTTTTAACGAGCGCTTGCATCCGATTTAAAAGATTGGTCTGGCGGAAATTCTTTAAAAAGTGCAAGTCGTTTTCTTCATTGTATTGCTGAAGGCTAATGATCGGGTCTACAGATACTGAATGGTAATTGCCGAGCAGGCTGTGATAAAGCGCTCCGGTTCCGCCTTTCGATCCGCCGTAAAGCACAACGTCATCCTTATGGATTTCGTGGTTTGCGATCACGTTTTGAATCGCACCTTGGATGTCGCTTTCCATGGTCGGATAGGTTGTTGAGTTAATGTAATGGCTTCCGTGTGATAAGTTTAAATCCATAATCCGCATTACCATTGTATCTTTCAGCAAGTGTTTTTGGATACTCGGGAAAGAAGGGACGAAGCAGCGTTCGCCAAGATTCGCACTAGAATACTTTTCAATGGGCGGCATTGGTGAGAAAATAACAATTAAACGTTTTGGTGCCAAAGGATTACGCTTTTCTACTGGAACGTCAGTCAATGAATAAAATAAATCGTTATATTGAATCAAGTCTTTACGCTGCCAAATGGTATGAATATTTTTGCGGCGGATAAAGTAAGAGGCTTGATTTGTGTGCATATAAAGCATATAATCTTTCGCTAAAATAGAAACATACATCTCCATCAATTGCGTATTTTCGCGCGCAAGATCAATTAAATTGCGATCTGAGAAAGTTTTGACCATCAACTTTGTGCGGTCGAATTTTGGTTGAAATGAATAAATATCTGAGAATTCCAGTTCAGGGTGTTCCATGGATACCAGCCTTTCTTAAAAAAGTTCGTTTAATAAGCGTTGCTCTGTCAGTAGACTGTCACGGCTCATCAAATTAGTTTGAATGGCATGACAATAAGTATCAACGCGTCTATCAGTCAGAATGATTGCTTTTGCAAGTGCAAATGAATCATATGCTTTTCCTGCAATGGCGCAGACTTTTTCAATGTCGAAGTACCAACCTATTTTCTTCTGGTAGGTACCGGCATCTTCTTGAAGGATAATAATTTTTTTATTAAGATGAGCAAAATCAAAAATTGCTGAAGAATAATCTGAAATTAATACGTCGGCGAGAATAAATAATTCTTGTATATCTACAAGTTCGTTAAAAAAACAATGAATCCGTTTATCTAACGACTTATAGTATTTTCTAAGTGAGGCCTCGAGTGGATGCAGTTTCACGATAATTTCCATGTCATCCGGCAATCTGCGAATCAATGTTTTCAAGTCAATACTTGTGATGTCTTTTCGGTCGTCTTTGCGCCATGTCGGGCAAAACAGAATATAGCGTTTATCAGAAAGTGGACGGTTAAAGTACTTCAAATGCAGTTTTTCTTTTTCGGCAAGGTTATTGCGGTTAGCAATTAAGTACTTGTTGCGTGGTGCACCGTTTTCGATGATTTTTAATTGGGGATTTTCTTCCAATTTAAAAGCTGAACGAAACAGCTCGGTATTAAAATCAGACGACGAAAGCAAGTAATCCCATTTTTTCATACGCGGCAGAAATTGCTGAAGCTCCTTCTCACGCTGTTTGACATCTTCAAGATCAGCTACCATTTTTTTAAGCGGAAAGCCGTGCCAAGTTTGAATCACAATTTGACCTTCTCTTTTTCCGGCTTTATCAAGAGTGTTGCCGTTAACGATAACATACTTGGATTCTTTGAACTTATCGAGATAAGCTCTACTTCCAAGTCGAAGAGGTTCAAATCCGAAGTAGCGAATTTCCATATCAACAAGTTGATTGACCGAGCTGACAAAAATTTTAGCATCTGGAAGCTGTTCTTTAATGAGAAGTGCCATATATTTCGGATCGCCTGAAAAAGCTTTTCCGTGAAACGATTCAACAAAAAAATGATTGGCATAAAGCGGCAGTTCTTCTTTTTTCTTAGCAAACAGTTTTTCAAACGATTCAAGCATTGCAATACTCGTCTTTTTAACGCGAGTATTTGTTACGATACCTCTTGTGATTGGCCATTTTTTCAGTGTTGTATAAAACGAGTAGGCCCAGTCAAACTGTCTCGCTTGTTTTGTATGTGAAATGTTGCTATAGATAGCTTCGATTTCCTGTTCTTTTAACTTGAAATTGTTTTTAGAATGTCTGCGGCGTAAACGGAATAAGCGATACTGGTTTTCAAACAAATCAATGTAGCCGTCTTTATCGAACAGGCTGTTTAATTCGTTGTAATGTGCTTTATTCGGCTCAGCCTGAGTGAACTGAAGAACATTGCGCGCATCAATTTCTAAGTCTTTACAAAGCCATTCAATACTTTCTGTTTTTGGAAAGATTTCCTTAAGTGCGCCGTCCTCGCCCGGAAAAAGTAGTGCCTTTTGGCCTTTAGCCAGCGCCTCCACGATTGAATAACCAAAAGTTTCAAAACGTGATGTGGAAAGGTAGATACTCTCTTCAGGAACGCGTTCGTTCAAAAAAACGTATCTTTGTAGCTGATAATAATTGATGAGGTTTTTGAATAAGGTTTCGGAAGGTCCGTAGCCGTTGATGTATAGATTAAGCTCGACCGCTCCTAGGTAATTGACGAGGTAATCCATCAGTTTAATGCTGTATGATATATCTTTAACGTTGTCCTCAAAACGTGAGAAAACAGATAGATTGCTGGTTTTAGGGGAGATAATGCGTGAATCAATTTTTAAGTGCCTTACGCTTACGGTATGATTCACCACATGCTTGAATTGATAGCGCTTTTTAAACTCCTCTTCAATGGAAGGCGTGCTTACGCGAATCAAATCAATACTGTCTAAGCTAAGGTCGATACTTTCGTCTAGCAAATCGAGCGGTGCATGGATCTCACCGATGACCATCGCTTGAGGTGAAAAGTGTTTGATGATTTTTGAGACGGGGAAAAGTGATTCTCGAGTGATGACATAGATATCAATATCCTGTCTTTTTCCAAGGTCGAAAATAGAATGAAAAGAAATATTTTGTTTGATTTTTTCTGTATACTTTAGCGTAATGATGTCGGTTTTAGTAAATGGCAGTGTATTGTATAAGGCGACGTGGAAGCCATGATCCATAAAATCCTTCGTCAAATTAATATTACTGCGACTAGTTCCCCCTGGTGCAAAGATGTTAAATCCTATAATCGCTACTTTTTTCATATGTGAAAATCTCCCTTTTCCTCAGTCAAGCACTGCCTTATGCGTGATTTTGCAGCTCCATTTTGATCCGTGTCGTCGAAATCCCTTTAGTTCGACTTAGATAAACCACTTCGCAGTAATCAGTTAAGTAATCAAATTTACCTTTCCAATCGTCTCCCATAACGAATAGATCGATAGCGTTATCTGTGATATCGCGTTCTTTTTGACACCAATCATTTTCAGGAATAACGGCATCAACGTACTTGATTGATTCTAAAATATACTTGCGCATTTCATAGCTGTGGTAGGCCACTTTATCTTTCTTTAAATTAAATTCATCCGTTGATAAAACGACCGTCAAGTGATCCCCTAGCGACTTTGCGCGTTCTAACAAACGAATGTGCCCCCAGTGTAACAAATCAAAGGTCCCATAAGTAATAATTTTCTTCATAATGTTTCGCTCCTCTTTTGTTGTCGTTTTAGAAAATGACTAACTAACTCCCAATGTAACCGAACGATTTTATACCACTCCTTAAATTTTCTCTTTAGACATGACAGAACTTCACCGTATACCTATAGTGAAGTGTGGATAAAACTTATTTTTTGTTTGAATGTAATTTCTAATTTCTTTGTACAAAAAAATATATTTTTATTCAAACTTATAATTAATATGTGTTGTTTTTCACTAAAAAATATAAAAACAAATAAATTTACAAAGGAAAAACTAATGTATTAATAGATACTTAACAAGCGTCATGTCAACGTTCGTACCCTTATTGATTATATCTTTAAACGAATTTTTATACAATATAGTTTTGTAAAAAAGTTAACTAAAAGTCTATACATATTAATTAAATAGCGTAGTATCAATGGTTTGATAACAAAAGAAAATCAAATATATTTATAAGAAAATTTCGATATTTATATTTAAAAATATATGGTTATAAAGAGATTGTTTAAGAAAAGTCTCATTTTAAGTTGCGAAAGGTTTAAAAGAAAGGAATGAATTATTTATGCTGATAATAATTTGTTGGTTGATGGTAAAAATTGACAGCAATATTTCTTTATTCTTTAGCAAAGTCGAATTTTTATCTAGAGATGTATAAAGCTTGTTAAAAAATCAATGCACCCATGCGGGTGCATTGATTTTTCGTATTTATTCAGCATTTAATCCACGTTCCATCTTAAGACGTTGAACTTTCATCGTAGCTGTACGCGGAATATCTTCATAAGCCATTACGATTGGTTCGTTTAACTGAGGTAAGTCGTTTACCGCAGAATACCAAGCATCAAAATCCATTTCCTTTCCAGAAACGACAGAGATGATCGGTTGAGGCGTTCCGTTTTTTCCGCGGATGATCACGACTTCATCTAAAAATGTCAGGCTGTCAAGTAGCTTATCTTCTATCGCAAGCGTGCTATCAATGTGATCAACAAGGTCAACTTGGCGATCAAGCAGGAACAAGGCGCCGGCTTGGTTTTTCATGCCGTAATCGCCACTGTCCCAAAAAGGACCATAAACATTCTCAGCAAAGCGGGCATCTTCTTTATAGTAAGTTAGTGCGCGGCCTTTTGAGAGCATCTGAATATTTCCAGAGGTGCCATTTGGGACTTCAAGTCCAGCTTGGTCGACAATGCGAACGTCCGTTAATTCCTTCATACCATATCCCATATTTCGTGCATCAAGGGTTTCAAGGCTTTTCTTCGTGTGGAAGCGAAGAATCATCGGACCACATTCACTTTGACCGTACACTTGCATGAAAACAGGACGTTTACGCTCTGAACAATTTAAAAATACTGCCATCGTTTCTTTGTTGATCGCATCAAAGGTGGAATGGTAGTAGCGTATACTCGCAAACGTTTCCGGTTTTTCGCGGGCAAGAGATACCCACTGAACAAAATTATTTGGATGAGTTTCGACGATCGAAGGCTTATAAGTTGTCATGATTTTCTCAATGTTTTCTGCATCAGGCTGAGCGATTGGGAAAAGCGGAAAACCTTGTGACATCAATGACGAAATACCGATGTTAAACCGTGAATGAACCGGCGAAATGTGAAATGCAGCGAGTTCCTTGTCGCGGATCAAGCTGAGAATATTACGCTGCCACTGAACGCGGAAACCCATAGAATTCGCACTGTGTGCAATCAGTTTTGGGATACCAGTTGTGCCAGAAGTATGCGTCATATAGGAAATCACATCAAGCGGAAGTTTGACTTGCTCGGCTAATTGAGCAGGTTCTTTTTTTTGCTAGAACTTCAGCCTGAATCAATTTCGCGGAAGGAATATTTGCAGTTAAGGCTGCTTTGCTCGCGGTTTCTTCATCGAACAAAACAAAAGGAAATTCAAGACGTTCCGCAAGTACATTCATCGTCTCGACCGGCAAGTGATAGGAAATCATCGCCGGAACAGCGCCAATATATGAAGCAGCCACAGCAAGCAAGTAGGTATCAAACTTTGGTGATTTGTAAATAATTACTTTATCACCTTCCGTTAAACCAGCTTCTTTCAATAAACTAGCTTTTTTTACGATAGCATCTTTTGCAGCTCGGTAGGTCGTTTCAAGTCCAAATTCTGGAAAAGCTACAAGTGGCTCATCAAAATAAATGGGAACTTCTGGAAAAAGCGCTGCACTGGCCTTGAAATTACTATATAAATTTAATGGTTCGTATTTGTTTCGCATAAAAATCTCCTTTATTTTAATTTGTTACTATTATAGCATGTTCATTTTTTCACTTGTATAAAAAAATATTTTTTTGTCTGTAAAAGTAAGTGAATATGAAGAAAACGAAGTCAAAGTGTTGAAAAACCTTGATAAAATGAATGTGAAAAAACAAGATGTAAGCGCTTGACAAAAAATAGATTTAACGTTAAACTCAAAGTAGTTCAACAAGTAACAAAACATATTGAAACAGATTGGGTTTAACGTTAAATCTTTCTTAATCTATCTTAAGTTTAACGTTAAACTTAATAAAATTATGATTTTAGGGAGGTTTCATCATGAAAAAGGTTTTAATGGCGCTTTTCTCTGTGCTTCTATTAGTAGGCCTAACTGCTTGTGGCGGTTCAGGAAGCGGTGACAAAGCGGGTTCGGGAACGAAGGATACGAAGAAGGATAAGGGACTTGATGCAATTGGGCAAACCGTTAAATTTGAACCCAATAAGCTTGTGAATGATGGAGAGCCAATTCAAATTGATTATTGGACTTGGAATGACGGAGATCCTGTAATTGAACTGGCAAAAGATTACGAAAAGATTTATCCAAACGTAAAAATTAAAATTGTAAAAACGCCTTGGGATGATTTTTGGACAAAATTACCGCTTGCACTGAAAGGAAAGAATGGTCCAGCAATCTTCGGCATACATAACTCGCAAAACGACATTTTGATGCCATATCTCGCACCTTACGATATCTCGGTTGATGATCTTAAAGCGGATTTCACTTCTGTTGATTCGCATGTTGTAGATGGTAAAGTTTATTACACTGACAGCTTAATCAACACTGGGAACATTTATTATAATAAAGCGCTGTGGAAAGAAGCAGGCCTTACGGAAAATGATATTCCAAAAACTTGGGACGAATTTCGCGCAGTCGCTAAAAAATTGACAAAAACTGAAAACGGCAAGATTGTACAGGCAGGTTTTAACTATAACTTCGAGAACTACAGCGCGCTTTATGAAGGACTTAATTATCAAAAGGGCACCCTGTTATTTAAAGATGGTGGCAAAGTAGCGAATTACGACAACAAAACGACCATTGAAAATATGCAATTCTTGATTGATCTCTATGAAAAAGACAAAGTTGGATCGAAGGACTTTGGTAAAGAAGCCAAACAAAGTTTTGGAAACGGTCAAACTGCAATGGTTTACATGTGGGGCTGGTATCTGAACGAACTGGAAACGAAGTATCCAGATATTGACTTCGGCGTGTTTGCAACGCCAACACCAACTAAGGATGTTCCATTTGCTTATGACCGCTATAACGGCGAAAGCACACCAGGGATTAACAAGAACCAATCAAAAGCACAACAAGCGGTTGCTCAAGATTTCTTGAAATACTTGCTTGCAAATGATGATTATTCGAAAAAAGGTGCCTTATCGCTCGCTTCTTTCCCAACGAAGAAGTCACTTAAGGATGATGCTGACATTTTAGCCAATCCAGTTCTCAAGGCAATTGCTCCGCGGGTTGACCGCTTAATTTGGCCGGGTGCTTTCCCAGCAACGGTTGAAAAAACAGGCGATCAAACGTTTGATGATGTACTTTACAATGGCAAAAACATGAAGCAAGCGATCAAAGATGGACAGGAAAAAATGGAGTCTGAAATGAAAGATACGGACTTTAAATCGCTTGAATCCGCTTATGAATTCTATGATGAGGCTAAGAAATAAATTTTGACCGGAAGAGGGATACACGGGGTGCGTCCTTTGTATCCTTCTCGGTTTTATAAGAAAGAGGAGGAGACGTTGTGAATGAGAAGGGTTTAAGACCATCTATTTTCAACTTAAAAAACATCACGATTGTTTTACTAGTTCTCTACTTCGCTGTTTTCCTTGTCTATCCAATCTACAAAGCGTTTGCCGGAAGTTTACACGACTGGAATCCGCTGATCGATAAATATAATTTTGTCGGTCTTGATAATTATAAAGATGTGCTTGCGAACAAGCTTTTCTGGAAGTCGATGGAAAACACTTTTGTTTTCACATTTTTCGCAGTTGTCTTCCGGGTTGTTATCGGCTTAGGACTTGCTGTTTTGCTTTATTCGAAGCTCGCAAGATTTAAAACCTTCTTTAGAGGAATGTTCTACATGCCAACCATTACGCCGCTTGTGGCTGTATCCTTTGTTTGGATGTGGCTTTACAATCCGCAATTTGGTCTAATTAATAAAGTTTTTAATCTTGATATTAACTGGCTGATGGATTCGCAGTGGGCGATGCCGGCAATTATCTTTATGACGGTTTGGAAAGACTTTGGTTATGCAACAGTTATTTTTCTAGCAGGGCTTATGGCGCTTCCTGATGATGTATATGAAGCAGCTGATATTGACGGGGCGAACAAGTGGCAAAAGTTCAGAAGTATTACGTGGCCGCTTTTGAAGCCGACAACACTATTTGTGGTGATTACCTCTTTGATTGCTTACCTGCAAGCTTATATTCAAATTTTAATTATGACAAAAGGCGGTCCGGGAACAGATACATATGTGATTTCCTATCTGATCTACGATGAAGCATTTGAGAAGTATAATTTCGGAACAGCTTCGGCAATGGCGGTTATTTTGTTTGTTGTCATTGGGATACTTACGCTGATTATGTTTAAAATAACGGGCAAGGAGGAGACATCGTAATGAATAAGGTGAAACTGACGCTATTTAATGGAATACTACTCATCCTTGCGATCATCACGGTGATTCCGTTTGTTTGGATGCTTGTTTCATCGTTTGCAACGAATGCGGAGATCGTAAAGGTAAACGGCGGATTCTTCCCGAAAATGTCCACACTTGAAAACTATGTCAGCATCCAAGAAAAATTCAATTTCATGCGGATGTTCTTTAACAGTCTGTTTATCTCGGTTGTCACAACGGCGATCGTGATTTACACGAGTGCTTTAATCGGCTTCATTTTTGCGAAATTTAAATTTCGCGGACGCGGGCTCTTGTTTGGAATTGTGCTTTCAACAATGATGCTTCCTTGGGCGGTTACGATTATTCCTAAATACGAAATGATGCTTGATTTTGGCTGGCTTGATTCGTATAAAGCTTTGATCATTCCGGCGATGGTAAGCGGATTTGGCGTATTCTTATTCCGCCAATCAATTTCTGGCATCTCAGATGAAATGCTTGAAGCAGCACGAATCGACGGAGCATCGGACTTCTATATTTTCCATCGGATTATTTTGCCGATGTCGCGTAACACGATTGCAAGTCTTGCAATCTTCCAATTCTTATGGAGTTGGGAAGACTATCTCTGGCCATTCCTTATGATCAATGATGAAAACAAGCAATTGATCTCGGTAGGACTTCGGGCGTTCAACGGGCAATATGGAACGGATTACGGAGGCTTATTCGCGGCAACCTCGCTTTCGATTATTCCAATCATCGTAGTTTATATCATTTTCCAAAAGCAATTTATTGCAGGAGTAGCGAAAGGATCCGGAAAATAAGGAGAACGTTTTGAGAGAGAAAATGGGTCTCAAGTACGCTATAATAGCGGTAGAATACGCATAAGTGGAGATGATGAGATGAAGATAACGATCAGACAAATTGCCGAAGAAGCAGGCGTAAGCATGACAACTGTTTCAAATGTAGTCAATAAAAGGCAGCATCGTGTGTCACAAGACAAGATTGAGCAGATTGAAAAGATTATTAAGAAATATAATTATACGCCTAATATGAACGCTCGTGCGCTCGTACAATCATCTTCTAATTTGATTGGACTGCTGTATTATGCTGATAACGACCAGTTTAATTTCGCCGATCCGTTCGTTGCCGAAGTTTTGGAAGGGATTGAGCAGAAAGCAAGAGCACTCGGGTATTTTACGCTTGTTCATGCTGTTGTTTCGGTAGAAGATGTGGAGTCTGTTCAATCAAACTGGAAATTTGAAGGCTTCATCGGCGTCGGTGTTTCAGAAGAATTTTTTGAGGAAGTGAATCAGCGGATTCAAGCTCCGGTTGTTTTTCTTGATACGCATCTCTCAGATAGAAACTACGAAATAGCGAAGAAACAGCATAACCGGGCATTTGTCAATACGAATGACTATGAAGCAAGCTACAAAGCGACTAATTTTTTAATTGAACAAGGGCACCAAGACATTGCTTTTTTCACATATCCATTTAAAGCGGACCGAACAGGCGTTATTCGCGAGCGGTATCGCGGCTATTTGGAAGCACTTGAAAATGCAGGGCTTGATTATGATAACGACAAACTATTTTTTCATGATGACTTCGAAGCAATTGCGAAAACGCTTGATGGCTACAGCGCAATTGTTGTAACGGCAGATTTTCTTGCAGTTGAGCTGATTCATTATTTGAAAGAACGGAATTTATATGATAAAGAAAAGACGTCAATTATCGGATTTGATGATATCCGCTATGCGCGTCTAAGCGATCCGCCATTAACGACAATTCGGCTGGACTCGATTCGAAAAGGTGAGCTCGGTATGGAAACGCTCCATTCGATTATTCAAGACGACAACGCGGATACAAGCCGTTATACGTCGCTTGACGGGGAGCTTGTGATTCGGAAATCAGTTTCTAAGAAGTAAACAGTTGTTAAAATTTGCGGCGGTACGGGGGGAACTATGGCAAAGATTGCAGATGAGTATTTTAAACTTGATCCTTGGAAGATCATTGAGGAAGGTTTTGATCCAGCTTATAACGAAGTAGCTGAATCAGTTTTCTCCCTAGGAAATGAATATATGGGCGTGCGTGGCTATTTTGAAGAAGGGACAACTGCTCCATCACTTCAAGGCAGTTATTTTAATGGTATTTATGAACGCGACCATGCTGAAACGGGACTTAACTATAAAGGTATCGTTTCAAAAACGCATTTTATGGTCAATGCGGTGGATTCATTTTATACAAAGCTTGAACTTGATGGTGAAATGCTTGATATGAACCAGATTCAGATGGAAAACTTTAAACGCGAACTGAACCTTAAAACGGGGGAACTCAGTCGGACGCTGACATGGATTACACATTCAGGTAAACGTTTGAAAATAACGTTTGAACGCTTTTTGCATATGGAAAATTATACGGAAGCGTTTCAAAAAATAACGTTTGAGCCGGAAAATTTTAGCGGAGCGATCAAAGTAACGGTTGGACAAAACTTCGGGACAACACACGGATCGAATGATGCTAAATATTGGAATACGACAGAGAAAGGCTTTACTGAAAAGGGAGCCTATATCGTAAGCGATACGACGAGCTCAAATCAGCGGGTTTTCTCTGGATTTGAACTTGAAGTAAGCCGCGAGATTGTATGTGAACGACTCGAGACAGAAAAGTTTGTCGGTTATACGTTCGATTTTCCGCTTGAAAAAGCGCAGCAGGATTCGCTCACTAAGTATATTACAAATTTGGCTGAGAAAAATATCAGTTTAGCAGAAGCGGAATTCGTTCAAAAGGGGCACTCTAATCTTTCAAAACAACACGAGTGTGGCTATGAGGCGGCTAAAGCTTCACAGCAAGCGTTTTGGGAAAATGTTTGGGCAAAGTTTGATATTAAAATCGACGGTGACCTGAAAAATCAGCAGGGCATTCGCTATTGTATTTTCCAATTGCAGCAAACGTATCACGGTCAAGACCCGACGAATAACATCGGCGCAAAAGGATTGACCGGTGAAGCTTATAACGGTCATGCTTTTTGGGATACTGAAACATGTTGTTTACCATACTATCTTTTCACGAATTTGAAAGCAGCTAAAAATTTGCTGGAGTTTCGCTATTCTACACTTGCCGAAGCAAAAAATTCGAGCGCGGCAATTAGATTGCGAAGGAGCTTGTTATCCAATTGCAACGCTAAATGGTGAAGAAGCATGTACACTTTGGCAACATGCAAGTACACAATTCCAACCAAGTACTGGCGTGGCTTATGGGATATGGCATTACGTTCATCTTTCAGAAGATAATGAATTTTTGTATAATCATGGTGCCGAAATGCTCACAGAAATAGCACGTTTCTTACGTTCTCGTGGCGATTATAGTGCCGCAACAGGAAAATTCGGTTTTTACGGTGTAATGGGTCCGGATGAGTTTCAAGTTATGGTCAACCACAACAGCTACACGAATTACATGGCAAAAATGACGTTCCTTTATACGATTCAAGTTTTGAAGGAAATGAAAAGCACGGCTCCCGAGCAATACGCGGCGCTTCAAGCAAAGACGAACGTTACCGAAGTAGAAATAAATGAATGGAAAAACGCGGCGGATCAAACACTTCTACTGCAAGAGGCGAACGGTCTCTTTGAGCAGCATGACGGCTATTTCGATTTGCCTCATATTAATGTCGATCAAATTCCGGTCGAAGATTTCCCGCTTTACAGCCACTGGTCATATGACCGAATTTACCGCAACGATATGATCAAACAACCCGATGTCTTGATGTTCCAATTTTTGTATAACCAACAGTTTAGCAAAGCGGAAAAACGGGTCAATTATGAGTACTATGAACCGCGTACGATTCATGAATCTTCCCTTTCACCTTCTGTTCATTCCGTGCTTGCCTCAGAACTTGGCAAACATGAGGAAGCCTTTGATTTCTTTGGTTTTGCAACGCGGATGGATCTTGATAACTACAACCGTAATACAAGGGAAGGTTTGCATACCACTTCGATTGCGGCAGCATGGGTGAACATTGTATACGGATTCGGCGGTTTGCGAAGTGACGGACCAGTCTTGATCCTAAATCCAACGATTCCAAAAAAGTGGAACAGCTATACATTCCGTGTGGATTATAAACAAGCAATCATCGAAGTACACGTGGAAAAAACGGAAGCGATATTCCGAGTTTTAAATGCTGAAACTGCGGCGGTGATGATTTACGGCAAGGAAGAAACGCTTGATAGCACCGCGAAATGCATCGCGATTCCAGCTGAATGGCAAAATTAAATGATGAAGCGAAATATGCCAGAACAAACTGTTCTGGCATATTTCTGAAAAAAGGAGGGGCAGCATGAACTGGCAAGTAACGGAAACAGGATTCAAATCGGATAAGCAGGTTAACTTCGGTAATAAATTTTTGATCGGAAATGGTTATATGGGCGTGCGAGGGACGATGGAAGAAGCGCGCAAAGCAGAATTTCCGGCAGTCAATTTGTTAGGTGTATATGATCAGAAAGGCGATCTGTGGCGAGAACCAGTCAATGCTCCGAACGGCTTTTTTACAGAGCTCGTTGTGGACGGGGAAGCGTGCAGTGTGACACAAATTCGGCCAACCGAACATCGGCAGTCGCTAGAGCTGAAATCGGCGCTTCATAAGCGAAACTCCCGCTTTACCATAAATAATGGCGATGTTCACATTTGGTCGGAGCGGTTCGTGAGTTCAGCGGATGTGCATATCGCGGCGCTCAAGTATGTGTTTCGGGTTCCAAAAGGCAGCGAAGTAGTTCTGAAAACCGGCATTGATGGAGATGTTTGGGATATTAACGGACCGCATTTTGCCAAGCAAGTTTTAGTGGAAGAAAACGGAACGCTTACAGCAGAAGCGACAACTGGCGAACTTGGGCATAAAATTGTGGTCGCAGAGCAAGTTTCGTTTGATTTTGAAGCAGATGAAGAGATTGTTCGGGAGGAAATGGGGGTGTACCGTATCTTCAGGTTTACAGCATCTTCCGACCGAGACTATGAACTAACGAAATTTATCTCGGTTTACACATCGGTTGATCTGGATGCCCCGCTTCACGCAGCCAAGCAAGCTGTTCGTTCGGTAGCAGAACGCGGCTATGAATCGCTGCTTGATGAACACGCGGCAGTGTTTGGCTCTCGTTTTGCGGAAGCCGATGTTGAAATTGATGGGGATGATGAAGCTGAGCTTGCACTGAGATACAGCATTTATCACTTGCTAATCATTGCGCCGCATCATTCCAATCTAGTTTCCATTCCAGCTCGCGGTCTATCTGGACAGACCTATAAAGGGGCTATCTTTTGGGATACGGAGATGTTTATGTTACCATTTTATTTGTATACAGATGCTTCTGTTGCGGAGCATTTGATGCATTATCGTGTTCACACGCTTGACGGGGCACGTAAAAAGGCAGCAGAATATGGGTATCGCGGAGCATTTTATGCGTGGGAAAGCCAAGAAGACGGTCGAGATGCCTGCTCGGATTTCAATGTAACCGATGTCTTTACCGGGAGACCGATGCGGACATATTTCCGCGATAAACAAGTACATATCAGTGCAGCAGTTGTGCACGGCTTGTGGCAATCCTATCAGTTCAGCGGAAACGATCAGATTCTTCTTGACGGCGGAGCAGAAGTGATCTTGGAATGTGCAAGATTTTACTATTCCTATGCCTACTACAACAGCGATCTGGCTCGCTATGAAATCATTGATGTCATCGGTCCAGATGAATACCATGAACGCGTTTATAATAACGCTTACACGAGTAAAATGGTGGACTATACACTTCAAACGGCACTCAAGACGGTTGAACTGCTACAAGAAAAATACCCTGATTTCTATGAAGAACTGTTCTCAAAGCTCGCGTTGGATGACGATCTTTTGAAGCTGAAAGAAATGAAGGAACAGTTATACGTACCGGAACCTTGTCCGGAAACAGGGTTGGTTGAACAATTTGACGGCTATTTCAAACTTGAGGATGCTTCACTCGAAGAGGTACGAAAACGTGTGCTTGACCCGAAAGAGTATTGGGGCGGCGCTTACGGTGTTGCTTCGGATACGCAAATTTTGAAGCAGGCGGATGTTGTTTTGATGCTCAACTTGTTCAAAGAGGAATATAGTGCAGCTGTGAAGCGCAGCAACTGGGAATACTATGAACCTCGAACGGAACACGGTTCGTCTCTCAGCCCGTGTATCTATGCACTGCTTGCTTGTGAAATTGGAAACGAAGAATGGGCGTATCCATACTTTATGAAAACGGCTTCGGTTGATTTGACCGGCGAGTCGAAGCAATTTGCCGGAACGATTTATATCGGCGGCACACATCCGGCAGCAAATGGTGGTGCATGGATGGCTGCGGTACTTGGATTTGGCGGGTTGAAAATGGTGAATGGCGAAGTCTCACTTAGCCCGCATTTACCAAAAAAATGGGCTCGTCTGGCTTTTAATGTGACAGTGCGCGGCGTGAAGTACCGCGCGGAAATTACGCAGGAGGGAAGTAAATTATGGCAACGGTAAAAGGTGAAATTTTTGACTTAGATGGAGTAATTGTAGATACAGCGAAGTATCATTTTAAAGCATGGAAAAGATTGGCGGATGAGCTTCAGATTCCGTTTACAGAAGAAGATAATGAACGATTAAAAGGTGTCAGCCGCGTGCGATCGCTTGAAATTATTCTTGAAATCGGCGGGGTAGAAAAAAGCGCAGATGAGTTTCAGGAACTGATGAAGAAGAAAAATGACTGGTACGTGGAAATGATTTCTCATCTCGACGAATCAGAAATTTTGCCGGGAGCAAAGGAATATTTGCTGCAAAGCCGTGCGGAAGGGAAGAAAATTGCACTCGGATCTGCTAGTAAAAATGCAGTGATGATTCTAGAAGGACTCGGCATTATTGATCTATTTGACGCGATTATCGACGGCAACAAAGTGTCAAAAGCAAAGCCAGATCCTGAGGTTTTCTTAAAAGCCGCTGATGAGCTTGGGCTTAAACCAGAAGACTGTGTGGTATTCGAAGATGCGGAAGCTGGAGTGGAAGCCGGGCGAGCAGGCGGCATGTATGTCATTGGAATCGGCAATCCGCTTATTTTACAGGAAGCAAACCGCGTAGTATCAGGCTTGGATAAATTAGTACATTCTTGAGAATAAATTAACAATTAGCAGAAATTATTGGGGATTTGAAATCAAAATCCCCATCAATTTCTGCTTTTTATTTCTCGGGAAGTCTCTTTTTTCTAACCTTGCACATCTTAGGATGAGAACCTAGCTTTTACGTACACCCTCCTCAAAATTAAGTAAAAAATGAATAAAAATTAGCCCAAGGATAGTGATTTTACCGTATAATTGTCATAAAAATTCACTAATTAGACAAAAATTTCACTATTGTTCTATGCTATACTAAAGTGATGATGCTTTTCATTGGTTGGCTGATAAATTGGGGTGGAGATAGGGCGAAGATTTCGAGTAAATGCAAGTCTACGCTCTAAATAATCTTTTAATTTAAATAGAATAAAAAGTATACTAAAAATAGAAATTAGACCTTCCAAATAGCATAGAAATCTATTTTAGAAAGCTTGTGATAAAAGTAGCTAAATGATCGTTATAATTGACAGTATTTAATACAAAATTTAACTAACAACGAAAAAGGAGAGCGTACTTATGACAGATTTACAAGGCAGAAAGAATAAGAAACGTGTGTTTAAAGCCGGCATAGCAGGAGTTATGCTTGTTTCGGCGTTATACCTACCGTATAACGCGTTTGCTGATCCAATTTTAAATGCACCCAATACCTCAGTTCCAGGTGCAAATGATGTAGCAAGTGCTGAATATGAATTTGTGGCAGACTTTAATAAAGCAGAAACAGAAGTAATCCCTTTCGGCGGCGAATGGACGGAGATGGCAAACTTGGCGGGTCGTTCCAAAGATTGGTATGCGATTAAACCGACAGATGCTCAAAAAGGAAAAATCGGAGTAAAGTATACAAATGTTGGACGATACCAAGGGGAAGAAATTGATTTGGTAATTACAATCAATGACTTTGAATCCTTCAATGCGAATCAAGGTTACATTGCTTACTCTAAAACAAGTATCGGACATATCACTCAGCAGTATAATTGGGTCGACCAAACATGGCACTTCGTAAAACATGGTACCAACACTCCAATCCAAGTTTCGGGTTATATGACAATCAATGATATTGATTATTTACAGCAATTCACATTCTCAAAAGAAACCGCAGCGGCTGTTGACCAAATTTTGGTTCCTGTAGCAAATTCAAAAGTAGAATATGACGCAAATGGCGGGGCTTGGAAATTTTATGCACCTAGCGCCTATTCATCAAATGATTATGATGAAGATGCGATGTTTACGTTCCTATATTCAGATGCCTCCGAACTGCGCTTCCGCTGGGGACGTGACAATCGGGACTTGACTGTTGCATCGAAACCAAATGATGAAGTGGTAGCGGGAGACTATTTTGGCTATCTCGCGAAAAAACCGCTGCGGACAGAAACGCTTGTCCCTGTAAAACAAGTATCTGATTCGGATGAAACCGCAGCTGAGAGCAATAATTTGCAGAATGTATCTGAAACTTTTACATATGATATTTTCCATACGGTTCCAGATGAGTGGGCCGAATTTTACTATGCAAGCTACAGATTTACGGATACTTTGGCTGATGTGCTTGATGTGAAAAGCGTGAAAGTCTTTAATGAAGAAGGTACAGATGTAACAAGCTGGTTTACGAATGATTCAAATGGCAATCAAATTGTGTTAAATGCAAAACCGGAAGTTCTGCAAACAGCAAGTTTTATCGCAATACTTATAACTATAAAATCGAAACAGCCATTAAAGCAGGAGCCGATTTGACAGATTATGTTGTTCAAGACGGTTCAATTCAAATTCCAAACCAAGCGACAGTGAAGATTGGTGATGAGTCACAAAATAGTAATACCGTAATCACGAAGCCGCCTGTAATTGATGCGAGTGCGACCAAATCAATTTTAGAAGACGGCGAACTGAAACAACATCAAGACCTTGAAAAGGGCGAAGCAATCCAGTATCAAATGGACTTTGAAGTGCCTAATAATAAAAAATTAACCAGCTTAGTTCTTTATGATGACATGGAAGATGTGCTTGACATATCGACAGCCGACGCAAAAGTTTATCTTGGTAATCAAGATGTTACGGCGAAAGGAACGCTTAAATTCGACGAAGAAGCTGAAAAAATTGTGTGGACGGCGACCAACCCACAAGAATTTTCTGGTAAAAAATTAACGCTTCGTGCATCAGCTTCCGTAAAAGAAGATGCTGACTTGTCAACTTATGTCGATGAAAACGGAATGGTGGTTATTCCGAATGAGGCGCACATGACTGTAAACGATGAAGATGTACCATCAAACGTTGTTACCGTAACACCGCCGCCAGTAGAACCTTCTGTTAATAAGCATATTTTGGCGGATGATGAAGAAGTTACCCATCAAGACGTCACGCTCACAGATTTGATTACGTATAAACTGGACTATCAAGTGCCGACTAATGAAAAAATTACGGAGCTAATTCTCTGGGATGACATGGAAGACGTGCTAGAAATCCAAACGAAAGATGTAAGCATCACTTGTGACGGTGTTGATGTAACAGCGGAAGGTGAACTTACAATCAACGAAGAGACTGAAAAGCTGGAATGGAAAGCAACGAATCCAGCGAAATTTACAGGTAAGAAATTGACCGTGCAAGTTTCGGCTAAAGTAAAAGCAGGGGCAGACTTATCCTCGTATATGGATGGAAATGGTGAAATTATGATTCCAAATACGGCGCATATGAAAGTCAATGATGAAGAACTAGAATCACCAGTTGTAACGGTAACACCGCCAACACCGGCAGATCCATTGAATCCATTGACGCCGCTTGCACCAGATGTTGATAAACCACTTGTTCCGACAAATCCAACCGAAGAGTCGAACCCTAAGACAAAGACGGAGCAAGAAGCGGTAAACGAAATTCCTAAGACGGGTTCGGCAGGTACCGGCTACAAGTTGCTGGATTTCTTTAAGGGATTGTTTTAAAAAAAGCTTGAAATAACAGAAATGCTAAGGCAGATTGTTGTCTTAGCATTTTTTGGACGAAGGAATGAGACACTTGGAAAAGCGTACGGTTACGCATGGTAAAAAAGCAAAGAAGAACAGGAAAAAAGGTATTGGGTTGATTATTTTGTTTGGTCTTTTCTTTATATTCGTAGGATTCGGAGCGACGTTATTCGCACAAAATCGATTAGCACAAGCGGACTTGAAGACGATCAAACAAGAAACAGTCATTCCGACGAAGCTAAGTGCAACGACGACCAAAGCAGATTATCAAAAAAGCGATTTAGTCGAACAACCGACGATTCGCGAGCTGAGTGAGTTTCGTAAATCCGATGCCTATCAAAAAACGCTTAATAAAGCGATCGGTACGATTGAAATTACTGAAATTGGACTTAAACTGCCGATTTTAGGCGGAACTAACGCTGCTAACTTAAACGTTGGAGCAACGACGTATCGACAAGATCAAGAAGTTGGCAAAGGGAATTTTGTTTTGCTCGGACATAATATGGGAGAATCCGGCGTACTTTTTTCAGACTTATATCAATTAAAAAAGGTGATCTGATTCAAGTCACGATGGCGCAACAAGATGGTACAAATGAAAAGGTAGGTTATAAAGTTACAACCAAACAAATCGTTTCCTATAAGCGCGGCGATTTGATGGATGAATCCTCAGATGCGCATTTGACGCTGATTACGTGCGATGAAGCTGTAAAGACCGACAAGAGGATAGTGGTGAAAGCTGTTCCGGTTACAAGTTAACTAGTTTGTAAGGCGCCTTAACAAATGGATTTCCAATCATTTTGTTAAGGTGTTTTTTAGTTGCTGTAAATAGAGTTCATCTAAGTCCGATATATCGGACTTTTTTTATGGTGCAATGTAAATCTTGTTATACTTGCGTAGCAATAAAGGGATTGCATAGTATACCAATATGGAAAAGCAGATCAACAATTTAAGGTTTGCTTGTTAAAGGAGAATGGATCATAAAATGAAGATAGTAAGAATACTGGTTGGACTTTCTTTGCTAGGGACAGGGATTTACATGATGTCGCATGTGGCCTTTTTGGGGATTTTTAACAATCTAACGCTTTTTGTAGCTACTTTGATCGCTACACCTTTAATGCTTGGCTGGAAGGGCTTTAAGCAGCTTTTTCGAAAACCAGAAAAGCCCATCAAATGGTTTTTGATTTTCTTAATCGCGAATATCATTTGGAGTTTTGGGGTGGGAATACTCGAACAAGCTGTATATGGCTCAGCGACAAGTAATCCTGCTACAGGTCAGTTTTATATTTTTTTCTTTTTGCCATTTATGCTACTTGGAGAAGAATTGTTTTCAATCAGTATTTTAGAATGGTTACGAAAATGGATTCCTGATTGGACAGCGATCCTTATTTCAGCCCTTGTCTTCGGCTTAGTTCATTTTTGGACGTATAGCAATGGAGATATCATCCAAACACTCTTGCATATTTTGCTTATTCAGGGAGTAGCCCGTATCTGGCTAAACTTTGCTTATTTGAAATCTGGCTCGATTTGGGTAAGCTTAGCTGTACACATTGCTTTTGATTTACTATCACTCGGTTTAGGCTTTCTTCTTAGCTGATTGTATTTACTCGACAATAAACCTTCAATTGCTTATATTTTGTTTAGGGTAAAATAATGAAGAAAATGAATGGTTGCAGGTATATTGAGGAGGTAAGCGAAATGAATTTTGGCGGGAAAATTAGACAAATTCGTAAACAAAAAGGACTTACACAAAAAGATGTCTATCAAAATATACTATCTAAGTCTTATGCAATCGAGTTTGAAAAAGGAAATCATAGCATTTCAGCGACGCTATTACTCGAAGTACTTGATCGCTTATCGATGGAAATTGATGAATTCTTATATATATCAGATAATTACCATTTAAACAGTTATTCTGATTATATTTATCGTTACTCCAAATATGCTAATCGCCATGATTTAGCGGCTTTGAAAAAGCTTTTAGCTGAAGTGCTGTTAAAACAAGACACGATAGATCAAGTAAGAGCTGCAGAAGTACGATGTAGGATTGCTGTGATTGAACATTTGGAGCAGACTGGTATTTATGATCCTGCCGTTGTTAGTTCGAAAGACAAAAGTCTCATTCAACAACGCTTGGAGACCATTGAAAGCTGGACACTTCAAGAAGTGCAACTTTACGGGAATACCGTTGAGTTTATGGATGCTGAACATCAAGTTCGTTTTTTCAGAAGGTTATCTAAATCACTAGAACAATATTTGCCATATGACCGAGGACGGGAAATTTTTTGCAGTATGCTCGTTAATTTGATTAGCTTAACACTTCGCGGGGAAAGGCTTGATTATGCAGAGGTTTTAATTAAACAACTGCAATTAATCAGTACAGATTATAAAGAGCTTTTTCACCGGCTTGCCGGAAAGTTTTTTGAAGGGGTTTTGGCAATTAAACAAGACAAGGAAACGGAAGGTCGGAAGAAAACGCGCTATGTGCTTGATGTATTACACGAAGTAGGGCATTCGGCTTTGGCGCAAGAACTGGAAATATTTTTATAAAGAAACCCGCTCGCGGCTACGAGCGGGTTTCTTTCGGCAGGCGGAATACTAAACCTAAGCAAAGTAAGAGTAAAACCAAGTTGACATAAATACTCATTTGTAAGCTTGATGAAAAAGCAGCCGCTCCTCCCCCTGCTGTGCTTTTGTGCAAAGTATGAAAATATACAGAACCGACAAATGCAATGCCGAACGATGAGCCGATGCGCTGGGCTGTATTGAAAATGCCGCTTGCTCCGCCGCGATCTGCTCCTGGCACTGTTGCAAGTGTAAAACTGTTGAGCGGCGAAATTATCAAGCCGCTTCCGAGTCCAGAAATAAAAAGTGGAAGAGCGGTCAACCATGGCGAAAAAGCGCCGCTGTTCCAGTGAAAAATCATTGAAACAGCTGTAAGACCTCCGATGACGAGTAAAATGCCGATAATGAGCAGTTTTCGTCCTAACCTTTGCATCAGTCGATTGCTGTTTGAGGCGGCCAGCATGCTTCCAAGTGCGAATGGGCTGATCGCAAGGCCAGAAACAATTGCTGATCGACCAAACCCGGATTGCCACGTTAAAGAAAAGACGAAGAAAATACTAGTAAACGCAGCGAAATAAACAAGTGAGAGCACCATGCCAGATGCAAAAGATTTATTTTTTTAAAAGTGTCGGCGAAATTAATGGCTGTTTGCCGTGCTTTGTTTCGCGTACGCTATAAAAATAAAGCCCTACGAGCACCGGTAAAGAGAGCAGCATTAAGCCGAAGTCATAAGGTTTAAATCCTTCAGCCCCGCTTGAAATAACAGGATAAAGAAGCAACATCAAGCCGGCAGTCAGCAAAATGACGCTTATGAAATCGAAAGCGACTTTTTCGTTTTTTGTATTTTTGGGTAAATAAAGCCCAGCAAGAATCAAGGTAACGAGTACAAACGGAACGTTGACAAAAAAGACAAAACGCCAACCATTTTCCGCACCGAAAAGTTGAATCAAAAGCCCTCCGGTCAGCGGTCCGATAGCTGTTGCAATGCCAATGACAGAGCCGAGGATACCGAAAGCCTGTCCAAGTTTGTCGCCTTTAAAAATATCCATAATAATTGCATTGATCTGCGGGAAAAATAAACCGGCTGAAAGTCCCTGAATAATCCTAGAAGTGATAAGACTTGCCTCAGATGTTGCAAAACCGGCCGTGATGCTCATAATGAGAAAAAGCGTTATTCCGATCAAATACAAGTTTTTTCGCCCGTATTGATCGCCGAGACGCCCAGCAAGAATCAAAATCAACCCAAAGGCAAGTGCATAGCCAGAGATGACCCATTCGATCGTCTCGCTTGAAGCGTGAAGCGATTTCGTGATATCCGGCAATGCGACATTCACGATTGTTGTGTCAAGCAGTGAAATAAAAGCACCCAGCATGACAGCCGTAAGAGCTAATTTCTGAGTGCGGCTGTTTTTTTCCATGAGTTCCACCTTCCGAAGTCGTGATAAGTAAATACTAATCCTTAAAAAGCGAGAAAGCAAGCTATGGACTGCTTTTCAAACAAGATAAAACAAGCTACAATAGAGAAAAACGAAACAAGAAGGGATCAAATGGGTTACGAGCGTATCAAAATAATGGGTGCAAACTGTCCGACGTGCTCCAGACGATTAGAACTACTTGTTGCTCGGGGAAAAGACGAACCGAATTTTGCGATTTGCTTCAAGTGCAAGTCTGTCATTCAGCTTGGGCAGGGCAGCATTCCGTTAAAAACGAGCGGAATTGACCGAGAGCTGCGCAGTGCGGCAAAAAAAGCAGCAGAACTTCTGCCGAGCAAGTATCACTATAAAGCGAAAGGTAGTGCACTGCGCTATCAAGCAGCAAGCGAAACTTATGAACGAAGATGGTTAAGTTTGTCCGAGTATGAAAAAATCTTCGGAGAAACCCTTGCGTTTTCAACTGATTTTCGTTCTAATCCGAATTTATGCAAATGGTGCGGCAGTGAGCTTCCAGCTGGACGACGTTCTTTTTGTGCGGATAAATGTTCGCGAAATTACAGCCGTGTCACGTTCCAAAAACGCGGAATGAGCACAGTTCCATATCGAATCGCCTTGCGCGACAAGTTTTACTGCTGCGCAACTGGGGCTGATTTGGCACTTACTAACCGGCATCATATTCGAATTCCGGCTTCTGGAGCGGAACTGGCGATTCATCATCTTATTTTTGTTTCAGAAGGCGGGAGTGATCACGCAAGCAATTTAATTACGCTTTCAAAACAAGCACATCTCGACTTTCATTCAGGGAAACCAAAGATAGTTGAGCGAGTTGAAGCGATAAAAAAAGAGCAGTTGCTACACTTTGAAAAGCAAATGTATAGTGGTAATTAAAAAAAGCCCGTTTCCAGTGAGGAAACGGGCTTTTAGATTGTTTTCTTAGCCGACTAATTTTTCGTGGAACATTCTTTGACAAAGCTCCATTTTTTGTTCGTCGTTTAAGTCTTTTGTATTTAAGCAGTAACCGCTAATACGAAGGATAACAGGGATACCTGCTTTAATTTTTTCAATAACTTCTTCATGATTGAGGACGTTAAGGTTGATGTGTTGTCCGCCTTTTTCAAAGTAGCCGTCAAGGATACCAACAAGGTTTGAATGCTGTTCTTCGAAAGTTTTACCGAACATTTTCGGTGCACCTTGGATTGTAAGTGAGATTCCGTCATTTGCATAGTGGAACGGAATTTTTGTAAGGCTCGCTAGGTTATCAAGGAAGCCGCCTTTTGCTTTGTTCGATGGGTTAGCTCCTGGGCTAAAGAATTCAGGTTCTTTGATCATTTTTCCATTTTCATCGAAGACAGGTCCTCTGTGTACAGGAGAGTTACCACATTGTTTAGAGTAAGCAACATTAGAAGTGATTGTTAAAATAGAAACAGTTGCTTCACTATCTTTGTAAAGTTTGTGCGAATCAAGTTTCTCTTTAAACATTTTAAGAACCATTACTGCGATATCATCAGCACGGTCATCGTTTTCACCGTAACGCGGGAAGTCGCCTTCCACTTCATAGTCGTAAACAAAGCCATCTTCGTCGCGGATTGTTTTAACTTTCGCATATTTAATTGCGCTTAAGCTATCAACAACGTTAGCAAATCCACAGATTCCAAATCCCATGTTAGCTGTAACTTTTGTTGGAAGGAATGCCATTTGCATGCTTTCGTAGTTATATTTATCCGTCATATAGTGAATGATGTTCATTGCATCTACATATGTGTCAGTAAGCCAGTCCATTGATACATCGAATTTTTCTAGAACTTCATCGTAGTCGAGGTACTCAGATGTGATGGGTTCAACCACGTTAAAGACTTGTTCTTTGTGAAGATCGTCTTTACCGCCATTGATTGCGCCAAGTAGACATTTAAGAACGTTTACGCGTGCTCCGAAGTATTGCAAGTTGTGTGTTTCCCCTTTATCTTTATCAGCTTCAGGGTTTAGCGGGCTTACGCAACAAGAAATACACTGCATATCGCCATAGCCTTCTTCTTGCATTAATTTATCATTTTCGTATTGGATAGAAGAGTGCTTCACACTCATTTTCATGCAGTAGTTTTTGAATGTTTCAGGAAGACGTGTATCCCAAAGGACAGTCAAGTTAGGTTCTGCAGAGTTTCCTAGATTGTCTAAGCAGTGCAAGAAACGGAAATCTGTTTTAGTAACACGGTGACGACCGTCAGCTCCCATACCAGCCATCGAAGTTGTTACGAAAGTTGGATTAGAAGCATATAATTCGTTGTATCCGTTTGTACGAGCGAAACGAACCATACGAAGTTTAAGTGTTAACTGTTCGATCAATTCTTGTGCATCAAGTTCAGTGATGATGCCGCGTTCTAGATCGCGTTGGATATAGATATCAAGGAAAATCGGAATACGACCGAATGAGCTTGCAGCACCGTTTGCTTGTTTAATAGAAGCAAGGTAGCCCATATAAGTCCATTGAACAGCTTCATATGCATTTTCAGCAGGACGTCCAAGTTCAAGTCCATATTCATTTCCAAGTGTAATTAAGTCTTTAAGTGCTTTGATTTGCATATAAACTTCTTCGCGTAGCCGAATGTTTTCATCCGAAGTGACAGGAATTTGTTTCAAATCTTTTTGTTTTTCAGCAATCAAACGGTCAACTCCGTAAAGAGCTGGTTTTTGATAAAGACCAATGATACGTCCGCGTGAATAAGCATCTGGCAAACCGCTTACAATATGTGAGTGACGAGCACGTTTGATATCGTCAGTGTATGCGCGGAAAATTCCGTCGTTTGCTGTTGGACGGTTAGCTATGAAGAAATCGTGTGTTGGTTGATCAACTTCATAACCATTTTCAATTAAACATTGTTCTGCTGTACGAAGACCGCCATTTGGCATGAAAGCAAGTTTGAATGCTTTATCTGTTTGAAGACCTACTACAACTTCTAAATCTTTATCTACGTAACCGGCTTTGTGTGAGGCAACGTTTGATACAATTTTATTATCCATATCAAGAACGCCGCCTTTAGCGTCCATTTCGGCAATTAAATCATTAATTTTATCATTTAATGCAACTGTACGTGGTGTGCTGTTTTCTAAGAAGCTTTCGTCTCCTTCAAAAGGTGTGTAATTATCTTGTACAAATTGGCCAACATTGATGGAATCTTGCCAAGCTGTACCATTAAAACCTTCCCATGCTTTTGTCATAGCGTTTTTTCCTCCTAAGTTACCTTTATTTTGTTAACTATTTAACGTGAGTGAATGAGCAATATTTCTTATCACTATGATCATAACCTATTGTGAAAGCGAAAACAATAGTAAAAAGATAAAATCTTTTATATAACGAGATACGATTTTTAAGGGTGTTTTAATACAGTTCTAAGATTCTGTATCAATGAAAGAAAGATAGATTGAGGCAGAGGGAGTTTGGCGGGAAAAAATTGAATGATGAGGGGTTTGAAAAAGTAGGCTGTCAAAATTTTGTGCGATTTTTTTTTTTGAGACAATGTATCGAAAAAGAAGAAGAGAAAAGCTTTAAAGTAGGGGTGTAGTTTAAAAATAAAGGAGGAAGAAGAATGAAATTAGTAAAAATTGCAGCAGTTGGTGTGCTAAGCACAGCAGCAGTGCTTAGCTTTGCGTCGGGAGCATATGCAGCGCCATCATCATTAGCTCAAACAACATCGAAAGGGTATGTGACTTTTAAGGAAGATACAAGTGTAACTCCGCCATTAGATCCAAGTAGTCCAGATCCAAAGAATCCAGTTGTGCCAGATCCTGGAGCGAAACATCCGGTTGAGCCTGGAACAGGAGGTTCATTAAGTATTGACCGTGCTTCGAATATTGAGTTTGGCGATCAAGACATTTCTGCGGCGGATCAAGATTATTACGCAAAACTCGATAAACTGCTTCTTCAAGATGGAACGACAAAGCAGGTTCCTAACTATGTTCAGGTAACAGATAAACGTGGAACGTCTGCGGGTTGGACTCTTCAAGTGACACAACAAGGTCAATTCAAATCTGCGGTAAATGGTAATATCCTTGTAGGGGCGCAACTTTCATTCGCCAATATTAACACTAATGGTACTAGCCTGGCTGCTCCGCCTACACCTGCCACTGATTTTGAAATTGAAGTGGCTCATATCGGACAAGCCAATACAGTTCTGACAGCTGCAGCTGGTAAAGGAATGGGTACTTGGTTTGCTAATTTTGGAACGTCTGCAAATGGAGAAAAAAGTATCAAGCTTCATGTTCCAGGAACATCTATAAAAGCAGCAAACGAAGAATATAGCACGACATTAACGTGGAACTTACTTGACGGTCCACTTTGATACTTACTTAATTTTTTAAAAAAGCCTTGGCGCGCTTTTTAGCGCGCCAAGGCTTTTTTTTAGTTGCGCTTGAGAGTCATTCCGATTGAGTCGGGAGCTGTTTCAACGAAGCCAAATTGCTTGTAAAGTCGATCAGCAGGCAAGTCCGCAATCAAGCTGATGTAAGCATCTTGTGGCAGTTTTTTTTCAATAAAATCAATCAGCTCGGCTATGATCTTTTTGCCGAAACCTTGGCCTTGGTAAGCTGGATTAACTGCAATATCTGTGATTTGAAGCATGCAAGCCCCGTCTCCAACGATTCGTCCCATTCCGATTAAGGTTCCGTTAGAGTTGTCGCGGATTGTAACTGCAAAAACGGAATTCGGTAAGGCAATTTTTGCACTTTCAATGGTTTTAATGCTTAATCCAGTGATGCTACGTAGATGCACATATTCTTCAGCACGTGGAATTTCATGTGATATTTTCATAATACTTCTCCTTTTTTTATTATCATACACAACTGGTAGCAAGTTTTCAAAGCTAGGTTGTTAAATGAAACAATATCAAGTAAGCTAAAAAGAAGAAAATGATTATGTTGAAAAGGGAGCAGACGATGATTTATTTAAAAGCACTTCAATCTTTTTGGATCAACTATATTAATTTTTCTGGGAAAGCAAAGCGAACGGAATTTTGGGTCAACATTCTTTCCTTTCTCGTTATCAGTCAAATTCTATTACGTGTTTCCTATTATATAGGTGTGTTCAGCTATCTTTCAATTTTATTTGATTTGATTTGTGCAATTCCGCTAATGACACTTGTAAGCAGAAGAGCAAACGACAGCCAAGTGAATCCAAAGGTTACGCTAGTCTTTATCGGTTTTTATATTATCAGTCGCGCTTGTTTGATGTTTTCCGCTTCGTTACTGTTTTTTTTATACGGTTCTCATCATTAATATTGTTTGTATCATTGCATTTTTCATCTTTGGAATACGAAAATCAAGAGATTAAGATAAAATTGTCAAGAAATGGTCACATTTGCTACGCGTTTTTACTACAATAGACTATTTTTTCGTTTTTCCTTTATGATAAAATTGATTATGTTACAAGGCACGCTGTTAAAAATGTGATTCGTATTCGCTTCACCAGGCATCTGTACGATTTGCAAATTAACAGAAGTCACTCCATCCCATTAAGGTCAGACGCTCGGATCCAGATGCTTCTGGCTTTTTTTTTGTAAAAAAATCTAAGGAGGTATTTTGAATGATTGAACTTCCTGAAAGCCAGGTAATTGCAAAACAAATGAAGATTCTAGAGGGGAAAGAAATCAGCAATGTCATAACGCAATTCTCTCCGCATAAATTTGCCTTCTTTACTGAAGCAAATGAACCTTATAGTGAAAAATTAGTCGGCAAAAAAATACAGTCGATTCGTTCTTACGGCGGGTTCATTGAATGGGATTTCGGTGAGTATCAATTTACTTTCAGTGAAGGAGTGACCTTTTATCTGCTACAGCCGCATGATGCTACTCCGAAGAAACATCAAATTCTCATAAGTTTCACCGACGGATCAGCTTTAGCTGCCACAGTTAGAATGTACGGTATGTTCTTTTTGTTTAAAAAAAACGGAATATGCTAATCCATACTGGCTTGCTGCACATGAGTTGCCATCACCTTATTCGCAAGAGTTTGATGAAACGTATTTCCTGAGTTTAATGACTAACGAAAAATGGAGTGTAAAAGCCTTTTTGGCAACAGACCAGCGCATTCCAGGTCTTGGAAACGGTACACTACAAGATATTTTGTTTCGAGCCAAAATTAATCCTAAATGCAAGATGGCTTCTTTAACGGAAGAAGATAAGCATCGCTTGTTTGTTTCTATCAAGCATGTCTTAGCAGAAATACGTGATAATGGTGGCAGGGATACAGAAAAGGATCTGTTCGGAGAGGCAGGACAGTACCAAACGATTCTATCGCAAAAGACATTCAAGAATCCTTGTCCAGTCTGCGGCGGAGAAATTGTAAAACAAGCTTATTTGGGTGGATCAATATATTATTGTATACATTGTCAACCGCTTGAATAGTCTTTTTTAATAAAACTGAAAAATCGTGATTTAAATGTTTTTTGTCTAGCAAATCAGCAAAATTCACTTCTAAAAATGTACTTTTTGACGAAATTGTAAAAAAAAAAGTCACATATTGCACTGTATTTTATCTTTTAGGATAGGATAGTGGAAAAAAATCAAGCTATAATGAAGTTATAGATTAAAAAATCGCGATTCATCTTTTTTTAAAATACATGATTACTGCTAAGTCCTGAAGGAGGAAAAAATATGTACGTATCTAAAAAGAATGTTTTATCGTTTTCTGGAAACAAAGAAATTAAAGAAAAAGGGCTGTTTCTTGTTGTGGATGGCCATATCATGCAAGAATCAAATGGAACTTTAATAAAGGTTTTAAAACAAGGTAGCGTTTTTCACGTTGATCCGGAAGGCGCGTCATTTTTCCAATATTTTTCACGTGGCAAGTGCTTCTTGCTTGAAATTGAAGATGAAAAATATTTAGAAGAAATCGCAGAAGAAAACATTCACCGTTTAGCTGGTGCGCTTGAGCGTTATCGTTTACCAGCAAGACAACGTGTTGAAGCGCTTGTTTATCAAATTGCTTTAGATATCGGCGTTGAGAGCGAAAATGAAATTTATATTCCAATTTCTTGCAATCAGTCTGAACTTGCACGCTACAGCAATGTTAGCCGTGAATATTTTGTGAAGATTAAAAATGATTTGTTAATGGAAAATATGATCGCGATCAGAAACCGCAACTGGGTACTTTTAGATAAGAAAAACTGGGAAACTCGTCCCAATTGTATTCCGCTTGAAGAACCAGTGAGCATCGAATCTTAATTTAGCAAACCAAGGCTTCTAACCTTAATGGGGTTAGAGGCTTTTTTGATGGAACTCAGCTCAAAGCGATTGACATTAATGCAGGAAAGTGAGAAGGTTTGATTAGTAAAAAATGATGCGATTTCGAGGCGGGAAAGAGGAAGGATATGGAAATAAAAAGCTATCAAGCAGAATATCAAAAGCAAATCACGCAGCTTGTATTAGGAATCCAGCAAGAGGAGTTTGGGGTTGAGATTACGCTCAGCGATCAACCGGATTTAGCAGATATTCCAAGTTATTATTCTGGTGCAAAAGGTCATTTTTGGATAGCTCTCGAAGGGAATAAAGTTATTGGAACAATCGCTGTCATTTTTTTAAGTGACGGCAATGTCGCAATTCGCAAGCTGTTTACTGATCCTCTTTACCGCGGAAAAAAGTATCAAACAGGGCTGGGGTTGCTGCAAACTCTAGAAAAATTTTGCGCGGAACAAGGTAAAACGCGGATTTATCTAGGAACAACTGCATTGTTTAAGGCGGCTCATCGATTTTATGAGAAAAATGGCTATGAAGAGATCAATCAGGCAGATTTACCAGTTGATTTTGATGTGATGGCTGTAGATTCAAAGTTTTATCGCAAAAATTTGAACTGAGAGTGTGTGCGGCGCAGGTTTCCTGCGCCGCTTTTTTTGTGCCAGACTAGCAATGTTTGGAAGGGGTTCCACAACACAAAATTCATTGTGATGCTTTTTACAAAAAAAGTGATTTAGTATATACTTATTGTCACAAGGGGAAAACATTTAAGAAAGGGAGATTAGGTTGTACAAAAGTAAAGAATTGTATGATTTTTTAATGGAGCAGACAAGCGACTTGACTGAAAATTGGTATGCAACAATGGATCATGAAGGGTTGCACGGGGTTTATGCTACTTCTGACACGCAGGTTATTGAACGTCTTAAACAGCAGAACTATCAGTTTCATTTATTATTTTGCCGTTTGTTTTTAGAGGGAGATCAAAATTTCGCTGAACTATTTAGAAGTTGGCTGGTTGAATTATCGAGTGATGTGGAACATTTAGATACACCGGTTCATGAAATTATTGAACAATTTTTTCGTGTCGAAGAGCAGTATCTTGACTTGATTCAAGATTTTTGCGAGACGCATAAAGGGGTATTATCTTACGAAGAAATTAAGTATTGGAACCGGAAAATTATTAAGCGTTTCAGCGATATTATGGTTTGGTTTGTTCGTGAAAATTCACATAAGGCAGAAGAGCGGCTTCATGCACAGCAGGAAACGATCTTAGAACTGAGCTGTCCGATTATTCCGTTGACGAAAGAAGTAGCACTTTTACCGCTTGTAGGGGATATTGATACAGCAAGGGCGCGTGTGGTTTTAGAGCATACGATTGAAGAATGTGCAAAACGTGAAATCACTCATTTGTTTATTGACTTATCTGGCGTGATGATTATTGATACGATGGTTGCACAGGAGCTGTTCCAACTGATCGAGACGCTACGCTTGATCGGTGTAAAAACGACGCTTTCCGGTCTTCGCCCAGAAGTGGCGCAGACGGCGATTCAACTTGGAATCCACTTTGAAGATGTTAAAATTGAAGCGACGCTGACTGCTGTGATTGAACATGGGTTAGCAAAAAAATAAAGCCAAGGACTAGAGTGATGTAGCAATTTTGCTTGCAAATCTAGTCCTTTTCATTTTCTCAGTTCCGCCCCTTTTTTGTGTTGGTAACGTTTGTGATATGCTAGTTCAGGATTATAAAAAAGTGGGAGGAAAGAAAAAAGTGACAAAACGACTACCTCGTGATCTATGGATTGTCATCGTTGGAATGGTACTTTTATACACCGGCTTATCTTTTATTTGGCCGTTTAATATGATTTACATGACGGGCGAACTTGGCATGTCAGCAACATCGGCATCCGCAGTTCTGCTTGTAAATTCATTCGTCGGGATTATCTCGAGTATTATCGGCGGTTTGATTTTTGACCGTTTTTCTGGATACATTTCGCTTGTGATTGGAACGATTATCTTAGTAGGTGGTACTCTTAGCCTCAGTTTATTTCACGGCTTTCCATCGTTTGTTTGGAATCTTTGGATTGTCGGGTTCGCGATGGGAATGGTATTTTCCGGTCTTTATGCTGCCGCAGGTCTGACGCATCCAAGCGGCGGACGCACCGGATTTAATGCCATCTATGTAGCACAAAATATTGGTGTGGCAGTTGGGCCGTTCCTTGCTGGATTATTAAGTGAGTTTGGGATGGGAACAGTTTATATCGGGGCCTTTGCTTTTGCCGTTCTTTATGCTGGATTCTTCTTTTGGTTTTTCCGCCAAATCGACTGGAAATCGGAACGGGTGAATGGGGACACAAAGCACCGAAAACGTGGTATGAAGCGTTCGTTGCCAACGCTTGTTGGGGCATTTTCGATGGTATTTCTGCTCGCAGCTTATTTGTTTTGCCAATTGCCTCACGTTCAGTGGCAATCGAATTTATCAACTTACATGGTGGATACAATGGGTGTTACGAATGCAGAATACGGAAAGCTTTGGAGTTTAAACGGGGCGCTTATTGTGCTTGGACAGTTTGTGCTGATTCCAGTTGTGTCGCGTTTTAAGAAATACTTGCATGCACAGATTTACATTGGGATTGTGCTTTTTGCGCTGTCGTTTGTTGTGGCGATGAACGCTACGGTTTATAGCGGTTTTGTGCTCGGGATGATTTTTCTGACGCTTGGTGAGATGTTTGCTTGGCCGGCGATTCCGACGATCGCTTATCAGCTTGCCCCAAAGGGGAGCGCAGGACTTTATCAAGGGCTTGTGAACGGAATGGCAACTGCGGCGCGGATGCTTGCCCCGTTTCTTGGGGCAACACTTGTCACAAGCTTTGGCGGTATTACAACACTTTTTATCGGCATTTTTGTTCTGCTCGCGCTTGCGGCGGTCTCGATCACTTTGCAGCGCGTTTTGCAAAAACGCGATCAAGCTAAATTTGTATTGAAGGAGGCGGAGCAGCGTGAAGCTTTATGAGGATGCACGTTTTTATACGATGGAACAGGAAGGGGAATTTACCGATAATGTGCTTGTGGAAAACGGAGTGATTAAAGCGGTGAATGTCCGTTCGGATGATTTTCCGGAGGCGGAGCGGATTAGTCTAGCTGGGAATACGGTTTTGCCGGGGCTTGTCGACTCGCATATTCATTTGCTTTGGTACGGTCAGGCTCTTGAACGCTTGAATTTAAGCGGCACAAATTCCAAACAGGAAGCTCTCGAACGTATTCGCATGCGGCTTGCTCCTTTATCCAAAACCGATTGGCTGTTTGTTGAAGGCTACGACGAGAACACATGGACGGACGATCCGACGCTACTTTCGCGGCAAGATCTTGACACGGTGAGCGCGACGAATCCAATTTTGGTGCGACGGATTGATTATCATAGCGTCAGCGTAAACTCGGCTCTTATTCGGGCGGCAGGGATTACGCCGGAAGATTCGTTTTCTGGTGGCGGTGAAATCGTTTTGGATGAAAAACAGGAATTTACGGGGATACTGCGCGATAATGCGACTTATCTGGCTACGGATCGCTTTCCAGAACCTCACACAACCGATTTGGTAAGGTGGCTCAAGCTTGCGGTTCGCGATTTGTGGAGCAAGGGAATAACGGGTGCTCATTCGGAGGATTTGCATTATTTTAACGGTTTTAACGGCACGCTGGCGGCTTTTCGGGAAACGTTCTCGGATGATTTCCCATTTCGAGCGCAGCTTTTGATTCATAATGCAGAATTTGATGCCTTTGAAAGTTCTCACGAGCAGTTCATGGATGGGCATCCTTATGTCGAGCTTGATAGTATGAAGATTTTTTATGATGGGACAGTCGGTTCGAGAACGGCTTATATGACGGCTGGATATGCAGATGATCCGAAGCAGCATGGGCTTAAAATTCAAACAGATGCGGAATTTGAGGCGCTTGTTCGGCGCGCGCGGCGCGCCGAACTTCCCGTTGCGATTCATATTTTGGGTGACGCGGCGTTTCGTGATGTGATTCGAATGCTTAAGAAATACCCGCCGCGTTCTGGGCAACACGATCGGATGATTCACACGCCTTGGCTCACGGATGAGTTGATCGAAGAAGCGAAAGGGATGCCGCTTTTGTTTGATATTCAACCGCAATTTTTAAGCAGTGATCTGCCTTGGGCGCTTGATGTGCTCGGAGAAAATTATCCGCCGCGTGCATTTGCTTGGAAAACCCTGCTTGAAAATGGATTTGATCTTGCAGGCGGAAGTGATGCGCCCATTGAGATTCCAAATCCGTTTTATGGAATTCATGCGGCGGTTGTCCGTTCAGCAAATCGTGATTTGAACGGAAAACGTTATTTTGAAGAAGAGGCCTTGACTGTTTATGAAGCAGTGCAGCTTTATACGACTGGGAGCGCGAAGGCGAGCTATAAGCGAGGTTCGCGCGGCAAGATTGCACCTGGTTTTGTGGCAGACTTTACGGTTGTTGCGACAAATCCATTTGAGTGCTCGGAAGGTGAACTGAGAGAGATTCAAGTGGTGCGAACGATCGTGAATGACAAGACGGTTTTTGAACGGTAGCGAAGGAAATAAATTGAAAAACCTGCATCAGAGTTCGTAATCGAAATTTCTGACGCAGGTTTTTTTAAAAACTATTTTAAAATCTTATTTTTTAAGTAGCCGTTAAACAAATACCAGCCGGAGTTCATTTCCATCTTGCGGAAAAATAAAACAAACTCGCTAAAAGCAGTAGCCTCAAAATGGACATTGCCGTTTTTCATTTGAATCGACAAATATTCGAGTGCGGCAGAGTAAACGGAATGATAATTGCGGTAAACATCCTCGAAGCTTGTATCCATATCGCGGCGGTCTTCACCAAGTGCCTCGAAAACCGGAACGGCATGAACGTTTTTTTTTAATGTTTTCAAAGGCCGCCTCGTAAAGCGACAGCGTTTCATTGCGCTGAGCAAGCATAAATCCGTCAATGTGCTTGCGCATTTCATATTCATTTGATTTGACATAATATGAGGATAACCAATAATCGACTAATTGTTCAACATGCTGTTCAAGGTAATCTAAGATATCCTTCATGTTGCTGAGTCCCCCCTTGTCATTCTATTGTAAATCCAGTATAACATAAAAAAGCTAAAAAAGTAGCTGGATTAAAATACCAAAAAGTGGGTAAATGGTAAAAAATACAGAAAGAAGGAATGCTTATGACGGATTCGAAAATTACTCCTTTTTTAACATTTAGCGGGGATGCAGAAGAAGCTGTAACCTTTTATGTGTCGCTCTTTGCGAATGGTAAACTGCTTTCGCTGACGCGTTTCAGTGAGGGCGAGCGAGGCGAGCCCGGCAAGGTTCTGAATGCCGAATTTGAGCTTTCCGGTGAGAAGTTCATGGCAATGGATATGGAAGAAAAGTATGCGGTGCCATTTAGCTGGGCAACTTCCTTTTTATTCAAGCTTGACGCTGAAGCTGAATTTGATCGACTGTTTGAAGCCCTTTCGGAAGGTGGAACCGTCATGATGGGACCAGAAGCGGTCGGCGACTTTCAAAAAGTCGCCTGGATTACGGATCGCTTCGGCGTGACATGGCAATTAGTTTACTAGTCAAAACAAAGAAGAAAGAAGCTAGCGGAGAATTGGTTTATCCACGCCGGCTTCTTTCTTTTTTATTTTGCTTTTTTCAAAACGATTCCTTTGTAAAGCCAAACTGTGATGAAATAATAAATACTGTAAATCGCAAGGAATAGGAGAACCGGAATAAAGAAGCGGTAGTAGGGGTTAACCATCAGAAACGAGAACATTTCCATCCCGATTGCTACGTGGATAAATCCGATGATTCCTGGGAATAAGAAAATCAAAAACATTTCTTTTCGGATTGAATGTTCAAGCAAGCGGCGTCTAACTCCAATTTTTTCAAGCATTTGATAACGTTTGATGTCTTGCGTCGCGCCCGTTAAAATTTTGAACATGAGCGAGCTTGCCATCATGGTAAGAAATGCAAAACCGAGGAAGAATCCCATGAACACGGTTCCGCTTGCGAACATTTTATAGTTGGTATAAGTGGCATATTTACTCATAATACCTTCAGAATCGCGCTTTTGCTCAAGTTTATCGAGTTTTTCAAGTGAAGTGAGACTAGATTCAAAGTCTGGAACTTTCCCGAAGAAGAGTACGCCGGATTTTCCTGCTTGTTGAGCGAACACGTCATTTTCAACAAATTTGATGTCGCGCTCACCAATGATGGACAGTGGAATTGAAGAACGAAGCAACTGATTCCAGTCCGCCGAATCTGTATCCGGATTCGCATTAATCCGTTTCGCTTCTGCCATACCGCTCGTTGTAAAGTTTGTTCCAAGTGGTTTATGTTCCTTTAATTCTTTTAAGTTAAAATAGATGGTTTTAGCATCCGTTTTAAAACGATATTGAAAATCTTCTTTGAACTTCATTGTGTCAATCACGTCTTGTTCAGCTTTCGTTGGATTTGCAATGGCAACATCATATGGTGCGGTGCGTTCTGCAAGTAAAATACCATTATTTTGGAATGCAAACCCTACCGCGATAGCCCCCATTCCTAGTGCAATCAGCATAGCTACTGTTGCGAGGACACGTGAAAGCTGACTAATTCGAAAGCTGAGCTGGGCGTAGGTAAAAGAATTAAGTCGTTTGCTTTTCTTAATTTGTTTATCTCGCAACTTTTTAATCACAAGTGGTAAAAACGTGGCAAAGAAAAGATAAGTACCGGAAGTAATAGCAAAAAGAGCAATAATAATACCGGCAAACTGAGTGTTTCGAATATCGATCATAACGTAATAACCGATGACAAGCAAAATAACTGAGAGAATAGCTTTAAAAATAACCGCTTTTTTGCGGATTACAATATGTTCGGCTTTCGATTCTGCATGAACGAGATCAAGCGCAGTGACTTTTGAGAGTCGGAATAAGTTAAACAATGCTGCGAGTAAGAACAAAATAACGAAAAACGCTACAGTTGTAAATAGTGAAGGCAAATAAAATGGTGCATAAGTAGTAGAGGTAAAATCAAGTTGTTTCATTAAAAGATTACCAACAACACTTGCAAGAACAGTTCCGAGTACTAAGCCAATCACAAGTGAACAAAGGCCGATAAACATCGTTTCGATAAACATAATCAACGAAATTTTACGTTTTTTAGCACCGAGAGTCATATACATCCCAAATTCCTGTTGTCGAAGCGAGAACAGAAATGAAGTGGCGTAAATCGTATATGCGACTGTGATAATTGCAAGCAATACGGAACCTGCATGGAAAACGAAACCAACTGCTGAAATCATCGAATTTTCTTTAATAAAAGCATCGTTTAAAGCGAGCGTTTCAAACATGTAAAAAATTGAGATGGCCATAACAAGACCAATCAGTAGTACAACGTAATCCTTTAAACGACTTTTCATACTGGAAAGTGCGAGTTTAAAAATCATGTGATCACTCCCCGTCCTGCTCGGTACCAAGTGTTGCGAGCACATCTAAGATTTCTTGATAAAAGGCTTTCCTGCTGCCGCTGCGGTTTAGTTCTTTATAAAGCACTCCATCTTGGATGAAAAGGATGCGCTCACAGTAGCTTGCGCTTTGGGGATCATGCGTTACCATCAAAATGGAGACGCCTTGATTTTGATTTAAATCCGTCATCGTTTCAAGCAATCCAGTAGCATTTTTAGAATCCAGTGCGCCAGTTGGCTCATCACCAAGGATAATTGCTGGCTCATGAACGAGCGCTCTCGCAGCAGCAGTTCTCTGCTTTTGTCCACCAGAAACTTCAGCCGGAAATTTCATTAAAATATCATGGATACCAAGCTGTTTCGATACAATTTCAACGCGTTCCTTGATTTTCTTGGCTTTTACATCTTGCAAGGAAAGCGGAAGCGCAATATTTTCATATAACGTCAGGTTTTCAAGTAAGTTAAAATCTTGGAAAATGAAGCCGAGCGACTGGGCACGGAAATCTGCCAACTCATCGTTTTTCATCTGTGTCACATCACGTCCAGCGATCGAAATTTCGCCGCCAGTCGGACGATCGAGCGTTGAAAGTACATTGAGAAGTGTTGTTTTACCAGAACCAGATGGTCCCATAATACCGATAAATTCGCCTTTCTTCATTGAAAAAGAAATATCTTGTAATGCAACTGATTTATTTTCGTTTTTCTTGCCATAAATTTTTTCAACATGTTCAACTTGAACCACATTATTTGTCACAATGATTACCTCCTAAGAATATCTTAATTCTACCCTAACCTAAACAGAGTAGCAATACCCTCGACTCAGGTGACAAAAAAAAGGTGTTGCATCTTACAATATTGTCATTTACTTTACGTTTAGCAAAAAAGTGCCGCAAAAAGCGTCAAATGCGGGTTTCCATGTTCAAATTGAGTTTTAATAATCAGCCTGAAGACCTATTTTTCAAACTTTATTTAATTAAAGCTTGAAAAACATTTTTAATTGAATTAGAATAAGTGTTCGTCAAATTCGTTTCGAATGGGGAGGGAAACAATGAAAATTTTACTACAACACTTGAAAAAGTATCGAGTCGAGACTATCTTTTCAACACTTTTCGTTGCGATCATGGTCGTTTCACAATTATGGCAGCCGAAACTTCTGCAGCAAGTTTTAGATGCTATCGTGAAAGATAAGATGGATGACATTTCTTCGATTGGGATTCTCTTGATCGTCATTGCAGTTATTGGCTTAATAGCAGGTATCTTAAATACAATTTTATCTGCCAAAATTGCGCAGGGAGTCGGGGCGGACATCCGCGAAAGCAGTTTCCGCAAAGTCCAATCTTTTTCATTCAGTAATATCGAAAGATTTTCAACCGGAAACTTAGTTGTCCGGCAAACAAATGACATTACACAAGTTCAAAATCTCGTGATGATGTCGCTTCAATCACTAACACGGATTCCGATCATGTTTATCGGAAGTTTTATTTTGGCAATGATTACCCTACCGGCGCTTTGGTGGGTCATTATTTTGCTCGTCGTTTTAGTCGTACTCATTGTAATGCTGACTTTCGGCGCAATGGGCAAGCACTTTGCCAAAATTCAAATGTTCCTTGATAAAGTCAATGCGATTGCTAAAGAAAACTTAGCTGGGATGCGCGTTGTTAAAAGTTTTGTTCAAGAAGATAATGAAATCGGACGCTTTTCAAAAACTAGCGACAGTCTAACGCATCATACCATTCGCGTTGGGATTCTTTTTTCTGTGATGATTCCTGCTTTCATGCTTGTATCAAACCTAGCGGTGGTCGTTTCAATCTATTTTGTCGGCGACATGGTCAAGGATGATCCAACTGTCATCGGAGCCATTGCCTCCTTTATGAACTACTTGATGCAAATCATGATGGCGATTATTATCGGCGGAATGATGACAATGATGGCTTCAAGGGCTTTCATCTCACTTGGACGGATCAGCGAAGTGCTAAATACAGAGCCAGATATCACTTATGATCCAGATGCAAAAGAAGAAGAGCTTACAGGAAGTGTGGAATTTAAGAACGTCAGTTTCCGCTATGAGGGCGATGATGAAGATTCGCTTTCGGATATTTCCTTTAAAGTGGCTCCTGGGGAAATGATCGGCGTAGTTGGGGCTACTGGTTCCGGCAAGTCGACCTTGGCACAACTAATTCCAAGGCTTTACGACCCGCAAGAAGGAGAAATCTTGATTGGCGGCAAGGATTTAAAACATCTGAATAAAAATACGCTACGCAACACGGTTTCGCTTGTTCTCCAGCGTGCCATTCTCTTTTCAGGAACTATCTCGGATAACCTCCGTCACGGGAAAAGAAATGCGTCTGAACAAGAAATGGAGCATGCAACGGCGATTGCACAAGCGAAAGAATTTATCGAACGTCAAGATAAACGCTATGAAGCTATCGTTGAAGAGCGCGGGAATAACTATTCTGGCGGTCAAAAACAGCGGCTTTCCATTTCGCGCGGCGTAATCGGTAACCCGAAAATTTTGATTCTCGATGATAGTACGAGCGCACTTGATGCGAAATCAGAAAAACTAGTTAAAGAAGCTCTTGGAAAAGAACTTCAAGACACAACCACGTTTATCATTGCTCAAAAAAATTTCTTCTGTCATTCAAGCTGATAAGATTTTAGTACTTGATGATGGGCATCTTGTTTCAGTAGGAAGTCATCATGAACTTCTTGAAACAAGCCCGATTTACCAAGAAATTTATGAGACCCAAAAAGGAAAGGATGTGTGGGATAATGAGTGAATTTAAACAGATTACAAAATTCTTCTGGCATTATCTCCGCGCATATAAGCTTCAACTGCTTGTTGTTTTACTTGCAGTTATTGGAGCCACTTATTTACAAGTAAAAGCTCCACAATATATGGGAAACGCTATTCAAGAGCTTGCCAACTATGCTGTTAATCTCTTTACAAAAGGTATTGACGACAAAACAGAGTTCCATCATATCTTACTTCTGCTGTTACTATTTTACGTGTTGACATCCGTTGCAACATTTGTCCAAAGTATCATTATGGCTGGTGTTTCTGGGAAATCGACTAACCGGATGCGGATCGGTTTGTTCAAAAAAATGGAGAAACTATCAATCCGATTCTTTGACAGTCATAATGACGGTGAAATGCTAAGTCGTTTCACGAGCGATATGGATAATATCTCGAACACGCTTAACCAAGCGCTCGTGCAAGTACTATCCAATCTTGCACTGATGATCGGTGTTATCATCATGATGTTCATGCAAAATGTCGAACTGGCACTCGTTACATTGATTGCTTCACCGTTCGCCGTTGCTATCGCAGCTGTAATCATTCGTAAAGCGCGCCGTTATGTTGATCTTCAACAAGATAGCCTCGGACGTCTTAATGCGTATATTGATGAAAAGATTTCCGGTCAAAAAGTGATCATCACAAACGGACTTGAGGAAGAGACCATTGAAGGCTTTACGAAACACAATAGCATCGTAAAAAATGCGACATATAAAGGACAAGTATATTCAGGGTTGCTTTTCCCAGTTATGCAAGGGATTTCGCTGTTAAACACAGCAATCGTTATTTTCTTCGGTGGATACCTCGCGCTGAACGGTAGCCTTGACCGCACAGTAGCGCTCGGATTAATCGTGATGTTTGTGCAGTATTCGCAGCAGTTCTATATGCCGCTTACGCAAATTTCGTCTCAATATAGTATGCTTCAACTCGCAATTACCGGTGCCCGCCGCGTGAGCGAAGTCTTCAAAGAAAAAGACGAAGTTGAGCGCCCGAATGTGAAGGACATTGATGGTGTTCATCAAAGCGTGGAACTGAATCATGTTAATTTCGGTTACAAGCCTGAAAAACCTGTTCTAAAAGACGTGAACATCAAGCTCGAAAAAGGACAAATGGTGGCGCTTGTTGGGCCTACTGGTTCTGGGAAGACCACCATTATGAACTTGTTAAATCGCTTCTACAATGTCGATTCCGGTGAAATATTGTTTGATGGAACAGATATCCGCGATATCGAAATGCACTCGCTTCGTAAACAAGTTGGAATTGTGCTCCAAGATTCAGTCTTGTTCTCAGGAACTATCCATGATAATATTTCGTTCGGGAAACCAGATGCAACGCGTGATGAAGTTATTGCTTCGGCAAAACAAGCTCATATTCATGATTTTATCATGACACTTGATAAAGGATATGAAACTGAAATTAGCGATGAAAACAACATTTTCAGTGTGGGTCAAAAACAACTTGTTAGTATTGCGCGCACGATTTTAACGAACCCAAGCTTGCTGATTCTTGATGAAGCAACAAGTAATGTGGATACAGTTACGGAAAGTAAAATCCAAAAAGCAATGGATAATGTCATTTCAGGACGAACGAGTTTTGTTATTGCACATAGACTCAAAACAATCCTAGATGCCGATCATATTGTAGTTCTTCATCAAGGTGAAGTAATTGAAGAAGGGACGCATGAATCGCTTCTGAAACAAAAAGGATTTTATGCCGAACTTTATCATAATCAATTTGTGCTTGAATAAGTCGAAAAAAGCCCCGCTTCTTCCGAGGAAGAAGCGGGGCTTTTTCATGTTATAATGGAAGAAAAGTTTTTGAAGGAGAAGTTATGAAAAAAGTATTAATCAGCTTAGCAATGGTTCTTGCGGTTGTCTTGGCAAGCTGCGGCAAAGAAGAAGAACCAAAAGAAAAATATGTCATTTACACGGGCGAAGTGTATCAAAACGGGGCTAGCGGAGATACGAGCGTTTCCGTCAACAACCTTGAAACTGAGGATGGCAAAAAAGTCGAGGGACCGGTTGAACTTCAATCAATTAGCAAGATTGAAAATAAGAAAGATGAAAGGTCGTTGAATGTGGCAGATCTTAAGGTGGGGGATAAAGTGGATGTGTATTTGAAGAGCGGCTTTGAAGTCGAGGAAAGCTCTCCGGAAAGAATTGCCTATAAATATATTATAAAAATCGTCAAAAGTTGAAGTGTGATATTTCATAGTGTAACTTAGTAATTTGTTTTCTTTATTACGAAGTCTAAATATTTTTGATTAAAATGTTTCTTTAGGATAGTGAAATACGACTATTGTAGTTATTGTAAGGGTTCACGCGGCTAAGGTATAATAAAAATAGAAAGATATTCTATGGAAAGTAGCAATAAACTGCTTCTAAAATATGATATGAGTTGCGAGGTTATTCTAATGCTGAAAAAAACAATGGCCAAAATCTATTTTCGGTTTCTTAGCCGTAAGTACCATCATCAAAGCGGCCTTACACTTGATTATATGTTTAAAAAATCTAAGAGCCGTGATCATTTAGTGGTGATCTTTAATGCCTTCCCGCGTCCGGGACTTCCGGCAACATACAATTACATTAAGACGACTGACGAAGTTGACGCTGATCGATTATTTATCTTAGATAATTTTGGACACAATAAAATCGCCGGTTATTACTTGCTTGATTATGGGGATTCTGCGCTTGAAGATGCTGTGACTGAACTTGTCAGCAAAAAAATGAAGGAACGTAACTACAAAAAAATTATATTTATTGGAACAAGTAAAGGCGGCTACGCAGCAATGTATTATGCTGTAAAACTTGGTGCTGATGCTGTTATTGCTGGGGCACCGCAGTATTTGCTTGGAAACTATCTGACTGATATTCCGCAAAAAGCAAACACTTTTAAAGGAATCGCCGGTGATCCGCCTGTTTATACAGTTGATCAGCTCAACCAAATTCTTCCTGACCGAATTAAATCTAAGCCGGAGAAAAAGCCGATTTTCTATGTTCACTACTCGGATAAGGAACACACATACTGGGAGCATATCAGCTTTTTGCTTGATGACTTGGAAGAAGAAGGCTATGAGCTTCATCGCGACAGAGAAGAATACGAAGAGCATGGCGAAGTGGCTAAATTCTTCCCGCAGTTCTTAGTTAAAACGCTAAATGATTTAACATCAGATAAGAAGTAGTCGTTATACCTCGAATCTATTTTGATTTGAGGTATTTTTATATAGCAAAAGGGAGTCAAAAATCGTCAAAGGGACTCAAATATGTATAATCTGTGAAATTTTATCAAAATAGGTTTAAAGCCGCTGATTTTGAGTAAAATAGAGAGTAAGTAAGGGGTTACATGAGGAGGTAATCGGCAATGAGAAAGGGAGATAAAAAACAAGAACCACTAACAACACAGACAGATATAAAACAACTTGAGCGGCTGTTTCTTGAACTGAAAGAACTGCTTGACGAGCAAGCCAGTATCGACGGTTTTAAAACTCTTGTTTTGATCGAGCGAAAGCTGGATGAATATCGACTGCAGCAAACATTGTCGGGGCAAGAAGCAGAAAATTGCTACGCAGCTAAATTAGAAAGCACATATAAGAACTCGTAAACGGGTTCTTTTTTTTCGTTGTTTCAAGCAAGAAAAACTGTTAGAATCGGACAAGAGAGCTCGAGCGCAAAAAGCTCGACAATGAAAAAGGAGTTTTCCACATGCGTTTAGACAAATTATTGGCACATGCCGGTTATGGCACGAGGAAGGACGTTAAGACGGTGCTAAAGAAAAAAGAAGTGACGGTGAATGGTCTGCGCGTTCGCGACGGAGCTCAAAAAATCGATCCAGAACGAGATCAGGTTATTGTTTCCGGACAGTTGATAGACTATGCGGCCAAACGCTATTTTATGCTTCATAAACCTAGCGGGGTTATCAGTGCAACAGAGGATGAAAGAAGCCGGACAGTTCTTGATTTGTTTCAACCGGAAGATCGTTTTCGCGGTCTATTCCCCGTTGGACGGCTGGATAAAGATACAGAGGGCTTGCTGTTAATCACGAATGACGGCGATTTGGCGCATAGATTGCTTGCCCCGAAAAAGCATGTCGACAAAGTGTATTTTGCGAAGGTCACAGGAAAACTTACGGATGAAGATGTCACTGTTTTTGAAAAGGGCGTTACATTTTTAGACGGCTACGCAGCGCTTCCAGCCGAGCTAACAATTTTGACGGCAACTGAGGTAAAATCCGAGGCACGCGTGACTATTCACGAAGGGAAATTCCATCAAGTGAAAAAAAATGTTCGAAGCGCGCGGAAAAAAAAGTGACCTATCTAAAACGCGAGCAAATGGGAAGCCTTGTGCTCGATCCAAATCTTCCGCTCGGGGCGTACCGCGAACTATCAAAAAGTGAATTAGAAGCGTTACAGGCGTTTTAGTTTTAATATCAAAAACAGCTGTTCTGCCATATACTCCTTAGAATCATGAAAATTTGTCTCAACCCAATAAACAATCATGCCAAAGATCGCGTGTGATTGATAGCTCGCGAGCAGTTCTAAGTTCGGTGCATCAGCCGAATGATCAAAATGAAGGGCATCTCGTAGCGTTAACTTTTTGATGACGTTGCATACTTCGTTTTGGAATCCGGGACCAATTTTAGAAGTAATGACATGATGATAAAACTTCTGGTTTTTTTCAACATGATCAAAAATTTTAATCATATCCGGTTGGAGCTGGTGCACTGAAAAATGGGCTTCCGCTTGATATGGTTCGTTATAAGCTCGCCGTAAATCAGCAAGTACATCTGCAATCATTTCATTTAATAAATCTTCCTTTTCCCGGTAATGCCTGTAAAAAGTAGTACGGTTAACGTCTGCTTGTTTGACGAGGTCTGAGACGGTTATTTGTTCCACATTTTTAGTATCTAACAACTCAAGAAAAGCTTGATAAAAAGCTCGCTTTGTTTTTTGAATGCGTTTATCTGTCATTATGCCTTGCTCCCATCTTTTTCCATAAACAACATATATCAAAAATCTGTTGCTTATGCAACAAAAAGCCTTCTCTTTACTGATTGCATCCGCTTACAAGCGCGCGTATACTTTATATAAGAGGTTATACTCTTGCAACAAAAAGCGAATCAAGGAGGAAATAAAAGATGGGGAAACTAGAGAATAAAGTAGCAGTCGTTACAGGCGCAGCTTCTGGCATGGGGAAACAAATTTCAATTTTGTATGCTAAAGAAGGAGCGAAAGTAGTTGTTGCAGATTTAAACTTAGAAGCAGCAGAAAAAACAGTAGAAGAAATTAAAGCAGCTGGCGGTGAGGGGATCGCGGTTGTAGCAAACGTAGTGAAACAAGCAGATGTTGATACGATGATAGACCTTGCAATGGATACTTATGGTAGACTGGATATTTTAGTTAATAACGCTGGAATTATGGATAACTTTGTTCCGATTGCGGAACTGACGGATGACTTATGGGATCGCGTGCTTGCCGTTAACACAACAGGTGTGATGCGTGCGATTCGTAGAGCCATTCCAATTTTTGAGGAAGCTGGCGGTGGAGCAATTGTTAATATCGCATCAGCGGGTGGATTATTCGGTTCTCGTGCTGGAGCAGCATACACAGCTTCCAAACATGCGGTTGTCGGACTTACGAAAAACGTGGGCTTCCAGTATGCAACCAAAAACATTCGCTGTAATGCGATTGCACCAGGAGCAGTGAACACGAATATCGGGAACACAATTTCGGCACCAAGCGAATTCGGACAAGCGCGTGCAATGGTTGGAATGGGCGTAAGCCCGCGCGTTGGGGAACCTGACGAAATTGCTAAAGTAGCACTATTCTTAGGCTCAGACGAATCGAGCTTTGTGAATGGTGTCGTTGTTCAGGCAGATGGCGGTTGGACAGCGTATTAATCACTTTTAAAAAAAAGCTAGGCTGGCGACGGTTACGAGCTTTCTATTACGTATAAAGATGATCCAGATATTGATTTGCTTATACGAATATGATCAAAAAAATAACCTGCCGCATCGCGTTTATTTAAGCACCTGGCATTTTAGTAGCAAAAAAGAGAAGTAACCAGCTCGCTTCGAGCTGGTTACTTCTCTTTTTTATTTCTTCAAATCCTCAATCGAATTAATATTTGTCATGTAGGTTGGAACCGCAAGGCCGACTTTCGCACCTTCCAAGTTCGCACCTAAATCTTCAACCTTGGACTTATAATCTTTGTAGTAAACACCTGACGTATTCGGAAGCCAAGCCGCAACCATACCATCGGCTGCATTTGTCGCAACAGAAGCCCACATTGGTTGAATTTCCATTGCTTGAATTGTTGGCTTATAACCCAACTGGCGAAGCACTTCTGCAACCACATTTGTCGAAGCAATTTCAGAGTCCCAAGCCACATAAGTCAGCTTAATTGCGTCTCCATTTACCTTTTCAACACCGTCAGTCCATTCCTTCACTTTATCCGGATTTGCCTTAATCCACTTCTTCGCGGCCTTTTCTGGGTCAACACCGTCGTTCACTTCAAGCATCACTTTCGACATATCTTCAGGTGTCCAGTGGAAGCGATCAAGCACTGTGTAGGCAGAAGGCATATCTTGCTTCAGTCCCTTACGAACGATTGTGTGAATGTTTTCAGCATCGCCGTATACGTTTTTTGGATCTTTTAGGAATTTCAAATCGAATTTTGTAAACATCCAGTGAGGCTGCCAGCCGGTTACAACAATCGGACGCTTATCCTTAATCGCCTTTTCAAGCGTAGAAGTCATAGCGGCCGTAGAACTTGTTTGAAGTTGCCAATTATAGTCGTCTAGTTTATAGTCTTTAATCGCGTTTTGCGTTGAGAGCATAATACCGGCACCGGCGTCAATACCAGTAATCGTGTAATTAATTTGTTCGCCGAGCGGTTTTTTTGGATCATAGGAAGCGAGCTTCGTTCCGCAAGCGGAAAGAACCAGAAGGAGCGCACTAACCAAGGCAACGATTGCTAATTTTTTTCGCATCTTGATTCCTCCTTAGTTTTCAATCTTGTTCTTTTTATTAAAGCTTTGCGTTAAACGGTCGAGAATAATGGCAACAATAACAATGGCAATCCCAGCTACGAAACCGCCGCCGGCATCATTTCTACCAACCGCAAAATAAACACGTGTTCCAAGCCCCATTGCACCGATCATCGAAGCAATAACAACCATAGAAAGCGAAAGCATAATACTTTGGTTAATCCCAGCCATCATGGTTGATTTCGCCATTGGAAGTTCAACCTTAATCAGCTTTTGCCAGCCTGTTGAGCCAAAAGAATCTGCGGCTTCAACGAGCTCCGTCGAAACTTGGCGAATCCCAAGATTTGTCATCCGCACAGTAGGTGGCATTGCAAAAATGACCGAAGCAACAACCCCAGGAACCATCCCGATTCCAAAGAAAGCAACAGCTGGAATCAAGTAAACAAAGGCCGGCATTGTCTGCATGAAATCAAGAATTGGTTTGAAAATCGCTTCAACTATATTGCTTTTCGACATCCAAATCCCAAGAGGAATTCCGACCACAAGAGCAATCAAACTACTTGTCAAAACAAGTGTTAGTGTTTGCGTCATGTCGCGCCAAAAATCGAGGTTCCAAATCAAAAGAAGCCCAATCAGTTCAAAAACAAGCAATCCCCATTTTTGTTTCTTCCGATTGATCCAAAAAGTAAGAAGAAGAACCAAAATAATAAATAACCAGGCGGGAAGAAGATCAAAAACCCACTGAAAAGCATTTACAACGCCGCCTATCATATTTGTAATCACATTAAAAAAAACCTTCAAATTGCGTTAAACTATCTACCAAATTATCAATCCACTCTGCAAGTGGAATACTTGGAATATTAGGCATCCGCATTCACCTCATTTCCTGAAAGTGCAGCAAGAACAGAGCCGCGAATAATAATACCGCGTAGTTTGCCATTTTCTGTTACTGCAACCGGTATCGCCGTAGTGGCCATTTGATCCATCAATTCAACCAGCGGAGTATCCGGGTTTGTTGTTGGAACATCCGTTTGAATCACAGATTCAAGCGAAGAAATATTTTGCTTCACGAGATTAGAAACATCTGAAGCGTGAGCAATTCCAACGAGTTCACGACCTTTGCGAACAACAAAAATACTTGATGTCCCCGCTTCACGCATTCGTTTAAGTGCAACGCGTGGACCATCCTTTTCGATATTAACAATCTCAGGACGAATCATAACATTGCTTGCTGTATAGACCTTCGAACGATCCACATCTTCAATAAATTTCTCAACATAATCATTTGCTGGGTGCGCCAAGATATCTTCCGGAGTTCCAGTCTGAACAACCGAGCCGTCGCGCATAATCATAATATGGTCGCCGATTCTAAGCGCCTCATCCAAATCATGCGTGATAAAAATAATGGTCTTTTGCATCTTGTCTTGCAAGTCGAGCAGTTGATCTTGCATATCCTTACGATTAAGCGGATCAAGTGCCGAAAAAGCTTCATCCATCAAAAGAATATCCGGATTATTTGCAAGTGCACGAGCAAGTCCGACACGTTGCTGCATTCCACCAGATAATTGAGATGGATATTGTTCACCGTAACCAGACAGCCCTACAAGCTCAAGCGCTTCCGCTGCCTTTTGTGCACGTTCTGTTTTCGGAATTTTCTGTACTTCAAGACCGTATTCAACATTGCTCAAGATCGAGCGGTTTGGAAATAAACCAAAACTTTGAAAAACCATACTCATGCTTTTTCTGCGCACCTCGCGAAGTTGCTTCTTGTCAAGCTTTGAAAGTTCTTTTCCGTCTAACCAAATTTCACCGCTTGTCGGTTCAATCAATCGGTTTAGAAGCCGCACAAGTGTGGATTTCCCGCTTCCAGAAAGCCCCATAATCACAAAGATTTCTCCCTCTTCGACTTTAAAGGAAGCCTGATTAACACCGATTGTAGCTCCAGTTTCTTTTAAAATCTCAGTTTTGGATTTACCCTGAGATAGTAGCGAAGAAGCTTTCGAAGCTTTCTTACCGAAAATCTTCGTTAAGTTCTTAACTTCTATTTTACTCAAATTAATTGCTCCTTTCTTACGTTCCAGCGTTTTATTTTTTGCGAAATAAAACGAACATCTACCATTGTAACGAATATTACAGTAAAATTCATCCGATACGATTATTCATAACTTTTTATTATCGTAATGAGGCGCATCAGCTTGGGGCTTGTCGTGAATTAAAAAAAATTTTAATTTTGCTTGTATAAAAACGTTTTTATGTTAAAATAAACTTAAGTTTAAATAATAAACAAAAGTTTAGAAGGGAGGTTGTTCAACTGAAAGCACACGATCAAAAAATGAACGAAAAAGAAGAAATAATTTTCCGTTCAATTCAAAAAAACCCCTATATTTCACAGCAAGAATTGGCAGAAATATTGAATTTATCACGACCAACTGTTGCAAATTTAATATCGGGTTTGATTCGCAAAGGTCAAATTCTCGGGAAAGCCTATATTTTAAATGAAGCCAAACAAATTATCTGTATTGGCGGGGCAAATGTAGATCGCAAATTTTATTTAAAAGAAGATGTACAGCTTGGGACATCAAATCCGGTTTGTTCTACGCAGAGCGCCGGCGGAGTGGCGCGGAATGTGGCGGAAAATCTGGGTCGTCTTGGAAAGGATGCGGTTTTGCTGACGGTATCTGGTTTGGATGCGGACTGGGATGCGATTCGTCAGGCGAGCGGCGCTTATATGAATCTGGATTATGTTACGGCGTTTTCTGGGGTTGCAACAGGGTCATATACTGCTGTGTTAGAGCCGAACGGCAATCTGCATGTGGCGCTTGCTGACATGGAAGCTTACGACCATCTCACGCCAGCTGTAATTGCTAAAAATGATGCCCTGCTTTCAAATGCAAGTGCGATTGTGGCAGATTTGAATTGTCCGAAAGAAACGCTCAGCTACCTTGCTAATGCGGCCGAGATCAATCAGGCGCCGCTTATCCTAGTGCCTGTTTCTTCTCCGAAAATGCAGCGCCTGCCGGGAGATTTATCGCAAGTGACGTGGCTGATCTGCAATCGCGATGAATCGGAAACATACCTTGGAATGGCAATTGAAACTGAGGCCGATTGGAAACAAGCTGTCGAAAAGTGGCTTGCACTCGGTATTCAAAATGTTGTTGTCACAAATGGGAAGCTTGGGGCGATGGCGGGAAATAACGCCGAAGGAATCCTACATGAACCGGCAATTATCGTAGATGAAATTCGTGATGTTACGGGTGCCGGGGATGCCTTCTGCTCAGCGGTTATCTACGCATGGCTTAGCGGAAGTCCGCTCCGTGAAACCATCCAAGCAGGAAGTATCAATGCAGCCAAAACTTTAATGTCAGAATATACCGTGAGACAAGACTTGTCAGCGTCTCAATTAGAAAAAGATTTGGAGGAATTAAAATGAAAAAATATCTTTCGTTTTCAGAAGAAGTAAAAGCAGCGAAACTTGCTGGGAAGCCTATTGTGGCACTCGAATCAACGATTATTTCACACGGAATGCCTTATCCGCAAAATGTGGAGATGGCGCGTGAAGTAGAAGAAATTATCCGTCAAAATGGAGCCGTTCCAGCAACGATTGCAATCATGGATGGTGAAATCAAGATTGGGTTGTCAGACGCAGAACTTGAATTATTTGCGAAAAGTTCTAAAGTTGCTAAGGTTTCTAGACGAGATATCGGCTATCTAATTGCAACAAAAAAAACTTGGCGCAACCACTGTAGCTGCAACGATGATTTGTGCAGAGCTTGCAGAAATTCCGATTTTTGTTACTGGGGGAATCGGCGGCGTGCATCGCGGTGCGGAAACGACGATGGATATTTCGGCGGATTTGGAAGAACTTGCGAAGACAAATGTAGCGGTAATTTGTGCAGGGGCGAAATCAATTCTTGATCTTGGTTTGACGATGGAATACTTGGAAACAAAGGGAGTTCCAGTGATCGGATACGGAACAGACGTGCTTCCAGCATTTTATACGCGGACAAGTGAGATTGAACTAACGATTCGTGCAGATGAACCAGAAATCATTGCAGAAAGCTTAAAAGCCAAGTGGGATCTTAAGATTGGCGGCGGTGCAGTGATTGCCAACCCAATTCCGGAAGAGCACGCCATGGATGCGGATGTGATCAATGGTGTCATCGCGCAAGCTTTAGCTGAAGCGGATGAAAATGGAATTCACGGAAAAGATGTTACGCCGTTCTTGCTTGGAAAAGTAAAAGAACTTACGGCAGGCAAAAGCCTTGAAGCAAATATTGAGCTGGTGAAACATAATGCGTTAATCGGTTCAAAAATCGCGGTAGCCTACCAAAATTTATAAAAGCATGCCATGGCTTCGGAACTTGAGGTCATGGCGTTTTTTTGTTAGAGTAAAATTAAAAACAAGAAGGGGGAGCTGCTTTTTGAAGATGGTAAGCGCCTGTCTTGCGGGAATTCCGTGTCGATACGACGGGAATCATAAAGAAAACTACGAATTGAAAGAGTTAGTCATACAGGGTAAAGCGATTGCACTTTGTCCAGAAGTGATTGGTGGGCTTGACATACCGCGTAAACCGGCCGAAATTGTTGGTGGTGACGGCTTTGATGTGTGGAATGGAGCTGCGAGAGTGAAGGATATTGATGGCTTAGATGTCACAGATGCTTACCTCAAAGGAGCGAAGCGAACTCTTGAACGGCTTGAAAGATTGAAGATAGAAACGGTAATTTTAAAAGAAAAAAGCCCATCGTGTGGCGTTTGCCGAATTTATGACGGGACATTTAGCGGAAAAGCAAAAGCTGGACTTGGTGTGACAGCAGCTTATTTGAAGCTTCATGGAATTGAGGTGTTGTCAGATGAAGAAGTGAAATTGGGATAAAACAAGTGCTACGGCTGATCAGCTTGATTGGCCTTGCGAGCCTAGATTCTTGCTAGGCTCAATTAATCTCTAGATATCTGAAACGAAGTCACTAACATCGGGCATCATAGTCACCTCACTTTTTATAAACTGTGTATGTGTTATATTAGCAATCACTTAATAAAAAAAATTTCTAAAAATGTAAATTAAGGTACAACTATTATTTTGTGAAGGTGTACTTTGACTCAGAATTACCAAAAAGTAATGACATGGGATTTCGTGCTGTTGAATTTCATAGATTATATGTTAAAAAAGCTGAGAATTTTTTGAAATTCTCAGCTTTTTAATGAATTCATCGAAATACTATTACTTAAAGCTGGCAAGTGATCCCATTGGGTCCCACGGTTTTAAGTGGATAGGGTCTTGCTTCAATGCTTCTTGGAGTTCTTTTGACAGATACTTTTTGTGAATAACAACTTGGAATGTAAATTCATCCATCCACGCATCACTGGCAGTAAAGTAGCCATTATTTCCGACTTTTTCACCCCAACTATTTTCTACTTTCCAGCGATCGACCTTACCGTTTTTCTCGTTGAATCCGGTTAAAACCATCGCATGTGTCAGCATGCTTTCTTTATAATCCAGTCGCTCAGCTTTTGTCATCGCTGTCTTGAAACCGAATGCTGTTTTCAAATCAAAAATTGCTGGGTCCATGATACCGCTTGTCCGTTCGGAGCTTTGTCCGACGTCACAGCCGAACCAGACGGTTTCACCAGATGCAATTTGTTTCTTTGCGAGCGATTTTAAGGTATCTATATCTACATTTAGATACTTGATTGGTTTGCCGCCAACGACATTTCCAAGGAAGTCAACGGTGAATGTTTGATTGAATGGTTTATCGGCTGTCGGGGCATTGATGACCGGAGCATAATCAGCCAAGTTCAAGCCGATATATTTTTGATAGAATGTTTGAGGCGTCATGTTCAATTCTTGATGGTATTTATTTTCGTTATCGCGGTATTCAAAATCAAATGTTTCAGGCGGTTCGCCAAGTGCGAACATGAGGATTTGATAGATTTCTGCAAGCATATCTTCTTTTAACGCAAGTCGATCTTTTTCTTTTGCTTGGCGTAAAATTGCTGCATTAGTTCGCAAGCGTGCATTCAGCAACTCGTTCAACTCACGTGATGATTGGCTTCCAAAAGTTTCTGGCATTGCGCTTTTTGGAACGACTCCGTATTTTTCGATGATCGACACGAGCATGTCCCATTGTCCGCCATCTTGCTGCGGTGTTTCAAGTAAAAAGGAAACGGTGCGGCTGTCTAGTTTTTTATCGCTTGTTGAAGAGATTGCTTCGAGGAAATAGTTTGCTTTTTCAAATTTGTCCCAAAAATTAATGTAGTTTTGGGAAAGTTCGAAGTCTTTTAAGCCGAATGCGCTGTTTAATTGATGCCGGAATGTATTTAATGCAGCGAACATCCAGCAGCGACCGCTTTGATTCTGATTGCTCACTTTGTCTGTTGCAATTTCTGTCGAAAAAACAGGTTGAACTTGGCGGATGACTTCACCATTTTCGGTGGTAGCTTTGATACCGTTTTTCATAATCGCATCTTTAAAAATTTGGTTAGCAGGATTTTGTTTGAGTTTGTTAGAAAAAGCTGTGATTTGTTTGTGACTTATTGATTTTTCCATGGGAATCCTCCTTTTTCACTTCAATACTATTTTAGTATACTGCTAGAAAAGCAAGAACTGCAAGAAAACGCAAGCGGCACGAGCTAAAAAGCTCGTGCCGCTTGTGCTATCTATGAAGCAGATAGTCTTGCTTAAGCCGCTCACAATGTTTATGGAACTGTTTGATACGCCAAGGTTTCGGAGAAAGCATCAGGATACCATCTTCTTCTAATTTACGCAGGTTTGTTGCCACATAAGCACGTGCTAGATTTAAGTAATTACCTAGGATTTTCTGCGTGAAATAATAAGGGATAAGGCAAGAACCATCAGTTTCCAAACGTCCGAATTTGGTGCCGATAGTAAGAAGTCCGGCCAAAATCTTTTCGTTAGACGGAAGATGAACGACTGCTTCGCGTTCCAAGGCAGGAGTCAGTGTTTCCTTTGCCAATCTATAGAGCAAATTATTTTGCTGCTCAAGCTCTGCACGAACATAACTTCGTTTGAAGCAGTAAGCACTGACTTCACTCACAGCTTCATAGGAAACGGGTGAAACCGCCTGCTCGTCAAGATGATAAAACCCAAGATGGTCGCCTTTTCCGAAAAAAGCGAGGATAGTATCTTCTTTATAGGTTTCTTTATTCATTGAAACGGCTCCATCCAAAATGATATAAAAAAAGGAATGATTTTCTCCTTCAGAAAGGATGGTTTCACCGCGTTTAAAATGAACTCGTGAGTATGGAAGAACGGCTTCCCTTTTTGACTGCAACTGCTGCAATAAATCACCGTGAGACTCTTCCAGCTCTTTTTCAAATGACATATGTAGCTTCCCCTTTTTCAAAAATTTACTTTTCTATTATAATCAAGAATCAGGGGTTTTTGTATTAATTGAACTGTGTAACGATGAGCGTTTAAAGCTTTTTCTCTGAAAGTAGGCGGCTTTTAACCAACCGATTTCGAATCATAATTCCGAAAATGCCGGCAAGGGCAGCCTTGATAATGCCTGGGATGAGAAAAGGGAGAAATCCGATGTAAAAGGATTTGGTAAGGGACATTCCTGCTCCAATTTTAAGCCAAATCATTCCAAAGAGAAGTGTGAATAGCGCCCCGATAATGTTCGCAGTGATGGCTATCCCAGTCGTATAGCGCGTTTTATCTAGGATGTATCCTGTAATGAAGGTATTGGCTAAGAAGCCGATGATATATCCGCCTGTAATTCCAATGAGAATACCTATTCCGGCAGTCATCCCTTGAAAAACGGGGATACCGATTATGCCGAGCATAATGTAGACAAAAACCGAAATGGTTCCGTGTTTTGCCCCTAAAATTGTTGCAGCAAGTCCAATTGCAAAGGTCTGTCCTGTAAATGGAATAGGACCAATCGGAATGGCAACTTGTGCTAAAATAGCAATGATAATGGCAAACAATGAATCCAATATCAGAAATTTTAATTGTTGATTTCGCAAAACAAGTTCCTCCTATTGTAAACTTTTATTTTTAAAGGTTAACATTAAAAAGGTTTTTTGACAAGGGAAAAAGGGTAAATATTGGCAACGCTTTAATTAGGGGGTTTCGTGATGACGACAATAATTAGAAAAGCAGAGCCGAAAGATGCGAAATTTATTCGAAATGTGGCAGTCATTTCCTTTCATGATACCTATGAAACAATTATTCCAGAAGAAGTTCAAGACAGCTTTTTAAACAAATTTTACAATGAAGATACACTGCAAAATCGAATCAGTGCGACGCCGTTTGTAGTACTCGAACGGGAAGGTGAAATTCTCGGCTTTGCCAATTTTATCGAACTGGATAAAGGGAAAAGCGAACTATCAGCATTTTATTTGCTACCAGACGAAAAGTTGAAGGGCTACGGGACACGAATTTTAGAAGAAGGTATTCATCTTTTTAATTTACCGCTTCCGATGTTTGTAAATGTTGAGGCAGAAAATGAATCGGCGCTTACATTTTATTTACGTAAAGGCTTTGTTGAATTTGAACGGTTTGATGATGATTTTTATGGCTACAAACTCCCAACAGTTCGGCTTCATTTGACTCATAATGTGGAAGAAGATGAGAGGTAGGTTTAAAGTTTGCTTTCAAAGATACATTGATAGAGTGATTTCGAAAAGATGATCTAGTTACATCAAAAAGCTCGTTGCTGTGTGCTCAGCAATGGGCTTTTATTTTGAGGATTGTCACTCGTCGCATAAGCGCACTACTTATTGCCTCGATGATCCAGCAGTTTGACCATCTGAACACAATACTTCAACAAATAAATATGTACTTGAGAGATCGTAAATAAAGCAGAGAGCAAAATATTCATGGTCATAAGTTGTCTATATTTCATACATCCCGTTTTGTTGTAACCCTTTTAAGTGAGACTGTTTCGTGAGATAATCTCCGTTTCTCTAAGTATAAGTTATTTAAAACTTCTTTAGGAAAAACAAAAAAAAATGAAGAAAGCAGCAACGCATAACATGCAAGCAGCTGTTCTTCATTGTTTTTATTCAGCACGATTAACTGCTTTTCCGCTGCCGGATTTTCCGCCACGGAAACTGAAGAAAATCAAAGCCAAGACGGCAGCGGCTAGGCCACCTAAAATAGAAATCAAAATGACAACGGCCATCGACGCTATTTGCAAAATACTTGTGATAATAATGGTTACAAATAAACCAAAACCAAAGCCGTAAATTGCAAATCGTTGCCAAGAAACGCGTTTTCCAAAACCGTAATAAATTTCGGCAACTGTCCCGCCAACAAGGACGATCGGCGCAGCAAATAATATTGCGGTAAAAATAAGCTGAGCTGTCAGTTCGCCGAAAAGCAGCGCTTCAAGTCCCAGACAAGAAAAAATTCCTAAGACAAACACGGTTAAGTAAGCAAATATAAAGCGCACCTATTTTTCACCCCCATTTTTTCACGTATCTAGTATATCAAAAAAAAAGCCGGATGTGCTGTTCCGGCTTTTTGACTTATTTATATTCAGCGGCATAATAATCTTCATCATCTTGAACGAGCATTTGTACACCTCGAATGATATTGAAGAAAAATAATACAATAGAAAAGATAATAAACGAAATTATTCCTGCAAAAGCGATAAATCCTAAAGTATCCGCGCTATCGGTGCTGATATGTGCAAGTGAGAAAATCGAAAATGCAAAGAATAAAGCGATAGTTGGTGCAAGATGAGAGATAAGCGCGATTTTAGCATGATGACGAATGTCTTTTGCCTCGCCAAAAACCCAAATGAAAAGCGGAACTAAGATCGGCGCGAAAAATATGCTGAAATAGCTGAGCGATTTAACCATTTTGTGGCTGTTCATAAAAAACATCCTTTCCTTTATCATAGTTTCATTATAAAGGAAGGATGTTTAGCGTTCATTCGAATCATGTGACAATTTCTGAAATTCGCGTGACAGTTTTGTAAGTTATAATACAGATTTGAGCGTCCACACTTTACTGCGCCACCTGCGATACATCAAAATTGAACGAATGCCTTCGTCAATCAAGTAAGCAAGCCAAACGCCGACTAGACCAAGCCCTGCTGTGATTCCGAGAAGATAAGAAAACGGCAGACTGACAATCCACATGACAATGATGCCGACAATGAACGGGAAGCGCACATCTCCTGTTGAATTAAGACTACTGATTAAAATAATATTTGTAGCACGGAAAAGTTCAAGCCCGATCGAAAGTAAAAATAGCTCTTTCGTCATCTGGATAATCGTTTCGCTGTCCGTGAAAAGCCCCATAATCGGCTCGGCAAAGAGATAAAGCAAAATGCTGACCGAAAGCGCAATGGCGAGTCCAATTTTCCAGCTGCGAAGCCCTTGGTTATAGGCTTTGTCAAGTTCCTTTGCGCCGACCGAGCGTCCGATGAGAATTTGTGAAGCTTGACCGATCGCAATGGCAAATAGAGCTACAAACTGACTTACGCTTGACGCATAGACTTTTGTCGTCAAAGCTTCCGTTCCGAGTAACGCGATGATTGCAGTGACAACTAACTGAGAACCGGCATAGGACATGTTTTCCCCAGCTGAGGGTAGGCCTAGCCGTAAAATGGCGAAGAGTAGCTTTTTAGAATAAAATTTGAGTTTCCCGAAAGTGAATATATATCCAATATATTTTTTCAACATATAAACAGCCATGACCATCCCGATAAAATTCGCCGCCATAGTCGCTATCCCAACTCCAGCCACACCAAGATCAAGGAAGCTTAGCGGGCCATAAAGAAATAAATAATTGCCGATTACGTTAATAATACTGAGTGTGATTGGAACAAGCATGGCTTGGCGTACATAGCCGTGAACACGAAGAATTGGCAAAATCGAAGAGTGAATCGCAATGATAATCGAACTCCCGCCGATGATTTCAAGAAATGGCGATCCGACACGGACAAGCTCTTCGTTCAAGCCAACAAGTCGAAGGAAGCTGTCGCTTGCGAAGATAAAAACAACACTCATAACCAGTCCAATTAGAAAGGCGACAATCAACCCGTTTGTAATAATTTTTTCGATCATATCGTGTTTTCTCGCACCTATCATTTGTGCAAGCAGAATTTGTACACCGACGCTAATAAAACCGTACATAATAATAGAAATAACAAGAATTTGATTAGCTACCCCAGTTGCAGCAACGGCTTCGTCCGAATAATGCCCTAACATAAAAACATCAATATAACTCATCATGATACGTAAAAATTGTTCGAGAAATATTGGCCAAGCGAGTGCAAATAAACTGAGAGAAGCGGTCTTCTTTGAATCCATTTATCGTCCTCCTTTCAAAAAGGGAATGAAACTAGTAGCAAGACATATTATAAGCGAATCACTTCTATAAGTATAGCCTTTTTTGAATAATTTAAAGATGTTTAATTTCTTACACTTTGATTAGGAAAAATGACGAATCTTTTACTTGACTTTTAGTCAAAAATTCATATACTTAGTTAAGTAAACTAAATAAAAAGGAGGGCAATGAGATGCAATCAGAAGAGTTGGATTTAGGACAATCAGTTGTACGGGCTTTCATGCACTTCAAGCGTGCTGAAATGATGAACTTCCAGATTGACGGTTACACAAAAGCTGAGATTCGTTTCATGTTTACGTTATTTCACGGTGTTCGCATGAGTGATTCAGAGCTTGGTGTCAGTGTAAGCGAAATTGGAAAGCGGCTACGCGTATCTAAACCGAGTGTTACCCAGCAAATCAATGCCCTAGAGGGAAAAGGATTAATTACGCGAATCCAAAATCCTGCGGATAAGCGGGCAGCTTACATTAATTTTACGGATAAAGGGAAAAAACTGACTGATCAAATAGTCGAGTATTTTCGTGAAAGCTTCCTTGATATGCAAGATTACTTAGGAGAAGAGGACATGCGGACATTAATCCGTCTACTCAGCAAACTTACGGACTATTTAAACAGCAAAGCGAACTATGAAGAAGGAGGCGAAGCGCCAAAATGATGCGTTTAATGAAACGGCTGAAACCGTACTCGCTTGGAATTGCAGTAGTACTTATTCTTACATTTGTCCAAGTTTTAGGACAGCTATATTTACCAACGCTAATGTCGAATATTATTGATAAAGGAATTGTCCAAGGCGACAAAGGCTATATTTGGAAGACGGGTTCTTTCATGCTTTTGATTTCTGCCGGAGCCGTTCTTTTATCTGTTGTCATCGTTTATTTAGCATCGCGAATTTCGATGGGGTTCGGACGCGATTTACGTGACAAGATTTTTAATCAAGTTGAAAATTTTTCATTGCAGGAATTTAATAAAGTGGGAACTTCGTCATTAATCACAAGGACAACAAATGATGTGGTTCAAATTCAAAACGTCCTTTATATGATGCTTCGGATGATGGTGATGGCACCAATCATGCTGATAGGCGGAATTATTATGGCGGTCAGCATGACGCTAAACTTTCGCTTATTTTCGTGGTTGTGTTGCCGCTTCTGCTTTTGCTTGTAATTGGACTTGGCGGAAAAGCGATGCCAATGTTTAAAAATCTGCAAAAAAAGATGGATAAATTAAACCGCGTCATTCGGGAAGGTTTGACGGGGATTCGTGTTATTCGTGCATTTAACCGCAACAAAGATGAACTTTCTAAATTTGAAGAAGCCAATAATGATTATGCCGTGACTGCGATCGGAGTAAACCGCTTGCTTGCGCTCATGAGCCCAATCATGATGCTGATTATGAATCTTACGAGTATCGCAATCATCTGGATTGGTTCACACTTCATCAGCGAAGGCAGCATGATGGTCGGCGATTTGATGGCATTTATCCAATACGCTATGCAGATCATGATGAGTTTCATGATGCTTTCTGCAGTCTTTATTTTCATTCCGCGTGCTGGAGCTTCAGCTGAACGGATTAATGAAGTGCTTGATATGAATGCTGAAATTGTAGATCCGGCTACACCAAAAACGAGCGACAAACCGGTCATGCTTGAGTTTGAAGAGGCAACGTTCCGTTATGAAGGGGCGGAAAAACCGGTGCTCGAAAATATATCTTTTAAAGCCCGAGCCGGTGAAACCATTGCAATTATTGGAAGTACCGGGTCAGGCAAGTCTACACTTGTAAACATGATTCCGCGCTTCTATGATGTCGAATCTGGTTCTGTGAAGGTAAACGGTGTGGATGTTCGCGAAATGGAGCAGGAAGCATTACGCGAAAAAATCGGCTTAGTGCCGCAAAAGGCCGTTTTATTTACTGGGGATATTGAGTCGAATATGCGTTATGGTAAAGAAGATGCGACAGAAGGCGAAATTTGGGATGCGCTCGAAATTGCTCAAGCGAAAAATTTTGTTGAACGTCAGTCGAAAGGGCTTCATGCTCGCGTTGAACAAGGCGGAAATAACTTTTCTGGCGGACAAAAACAACGCCTTGCCATTGCTCGCGCTTTAATTCGCAAACCAGAAATTTATATTTTTGATGACAGCTTCTCGGCGCTTGATTTTAAAACGGATGCTGCTCTACGTAAAAATTTAAAACCGGAAACTGAAAATGCTGTTACGATTATCGTCGCGCAGCGGATTACTTCGGTTGTAGATTCTGACCAAATCATTGTTTTAAATGAAGGAACAGTAGCCGGAATTGGTACTCACGAAGAGCTTAAAGAATCAAACGAAATTTATCGCGAAATTATGCGTTCGCAACTTTCAGAGGAGGAGATAGCATGAGTCCAGGACATGGTCATGGTGGTGGCATGGCAGTCACCTCGAAACCGAAGGATTTTAAGAAGACACTGATGCGGTTATTAGGCTATATGAAGCCGCGTACGATTGCTATTTCGGTTGTATTCTTATTTGCAATCCTCTCAACTATATTTAACATTTTCAGTCCAAAAGAGCTTGGGAAGGCAACGACGGAAATCTTTAAAGGTGTCATGAGTCCAGCGGGAATCAATGACGACAAAATTTTCGACATCTTATTTTTAGTATTCCTACTCTATCTGGGCAGTTCGATTTTCAGCTTCATCCAACAATTCGTGATGTCAAGCGTTGCTCAGCGGACGGTTTATGACATGCGGAGAGATTTGAAGGAAAAGATGGCGCGCCTGCCACTTAAGTATTACGACACGCGCTCAAACGGAGATATTTTAAGCCGGGCAGTTAATGATATGGATAATATTGCCAACACATTGCAACAGTCGCTTACGCAAGCGATCACGGCGATAGTGCAGCTAGTCGGTGTATTAATTATGATGCTTACGATTAGTTGGCAGATGACCTTGATTGTGGTTGCAACTGTGCCACTAAGCATTATTATCGTTGCGATTATTGCCGGAAAGTCGCAAGCATTCTTTGCGGCGCAACAGAGAAATCTCGGGATTTTAAATGATACGGTAGAAGAAACTTATGGTGGACAGACCATCGTAAAAGCTTTCGGACAAGAAAAGAATACCTTGGCGAAATTTGAAACCGTTAATGAAGATTACTACACAGCGGCTAAAAAAGCGCAGTTTATTTCGGGGATTATGATGCCGATGATGCAATTTGTCGGCAACCTCGGCTATGTGGCAGTCTGTGTCGGCGGCGGGATTTTTGTGACGAATGGTACGATTCAAGTAGGGGATATTCAATCGTTTACGCAATATGTTCAACTTTTCTCACAACCTATTTCAAGTGTGGCCAATATTGCCAACGTGATTCAATCGACGATCGCTTCGGCAGAACGTGTTTTTGAAATTATGGATGAGCAAGAAGAACAAGATGTGATTCCAGAACATGTTCAAGTAATTGAATCCGAAAAACAAAATATCGTTTTCGATCACGTTAAGTTTGGTTACACTCCAGACAAGCCGCTTATGAATGATTTGAGCTTTAAAGTAGATGAAGGACAAATGGTAGCAATTGTTGGACCAACTGGGGCAGGGAAGACGACGATCATTAACTTGCTGATGCGCTTCTATGATGTTGATGGCGGTTCAATCCGAGTGGAAGGTGTCGATACTCGAGATATGACGAAGGATGACGTTCGGGCTAAATTCGGTATGGTACTGCAAGATACGTGGCTCTTTAATGGTACGATTGCTGAAAACATCGCTTATGGGCGCGACGGAGCTACTCAAGAAGAAGTTGTTGCAGCAGCCAAAGCCGCATATGCAGATGACTTTATCCGCCGCTTGCCAGATGGTTATGATACGGTTCTGAATGAAGAAGGAACGAATATTTCGCAAGGACAAAAACAACTGCTGACAATTGCACGTGCAATTTTGTCTGATCCGTCGATTTTAATTCTCGATGAAGCGACATCAAGTGTAGATACACGGACAGAGCTTAATATTCAACTTGCGATGGGCAACTTGATGAAAGGGCGGACGAGTTTCGTGATCGCTCACCGGTTGTCAACGATTCGTGATGCTGATCTTATTCTCGTGATGAACCACGGCAATGTGATCGAGCAAGGTACGCACCAAGAATTGCTCGCTGAGAAAGGCTTTTATGCCGACCTATATAATAGTCAATTTACAGGTGCACAAGCTGTTTAATGAAAGAACGACTCGGAATCGGATGACTGATTCCGGGTCTTTTTTTACCCATTTGCTCCGCTTTCACTTCCAAATAATAAATTTCTTGAGCATCTCATTCGCTTTTATATACCCTATGGGGTATCATGAAAACAAAGGAGTGAATCAGATGTTTCAAAGAATACCATCAATAACTACAACAGAACTTGAAAAATTAGATCGGCCAGTGATCATTGACGTCCGTGAAACCCATGAATATAAGGGCGGACATATTCCCAAAGCTAAAAATGTGCCGCTTGGACAAATTGCGGCTTTCTCTTCAACAGAACCGGTTTACGTCATTTGTGCTTCGGGAATGCGCAGCAAACGTGCAGCGAAAATTCTGCGCAAAAACGGCGTCGAGGTAACGAATGTCCGCGGTGGAATGATGGCTTGGCAAGGACTTGTTAAAGGAGGAATAAAATGAGAATCGTTATTATCGGCGGAGTAGCCGGCGGAATGTCGGCTGCAACACGGCTTAGACGTTTAGATGAAGAAGCAGAAATTATTGTACTGGAAAAAGGGCCTTATGTCTCTTTCGCCAATTGCGGGTTGCCATACTATATCTCGCGTGAAATCGAAGAACGTGAAGATTTGCTTGTGCAAACGCCAGAAAGTCTCAGAGCACGCTTCCAGATCGATGTGCGCCCTTATCATGAGGCGATGTCGATTCAACCCGACCAAAAAAGCATCACGGTAAAAAATGCCGAAGGAGAATTTGAACTTAGCTATGACAAACTAATTTTATCTCCCGGAGCACGTCCTGTCACACCGCCAATTGAAGGATTAAACGAAGCGGAAAATTTATTTACGGTGCGTTCAGTTCCAAATGTAGATGCCATTCAAGCATTTATCGAACAAAATCATCCAAAAAAAGCAGTAGTCATCGGAGCAGGCTTTATCGGCATGGAAATGGCTGAAAGCTTGAAACAGCGCGGCTTAGAAGTAACAATTGTCGAAAAATCCGAGCATGTGCTACCGCCGCTAGATACTGAAATGGCTGTTCCAATCGAACAAGAACTGCTTAAGAATCAAGTGAACCTTGAACTTGGTGCTGGAGCAAAGGCATTCCGCGATAAAGGTAAAAAGATTGAGCTTGACACCGGGAAAGTTCTTGCGAGCGATTTAACAATCCTTGCGATCGGAGTCGCGCCGGAAACCAGCTTAGCAGAGTCAGCCGGCATCAAAACCGGTTTGCGCGGCGGAATCCTCGTCGATGAAGATTACGCAACAAACGTGCCGGACATTTATGCGATTGGTGATGCAATCGTTGTGAAACAAATTGTGAGCGGTCAAGATGCACTAATTTCGCTGGCGTCGCCTGCAAACCGCCAAGGACGTATGGTAGCAGATATTATTTTCGGCAAAAAACGCAGCAATGTAGGATTCCTCGGCACTGCCATTGTCCGCGTGTTCAGCTTAGCTGCTGCATCGACGGGATTAAACGAAAAAGCTTTGCAAGCTACTGAAATTCCGTATCAAGTGATCCATATTCAAGGTAAGAGCCATGCGAGCTACTTCCCAGGCAATACGCCGATACTCTTAAAAGTACTGTTCAGCCAAGCGGATGGGAAAATCTTAGGAGCACAAGCGGTTGGGGAAAACGGCGTAGATAAACGGATTGATATTTTAGCGACAGCGATCAAAGCGGGTATGACAATTTCTGACTTACCAGAACTTGAATTCACTTACGCGCCGCCATTTGGATCGGCCAAGGACCCTGTCAATATGGCTGGCTACGCTGGAATGAATATCTATGAAGGCTTATCTGACAATATTCAGTGGCACGAACTTCAAGGTGAGCTATCAAATGGAGCGCTGCTGCTTGATGTCCGCAACGCGGCGGAACTTGAAAACGGAAAAATTAAAAATGCGTATCACATCCCGCTGCACGAACTTCGCGACCGAGCAGAATCAGAACTCGACAAAGCGAAGCCGATTGTGGTAACCTGCCAAGTAGGACTTAGAGGCTATCTAGCGGAACGTATTTTGAAAAACTTAGGCTATCAAGTGAAAAATTTGGATGGCGGATTCAGCTTGTATCAATCTGTCATGCCGGAAGAGGTGGAATAAAATGTATTTATCAACGACAACAGCGGAACTCCGTCAGGAACTGGATCAATATCAAATTTTAGATGTTCGAGACGCGGAGGATTTCGCAAACGGTCATATTCAAGGAGCTGTGAATATTCCAATCACAGAACTAGCGGAGGCGTATCCGAAACTTGACCAAACCGCGAGTTACGCCATTATTTGCTATGCTGGCGGCAGATCTGAACAAGCATCACGGTTTTTAGGCGATAAAGGCTATCAAGTAACCAATGTGATGGGAGGAATGGGCGCATGGCAGGGAGAAATCGTGAACTAACGTATGATGACAAATTGAAAAACCGGCTGAAGCGGGCGGAAGGACAAATTCGCGGGATTTTAAAAATGATGGACGACGAAAAGGACTGCCGTGATATCGTTACGCAGCTTAGTGCAGTCAGGACTAGTGTTGACCGCGTAATCGGGCTTGTCGTTGCGGAGAATTTAGCGGTTTGTATCGAACGCGAGAACGAGAGCGGGAATGAAAATACGGAAGCGTATATCGAAGAGGCTATTAATTTGCTAGTCAAAAGTAGATAAAAGAAGCGGAAACTGAGAAAATTCTCTCGGCTTCCGCTTCTTTTATTAAAATTTTGCAGCAAGTAATTCTGCTTCTTTGCGTCCTGCCTCAATGATGGTTTGTGCTTGATCAGGAGCAGCGTTATGTCCTTCAACAACAACGGTTTCTACATCTGTGATACCAAAATGATTTAAGATGTTTTTTACGTAGTTAAGTGACATTTCATAGCTTTCCATCGGGCCATCAGAATAAATTCCGCCGCGCGCGTTAAGAAGAGCTACTTTCTTATCGCCAACAAGGCCAACAGGACCCTCTGGCGTATATTTAAAGGTTTTTCCAGCTTGATTCAAATAGAAAAGATAAGTTAAGAATTGAGCTGGAATACTGAAATTCCATAATGGGAAAGCCATAACGACTTTATCAGCTTTTAGAAATTGATCAAGATAGCCGTTTGCAATGTCAGCTAGACGCTTTTCATCTGCAGATAAAGGCTCGCCAGCTACTTCTTTGTGCAAACCGCTCATCATCACGCCGTCGTAGTACGGCAAGTCAGCTTCGAACAAGTTCAGTTCAGTGACTTGGTCAGCAGGATGATTTTTTTTGTAACTTTCTAAGAAAGTTTCGTACAAGGTAACACTTACAGAGCTTTCAGCAGGAAGCCCATTTGCTTTAATAAATAATACGTTTGACATGTTTGTTTTTTTCCTCCTAAAAATTTGTATACGCTTAAGTGTAACTGAAATCCTCATTGATTAGCAACTAATTGGCTTACAAAAAGTTAGTTAGAAAAATGAATCAGAAGTTTTTGGCAAAAAGTGCTAAAATAAATAAGGTGAGGAGTGATTGGTTTGGAAATAAGAGAAATTCAAAAAGAAGAAATTCATAAAATTAAAAAATTGCGGGATTACGCGTTTCGAACGTCTTCAGGCGGCGGAGAAGAAGATTTTTTTTTATTGGATGGAACATGGAAGGCGTTTTGGAGCATTTGAAGATGAAGAGCTTGCAGCACAAGTGATGACCTATCCGCTTGCTGTTTCGTTATTTGGGGAGCGCTATGAAATGGGCGGTATTGCTTATGTAGCAACTTATCCCGAACATCGCCGCGGTGGCTTAATTCGGCAGTTGATGACAAAATCTATTTCGGCGATGCGCGAAAACGGGCAAATTATTTCCTATCTCCATCCGTTTGACGTGACATTTTACCGTAAATTCGGCTATGAGTTAGCATTTAAAGAAACGCGTATGGAACTTCGATTGAAACAGTTCATGCAAAAAAGCACGGGTGTTGGGAAAATCAAACGAATCAGTCATTCTAACGCAGACTTTGAACTAGCAAAACAAATTTATGCAAGCTATGCGGAAAGGCATAACGGTATGCTTATTCGTGATGATGCTTGGTGGGCTCGCCTAGCTCGCCGTGGCTATGTGAATGAAATTGCGCTTTATTTGGATGAGAATGGTGAAGCGCAAGGCTATTTAAGCTTTGCATTTAAAGGGGTTCAGATGATTGTTCACGAATTAGTCGGACTTACAAGTGTAGCTGAAACGGAGCTGTGGGCATTTATTTCAAGCCACGATTCGATGTTTGAAAAGGTGACGATTAAGAACGCCGGAGAGGTGGACGAGTTAGCCTTAAGTCTCGCTAATCCGACGGCGCTTAGGGTGACTCAAGAGCTGACCTTCATGGTGCGGATTGTGGATGTTAAACGCTTTTTGGAACGTTATCCTTTCCCGGAACTTGAAGAACCGCTTTATTTCAAAATTAAAGATGAAACGGCGCCATTTAATGAAGGAGTTTACAAAGTAGCAAAAGGAATTGAGAAGGTTTCTGAGGCTCCGCGGCAAGAGGTAGTCGAAGCGAATATTGGAGCATTCAGCCAGATGTTGCTTGGCTTTGCACGACCAGAGCTTTTGCGGGCTCAAGGGAAAATAAAAATCTCAAAAGAAACGGCTGCTCGTCTAGAAGCAATTATTCCACATGAGATACCTCGCTTTTATGATAATTTTTAACAAAAAAGAACAGTCCTTCGTTAGGAGAGAAGGGCTGTTTTTGGTTGAAAGATTAGTTTGCAGTGCGAAATTGACCGATATCAAAATTGGAATCGTAGTAATCTTGCAGGCGGTGAATATCTTTGATAATAAAAGGTTTGCTACTCGACGCTAAAATATCTTGTTCTACTAAAAAATTGATTTGAGCGGAAATGGCTGACTGTGAGCAGTTGCAAAGTGATGCTAATACGGATTGTGAAATCGCAGCCGGAAGTGTATAGGTAGAATCATTCTCTTTGCCGATAAGAAGTGCTAAAATTTCTAAGTTAACTGAAAGATTTTCAAGTGGTGGGAGTCGACTTAGAGACGACATCAAGATGGAAATCGTGACAGATGCCAAGCATGCCTCGGTCAAAAAATGAAAGAATTTAGGCTGACTGTACAAATGATCAATTAAAAAATCACGGTCGATTTGATAGATCGTCATGTTAGTCGCAGCTCGTATTTGATGCGGGAAATTAATTTCGAAGGATTTATAATCTGCAAAGATAGGTTTAGAATGAAAAAGTGTCCAATCCGAGTAAAAGGAAACTACTCTCGCCTGATGATCTTGAATAACTTCAAAAAAAGCTACACCTTCTTTGATGATAAAAACGGAGTCGCTTTTACGTGAAGCAGGTGTGATAATCAAATCTTTCTTTTTAAGGTGCAGTTCCCGAACATGATTTTCTGAAAGCACTGCATTTTGTTTCAAGTATTCAAGCAAGTCGCGCATAAAAGATTGTGTGGTTTTATATTGGCTTTGTGTCATAATAGCCTCCAATAAAAAGGTAATTTTTTTACATATTTCATATTCTAACGATAATAAAAACTCTTTTTATAGTCAATCATCCAAGCTTTATTTATAGTCCTAAAAGCAGCGTCGTCATAAAATGTTCAAATTTTTTTGCGTTTTAACAGCCCATTGTATATAAACTTTATTACACGTATATGGTATAATTATCAATTTATTCCATAAAATGCACATTGGGTCGGATTTACTAATAAAAAAGTGTACCAAACGAGGTACACTTTTTATTAGACAGGAGATACAAAATTTTGTTTTTTTAGAAATTGCGGATCTCGAACGAGCAATGGTGTATAAGTAGAGGCCAATGTTCCGTTTTCTACTAATTTCTTTAGACGTAGAGAAATTGCACTCTGTGATAAGCTACACAAAGACGCAAGTACAGATTGGTTGATAGCAGAAGGAATGGATACACCATCATTTCCAATCACTCCTACGGAATCCATGATGATTTTTAGCATCATATCGATACGGTTTTGGGTAGGGAGCTTATGGATATGTGAGATTAGCTGTGCAGAACTAAGTTCACGCAAGACGGTTTGAAAGAGAAAGTTTAAATGTTTAGGCTGTGCATACAGGTGATCCATCATAAAATCACAGTCAATTTTATAAGCTGTTACTTTAGAACCGGCTCGAAGCTGTCTGGGGAAAAGGGAGAGGTATTCTTTGAAATTGCTGTAGAGGCTTTCCGGGGAATAAAGTTGGTTGGGGGTTAAAAAATAAATCACTTCTCTCTCTTTGCTTTCTGAAGGTATTTCAATGAAGGCAATGCCGGTTTTGATGAGATAAAAGTAATTTGGAGATTCTGTAGACGGGACAATAATTTCGTTTTTAGCAAAGCAGACTTCTTGAATATAACGTGAAGATAGATCGGAAAATGTATTGAGATAGGTTAAGAGTTCTTGCATTCCAAGTACTGCAGCATAGTCGTCTATAAAGTTCATAACATCCCTCGCTTTTGTGAATTATAATACAATGAAATGATAAAGTATAGACATGGAAAAGTCAATGTTAATCTTTATATTTTAAACAAAATGAAATATATTTGATAAATGAATAATTATTAGTCATTATGTTCTTTAATACCTTATATTATCTTTTTTAATAAGTATGTAATGGTTTTATTGAATTTTTATTCAGTGGTCAACCAAATTTTGATTGTATTAATATTAGATTTTGTGTATAAAAAGAAGCGTATAAACAGAGTTATACGCTTCTTTTAGATTTGCTATACTGTGCGAAGTAATCCAGGTTGTCTGTACTTGTGATGTGTGCATTGCATTTTTCTGCATCCAGACAAATATAGTTGCTGAGTGCTTTATAGGTATTGGTTTTAGTGTTTAGTGAAACATCAATTGTGAAAAGACCAACATCCGTTACTTGATGACAAAAATAGCACAAGTTCTTTTTTTGACTGGGAATGAAGTTGCCTTTTAAACCGACTAGGTCCCCATCAAGTTGATGAATGATGAACTTTTTCATTGATCCTTTGTCAAACCAACTCAGATAGGATAATTCTCGTAAATTCATAGAGGTTAAATCTGGTGGATGCAGCTTCTTTGTTTTTTTTGAATAGTTTTTTGATTTGTGCTTCACTGAGTAAAGGGAATTCAATTAAATAGGGTAACAATGATTCTCTAAACCGCTCGAAATCCTGCTCGTTTTTAATCGTCGTTAAGGGGTTTAATAGGTCGAGTTGTGGAATGGTTAGTTCATGAAATAAAGCTTCTGCTTTGCTTAAAGAGTAAAAAGCAAATTCAGTTTTTATTTTAGAATCATTCACACTGCGCTCTGCATCTAGTACGTGCTTCGCTTGGCGCATGATAGCGTTAAAGATATGATTTTGGATAAAAGCTTCCATTATTTTGGCACCTCCAATTGCTATTTTAAAGGGGAAGGGTAATAATTGGCTAGTGTCGAGAACAGTTATAATTAAGTTAAAGAAAAAACTCGCGGATATTTATCAGCGAGTTTTACGATATACGATAATTTTTAATAGTACTTTCAGAGAGAAAGTGCTGATTTGCTAATTCTTTAATTGAAGATCCGTTTGCAAAAGCAGATTTGATAGCCTTATTTCGCTCTTTTATAAATGCCCTGGTGCCAGACTTTTCTCCCCATGACGTTTTTTTACGGGTAGGGATATAAAGTACCGTTCCTTCAATATAATTTTGAATTTCAGCAATTAGTTTTTCCGGTAGAATATCTTGAACAGATTGATATTTCATGTAGGCTCGCTCCTTTATTATTTTAATAAATAATAAGTTGGCAAAGCCATTTTAGTTGGCGATTTTTAGTTTACCACTCCATACAAAGTATCGCCGCTAAAAGAGGCTTTGCATGGAACGCTTGATTATGAGCTGATTTCATCACTCATCACCCCCATTCGTTATTAATATAAGACTTTTTCAAACTTTTGTAAAGAGCTTCTATTTGGCAGAAATGTATAAATTGGAAGTATGGCAGTCGATATCTTGGAAAAGGATTGCTATAATAGAAGAAAAGAGAGGTGAGTGCCGTGAATTTTGGTGAAAAACTAATAAGTCTTCGTAAAAAGAACCGTTTGACGCAAAAAGAGCTAGCGAAGAAAATCGGGGTAACACCGTCAACGATAAGCAAGTATGAAAATTCGACACATCGGCCACCGATCTTTATGCTCGCTAAGCTTGCGGAAACGCTCGGTACTACAACTGATTTTTTGTTAGATGACGTTGTAGGACTGCGTGAGAAAAACTCTGTAAACGCTTTTCCACTAATTGGGAATCCAGAGCTTGAAAAATGGTATTTAGAATTGCCTTATTCATTTTCAGAAAAAGATTTAACTTTGATCAAGGAAATATCTGAAGTTATTTTAAAGCAAAATAAGTGAGTTCTCTTAAGTTGTGCTTAAGAGAACTCACTTATTTTTTATTCTTCCGCGTCTTCTGCTGAAAACTCATTATGAGAAGAAAAATGATAATTCATTTGATTTTCGGCAATAAAGCTTGGTGGTGAGAAAAACATAGGGGCATTTGGAAATTTAGCTTCGACTTTTCTCATTTTTTGAGAAAACTTCATGTGGAGCATCGAAGTTCTGGCAATTTGATTATTAAATGAACTAAGTGAAAGGTCAAGAATAACGCTTTCTGAATTCGTAAACTGAATGTAGGTTCTATTGTTATCGGCAGCTCTATAGTCCTTGATGTGTTGCGGAAAAACCCAGACGCAATGTGGGTTGAGTGGAGAAGTGGTGGGAAAAACATAAGTGAATGAAATAGGATCAATAATAATCGGTGGCTTATGTGTAATACCTATCAAATGTCTAGTGCCTTCTCTTCTTCCATCATAATTTGCCCCGAAATATTTACAGCTAGTTTTAATTAATTCAAAGGGGGTAAACTTTGATATAGAGTGAGAGCCAAGTTCTAAAACCTCGGAATACAGCGATCCACCAACTCTATAGGGCAGAATAATCATGGTGCGTGGGTTCACTTCATAAATTTGTTGGCCTTGTGTTTTTTTCAATTCAAACATCTCCTTCTTCTTAGTTTGTCTTCAATCTATGAAAAGAAGTTTGGATAATGAAAACTTCTAACCACCAATTTGGCGTTCTATCCCGTTAGTTGCCTGCTATTATAGCATACAAGTTTAGCTACGTCAGTAAAATTTAGAAAAGTTGGATTTTTGGACCATTTAATGATTTTTAAGCCGGAATATAGAATTTTCGAGTGAATTTGGCAATAAGTATTCTGACAAAGGAGTGATTAGTCGTGGAAATGCGTGATTTTTCAAATTCATTGATGAACCAAGTCGGCATGTTGAAAGGTGAAAAAGAAGTAACCAATATTTTTATTGAATGCTACATGACAATGCTCCTAGAGGAACGCAGAGTAGAACAGCTCAGAGCGAAGATCGACCAAGCGCTCGATAATGGAGATAAAGAACAATTTAAGCAGCTGACAGCTGAATTAATTCAACTTGAAAAGGAAATGCTAGCATTTAAGTGATTTTTATGAAAAACTAAGGGAGTGTCGAGCTGCCTTAGTTTTTTTGTGCAGTCAAAATTTCAAGTGAAGAAGCTAGACGAATAAAAAGATATTCGTTACAATAAATGAAACGTATGTTCGGAGGTGGCGTAATGACCCTTCAATTTATTTTAGGAACCGCTGGGTCTGGTAAAACAACACAACTGATTCGTGAAATCAGAAAAAGTGAGCAGCAGAATCTTCAAGAAAAACAAATTTTGATTGTGCCCGATCAAATGACCTATCAAATGGAGCGCTTTTTCTTTAAAGAAACAGGCGCAAATGGTTTGATGAATGTTCAAGTATACAGTTTCAGCCGCTTAGCTTGGCGAGTTCTTTCTGAAACGGGCGGTTTAGGACGGACTTTTTTAACTCGAACTGGAACGGAGATGTTGCTTCGGGAAGTTGTTAAAGAGGAAGCTGATCAACTGCATGTTTTTCATAGAGCAGCAAAAAAGCGTGGATTCTATAAAGAACTTACCGACCTATTTAAAGAATTTAGGCAGTATGAGATAGAAGAAACATCAATTCATGTCGAAACAGAAAATTTTACAACAAAGGAAAAAATGCATGATGTTGCGCTTTTATTTGAAAAATATCAAGAAAAGTTAGTTGGGAAATTTTTGGAGAGTGAAGACTATCTAAAATTGCTGATTGAAAAGATGTCTGAAAGCAGTTTTATGAAGAATGCTTCCGTTTACATAGATGGATTTGATTCGTTTTCAAAACAAGAGCTTTCTGTGATTGCAAAGTTGTTTGAAACGGCTAATCGCGTGTTGATTGGGCTATCACTTGATCAAGATTCACTTGTGGGAAAGGTATCTGAATTCAGCATGTTTGAACGAAATCTTGATACGTATCAGGCGATCAGTCAGCTTGCGGAAATAAGCGGGACTGGGGTCGAACCAGCTCGATTTTTATCCCAGTTTCAACGTTCGACAAAAAACGGATTAGCAGTACTTGAAGCTGCGTGGCGAAAACCAAGCTTTACTCCTTATGAAGGAACTGCTGATGGGATTCACTTGCATCAAGCTAATAATCGGCGTTCTGAGATCGAAGGAATTTCGCGAGAGGTTACACAACTTGTACGAACAAAAGGCTATAAGTATTCGGATATGGCTGTGCTTATTCGCAATATGGATGATTATGAAGACATTGTCCGCTCGGTTTTGGAACGTGATCAGATTCCTTATTTTTGGGATAAGAAACGTGTGATGGCAAGGCATCCGCTGGTCGAATTTGTTCGCTCGAGCTTGGAAGCAGTGATGAATAATTGGCAGTATGAAGCGCTATTTCAAGCTGTTCGGACAGAAATGCTGTTTCCGCTTGTCGCAAACTCGGATGAACAGCGGTTTAAAGTTGATCAGTTTGAAAATTATTTGCTGGAAAATGGAATTTATAATCGAAATCGTTTTATCTCAAGTGAGAAATGGCGTTACCGGAAAGTTCGTGGCTTGGCAACGGATGTTGGGACGCAAACGGATGCTGAAATTAAAATCGAAGAAGTGATTAATGAAGTACGCGAAATGATTGCAGAACCGCTTTTTTTCTTAGAGGAAAGGATCAAACCGGAAGCGACTGGGAAGGAATTTGCAAGCGGTTTGTTTGCTTTTCTTGAACATGTGGAAGCGGCACAGCATATTGAGGTTTGGCGGGAAAAGGCTGAACGTGAAGGTTTAATTGAGCTCGCACGTGAGCATGAACAGGCTTGGAATGCGGTTATCGCGCTTCTTGATGAGTTTGTTGAGGTATTAGGCGATGAAGAACTAACGCGGACGGATTTTCTCGAGATTATTCAAACTGGACTTGAAGCAATGGAATTTTCGCTGCTGCCCCCAGCGCTTGATCAGTTAATTGTAACGGATATGGAACATGCGCGATTGCTTGAAGCGAAGGCGGTTTTCGCAGTTGGGTTAAATGATGGTGTTTTACCGCGTAAGCTGAGTGATAAGGGGATTTTATCGGACGAAGATCGGCAAATTTTACAGGAGCAAGGTCTTGAACTGCGGCCGACTAATTTAAAAGCGTTGCGGTATGAGGAATTTATTGCCTACCGTGTCTTTACTTCGGCGAAAGAAGCTCTTTATTTGAGTTATCCTGCTGCAGACGGGGAAGGAAAACTGCTTGCGCCGTCAAATTATATAAGGAAAATTCAGGCGACATTTAAGGAGCTTACGGAAGAGGTTTATTTAACAGATCCAAGTCTTTTGAGTTCAAAGGAACAAAAAGGGTATATTGCAACGCGGCGTGAAACGCTCGGACTCCTCACTTCTGTTCTTGGAATGTACAAGCGCGGTTACTCGGTCGATGCGCTCTGGTGGCGAGTTTATAACTATTTTGTGGAGCAGAATGATCCAGCAGCCAAGCGGATTTTAAGCAGTTTAGATTATCAAAATAAAACGAAACTGCTTACTAAGGAAACGGCTTCGGGGTTATTTGGTGAGCAGATTCATGCCAGTGTTTCACGAATGGAGAAATTTTTCAGCTGCGAGTTTCAGCATTTTGCGCGCTATGGTTTGAAACTGGAAGAGCGGGCGACCTATCAGCTTGAAGCAGTTGATATTGGTGAAGTATTTCATGGTGCGATGGAATGGATTTCAGCAGAATTGAAAAATCGAGGAAGCGAATGGGGCAGCCTGTCGAGCGAAGAATGTTTGCTGCTTGCGGAACAAGCGATGAATTATTTGGCACCGAAACTGCAGCACGAAATTCTACTCAGCACGAAGCGGATGGAATATATCAAATATAAATTATTTAACATAATTGCGCGTGCAACGGCTGTCTTGAATGAACAAGCGAAAGTCAGCGCTTTTCGCCCGATTGGGCTGGAAGTGGATTTTGGCAGAAGCAGTAAAATTCCAGCAATGCAAATACCGCTTAAGGAAGGTCGCGAGTTGCTCTTACAAGGAAGAATTGATCGGATTGATGAAGCTCAAGAAAATGGGCAGAGTTTTTTACGGATTATTGATTACAAATCGAGTGCACATGATTTAAAACTGCCGGAAGTTTATTATGGAATCGCGTTACAAATGTTGACCTATTTAGATGTTGTGGTGACAAATGCAGCAAAATTGGTTGGAAAAAATGCAGAACCGGCAGGCGTACTCTATTTTCATATGCATAACAAATTAATTTCGACAGATGCTCCGCTTGCGGATGACGAATTGTTGAAAGAAATTAAAAAAAGTTACAAAATGAAGGGTTTGGTTTTAAGAGATCCAGTTACCATCACGCTAATGGATGAGACGCTTGAAAACGGCGGTTCTTCTTTGATTGTTCCAGCAGAAATACGTAAAGACGGCTCGCTTAGTGCGCGCTCGAAGACAGCCAGCAAAAATGAATTTGATGAAATGCGACGCTTTGTTCGACATAAATATCAAGAAGCAGGTAATAAAATTTTGGACGGCGAAGTGACAATTAACCCGTATAACTTGCAAGAAAAAACTCCGTGTCAATTTTGCCCATTCCGTTCTGTTTGTCAATTCGATCCGGGATCGGAAAGTGAAAAATATCGCTATTTGAAAAATGAAGACCCGAAAACGGTTCTTGAAAAAATGAAAGCGGAAGGAGGCGGTCAAGATGATGAAACGAATTCCTGAAAAACCAGCAGATGTAACGTGGACGGATGAACAGTGGCGTGCGATTCATGCTGGTGGTCAAAATGTCTTAGTAGCTGCGGCAGCGGGATCAGGGAAAACGGCAGTTCTTGTTAACCGGATTATTACACGACTTTTAGATGAGGACGATCCGTGCAATGTAGATGAACTTCTTGTTGTGACGTTTACAAATGCGTCAGCTGCTGAGATGAAGCACCGAATTGGGCGAGCGCTTGAAAGTGAACTCGAAAAAGCACCAGATTCGCTCTATTTGAAACGTCAAGTAGCTTTACTCAATACGGCATCCATTTCGACGCTCCATTCGTTTTGTTTAGATTTAATTCGAAAGTATTATTACCGAACGGATGTTGATCCGGATTTTCGGCTGATGGATACAATTGAAAGCATGATGCTGCGCGATGAGGTGCTAGATCAATTCTTGGAAGAAGAGTTTTCAAAAGAAGAGAATACGGCTTTTTTCCATCTTGCTGATGCGATGACGGATGACCGAACGGATCAAAATTTGGCAGACCTGATTTCCAAACTGTATGATTTTGCGCAATCAAGTCCTGAACCGAAGAAGTGGCTTGCTGGGATGGTGCATTTTTATGATGAAGCTGAGGTTAAGCGAATAAATGAACTGTCTTATTACCCTATTATTTTGGAGAGTTTGCAGCAGGAAATCGAGAAGGCGCACGAGCTTTTGTCTTTTGGAAAGAGGCTTAGTGAATTGCCGGATGGTCCGGGGGCGTATGTGGATACTTTTGCGGATGACTTGAGGCAGGTCGAGATGCTTGCGGATGTGCTCGGGGAAGAGGATTTTGATCAGCTTCGGACAGCTTTTCAAAGTATTGCTTTTAAGCGGATTGCAACATTGAAGAATAAAGATGAGCTTGATGCAAATTTAGTTGAGCAGGCGAAGAAAGCGCGAGATGTGGCGAAAAAAGTGATTCAAGAGGCGAATCGGGATTGGTTCAAGCGCGAAGCCAGTCAGTATTTGGATGATCTTAGAAGTATGAAGCCGGATGTTCGGACGCTTGCTGATTTAGTGGAGCGGTTTTCAGAACGATTTTTTGCTGCTAAATCGGAAAGAGGCGTTTTGGACTTTAGTGATTTGGAACACTTGGCGCTTGCGGTTTTGCGCGAAGCAGATGGGTCAAAATCTGTTGTGGCGGAGGAGCTTACACGGCGTTATAAGGAAGTGCTGATTGATGAGTATCAGGATACCAATTTGGTGCAGGAGATGATTTTGTCGCTTGTGACACAACCGGATGAAGCTTCGGGCGATTTGTTTATGGTTGGTGATGTCAAGCAGTCAATTTATCGTTTCAGGCTCGCGGAACCGGCACTCTTTATGGGGAAATACCGACGTTATTCAAAGTCCGGAGAGAATACGGGGCTGCGGATTGATCTTTCGAAAAATTTTCGAAGCCGAGCGGAAGTTTTGGATGCGGTCAATTTTATTTTTAAACAGATTATGGACCGAAATGTCGGTGAAATTGATTATGATGAGGATGCGGAGCTTTATTTAGGTGCAGAGTTTCCGGCTGGTAAAGAGCTTGAAACGGAGCTGTTAATTGTTGATCGGGATCAAGATCAGGTGAGGGAAGCGGAAGACGGAGAACTTACGCCGAATGAACTGAAGAAGGATCAGCTTGAAGCACGCGCGGTGGCCAAGCGAATTGCTGATTTGGTCGAGCAACGCTTTCAAATTTATGACAAGGAAACACGGCAGTTTCGTCAAGTAGAATACCGAGATATTGTGATTTTGTCCCGCTCAATGACTAGTGCAACGGATATGGAAGAAGCGATGCGTGAAAGAGATATTCCGTTTTATGCGAGCAGTCAGACGGGGTATTTTGAGGCGATTGAAGTGGCTGTGATGATTTCGCTGCTTAAGATTGTGGATAATCCGTATCAAGATATTCCACTCGCTTCGGTCTTGCGTTCGCCGATTGTTGGGCTTTCTGAGGAAGAATTAGCACAGATTCGGCTACAAAAGAAGCAAGGCTACTTTTTTGATGGTTTGCGGGATTATGTTTCGGAAAATCACAATGGACTTTCGGAGCGGCTCGCTGACTTTTTGGCGCAGCTGAAAAAATGGCGCGACTTGGCAATCCGAGAAGATTTAACATCCTTGATTTGGCAGATTTATGAGGATACGGACTTTTATGAGTTTGTCGGCGGATTATCGGGCGGAAAGACACGCCAAGCGAATTTGCGGGCACTTTATGAACGAGCTGGGCAGTATGAAAAAACGGCTTTTCGCGGTTTATTCCGCTTTGTCCGCTTTGTTGAACGCTTGGAACTACGCGGTGAAGATCTTGGAACGGCAAAGACGCTTGGAGAAAAGGAAGATGTCGTTCGGATGATGACGATTCATTCAAGTAAAGGCTTGGAATTTCCAGTGGTTATTTTAGCGGGAATTAATCGGAAATTCAATCGCCGTGATATTACGTCAAAAACATTGCTCGATCAAGAATTTGGCTTTGCATCAAGTTATACGAATACAGAAAAGCGGATCACTTATCCAACGATTATGCAACAAGCGGTCAAACAGAAGAAGACACGCGAGATGCTAGCAGAAGAAATGCGGGTTCTTTATGTGGCGCTTACGCGCGCGGAAGAAAAATTAATTTTAGTAGGGACAGTTCCGAAATGGGAGAATAGCTTGGCACAGTTTCTCTCAGCAGCTGAAACAGAGGAAACACTTTTGCCGGCAAGCGAGCGTCTTAGTGCAACGACTTATTTGGACTGGATCGGCCGTGCTTTTGTGCGGCATCCGAATTTTCTTGAACAAGCGGAAGCAGATGATTCGGCTGTGATCGTGAAGCCGCTTGCAACGAAGATGAAGCTGAAACTTATGGTGATGCAACAAGCAGAATTTGAACCGCTGGCAGCAAAACGCCAATCTGATAATTTTATGAAAGAAGTAAAGGAATTTATAAAAGTGCCGCTTGCGGAAGATACGAGTGAAATTGCAGAGGTTTTAGGGTTTTCTTATCCCAATCTTGCGGAAACAAAGGTCTATTCAAAGCAGTCGGTGACGGAGCTGAAAAGGCAGTTCCAAATTCAAGACAGCTTTACGGACGATCGCTTTGTTCAAACGCTTAAAGGTGCTTCGCTTGATCGACCAAAGTTTTTGCAAACGGAAAAGGAACTAACGGCGGCAGAAATTGGAACGGCGATGCACACGGTGATGCAGGCAGTTCCGCTTGAAAGTAAGCCGGATTTGGCGAATCTTGAGGCGCTACTTGATGAGATGGTGGCAAAAGAGAAGCTGACTGAGGCGGAGAAGAATGGAATTCGACGTGAACAGATTTTAGGGTTTTTTGAAACCAAAATCGGGGAAGCGTTGCTGGATAATGCGAGTCAAGCTGAAAGGGAAGTCCCGTTTGTCTATCAGGTTCCGGTTAGTGAAGTAAATCGTGATGCGCATACGGACAGTCCTATTCTCGTACAAGGAGTGGTTGATTTACTGCTTGTTTATCCGGAACATGTAATTTTGGTGGATTATAAGACGGATAAGGTGCAAGGAAAGTATTCGGATAAAGAAACGGCCATGCGTGTGATGAAAGGCCGCTACGAGGTTCAAATTAAACTATACCGGCAAGCGGTAGAAGCGATTATAGGGAAACCGGTGACAGCCGCTTACTTGTATTTCTTTGACAGCCGCGATTTGCTTGAGCTTTGAGTTTCGGGTACCTAAGTGCTATGATGAATTTAGTGATTTGATAACAGAAAGAGGGAACGCTTATGTGGGAATATCTTCATTCGATTTCATGGGCTGCTATCATTATTTTGACGGTTGCAGCTTGGATTGTTTATCCGAAATCAGAAAAAAACTTTACAATTTTGTCGATGATTGATCGTGTCTTTTATCTTGTTTTGATTTTGAGCGGGATCATGATGATTCAGTACAGTCTCGAAACGAGTGTTGTCGCAGCGATATTTAAAATTTTGATGGGGATTGTCACGATTGGTATTATTGAGATGCTGCTTAGTTTCCGCAAGAAAAAACGGCCGACAGGTTTATTTTTCATTCTTTTTATCGTAGCTGTCGTTGTCACAATTTCGCTCGGGCTTTATTTGTCAGGCGGATCTCCCTTATTTTAAAGCGCAGCAAAAAACCGGAATCCTATTGGATTTCGGTTTTTTATTAGAGTAGATTTTCTTCTAAATAAACGGCAATGCCATCTTCTTCATTGGTAGCTGTTACAGTGTTTGCTACATTCTTAGCGGCGCTGACAGCATTCCCCATTGCTACACCTGTTCCGGCGTAGTCAAGCATTTCAAGATCATTCATTTCGTCGCCGAATGCAATGATATCTTTTACATCGAAACCGAGTGATTTTGCAGCTTCGCGAACACCGATCGCTTTGTGGATACCATATTTCACTACTTCGACGGCTGGCCAGCTTGCGCCCCATGTATGATAAGAAATAATGTGAGAAAGGGTATCATCAAAATGTTTGCTGATCACATCAAGTTGATCGGTTTGACCAAAGAAAAGTAGCGAAGTTGGATCGGCGTTGATTTTACCGCGCAAATTACCAATATGAACTTCTCCGCCACCCGCTTTGAAGTTTGCAGGAACACTGTCGTCGCCTCGTGCTAGAAAGACATTATCTTGAACTTCAGCTGCAATATTCGACAGCGGAAATTGATTGGTGTAATCAAGTAGTTCGTGCACGATAGATAGGTCAATCGCTTGATGGTAGCCGTCTTGGTAGGCAGGGTCAAGCGGATGATGTAGAAAAGCCCCATTGAAATTAACAATTGGCGAATGAAGCGCCAGTTCTTTATAATATTGGCTACTTAAGCGGTAAGGTCTACCTGTTGCAATCATGACTTCGTGACCTTTATCGCGTGCTGTTTGCAGAGCATTTTTCGTACGCAAGGAGATGGTTTCGTCGTTTTTTTAAAGTCGTTCCATCGAGATCTAGTACAATTAATTTTTTGTCCATAAACTGACTCCTTTATTTAGTAATTCATTTATTAGCACGTTTTTTTTTCTTCATGCTAAAATGAATGTATCTCTATGATAGACTGTAAAAGCCGCTTTGTAAACGGAAGAACCTTTACAAAGACTTAATTAAATCGACAGAAATGGGGCTGTAAGAGTGATTCAAGTTACTAATCAAAATTTCAAAAATATTCCAGCACTACATGTTGTAAGACAAGATTTACACGGAGAAAAATTGCCAACGGTATTCTTTTATCACGGCTTCCAGTCGGAAAAGGAACTGTACTTGCACTACGGCTATTTTCTTGCGGAACAAGGGTTCAGAGTAATTTTGCCGGATGCAAAATTTCACGGGGAAAGAAAACGGGATACGACGTCTGCTGAACAGGCCGTTTATTTCTGGGATACCGTCCAAGCGAACATTGACGAACTAGCGGGACTGCGGGATGAGCTTGTTCGAGCAGGGCTTTCGGATGCTGAACGAATTGGTGTCGGCGGTGTTTCGATGGGCGCTATTACGTCGCTCGGAATTTTGGCGCGCTACGACTGGGTCAAGGTGGCGGTTAGTTTGATGGGAAGTGCTTATTACGGCGAGTTTGCAAATGAACTTGTAGAACAAGCGACTGCGCATGGGATGGAGTTTCCATTCGATACTGCAAAACGTATCAAAGAACTTGAACCGTATGATTTAAGCGAACAGCTCGAAAAAGTTAATGGGCGGGCACTGTTGTTATGGCACGGCAAAAAAGATGATGTGGTTCCGTTTAAGTATAGCGAGAAATTATATGATCGGCTTCTTGAAGAAGAGCAAGCGGAGCAAGTTGAGTTTGTCGTAGATGATCAGGCGAAACATAAAGTTTCCATTGATGGTATCAACCGTACCACCGATTTTTTTCAAAAAAATGCTTATAAACGATGCTGGTGAAAAAAAGCAAAAGATATGTTACAATATGTCTACTAACTGCCAAAAGGAGGTTCGTGCTTCGTGGATGAGGAATTAAAAGAAAATATTATGGGTGCGCTTGAACAAGTGATTGACCCTGAACTCGGTATTGATATTGTCAATATCGGCCTTGTTTATGATGTTGATTTAGATGATGATGGGCTTTGCACAGTTACGATGACGCTGACGACGATGGGATGCCCGCTTGCAGGTATACTCACGGATCAGGTACACGCAGCCCTTGCAGATATTCCTGAAGTAAAAGATACAAACGTTGATATTGTCTGGAATCCGCCTTGGACAAAAGACCGAATGTCGCGTTATGCAAAAATAGCTTTAGGCATTCGTTAAAAAGAATAGCCGGGTTTCCGCTAGGAAACCCGGTTTTTGCTTGCAAATTTGCTAGCTGAAACTCTTGCCTTAAGAAATCGGTCCTAGGAAGGATTCTTAAAAAAATGAAACTGTTATAATAAGGAGTAGGTAAAAAATGTTAGGAGGGACTTGAAATGGAAGAACGCCTTTACGAACTTGAAGATAAAGTGCAAGATCTCGAACTCGAAGTTTTAGACTTGAAACAGCAAGTCCATGAACTTAGCCAGAGACCAGTAAAATCTGGCTCACTCCTTGGCGGTCAAGTTTGGGTTCTGATTCCAATCGTCGCGATTTTGGCAGGGATGTTTATGACGATCTTTGATTAAAAAAGTTTGCTGTTTTTTTCACGTTATTGAGCCTTTTTACTCGATTTAAGTTGAATTCTCCGTTAAGATATAAAAGGAATCTATTTTTCTTGTTGATTTTCAAGAATTGTCACAGAATGTCCATAAATTAACCTCTTGATTTTTTTGAGAAGAATAGTACAATAAGTATATAGAGTTTTATCCCGATGAAAGCTAAAAAATTACTTTTGGTTTTCATGGGGATAAGACCCTATCATGGTTATAATGGCTTTCGGTGTATCCATCTTCCAATAGATTAACTTCGGTTAATCGTCTGTTTTGACACCGAACCATTATTTGTTTTCATTCATCTCATTTGCCATGTAGTTTCAGTCTATGCCTCATCCCGTTATGCATAGACATATGAACATGGTGGCGACGCTGGACATTTTGTCCAGCGTATTTTTTTTGTTTAAAAACAGATCATTTTTGTTCCCGTTTCGCTCTTGTTATACTGGAACTATCTAGAAAGGAGCTGTTAAAATGACTTTAACAGGTAAAAAAATTATTGCTCTTGTGAGTGATGACTTTGAAGATCTTGAGTTGACGTACCCCGTTTTGCGCTTACGGGAAGAAGGCGCGGTGGTTCATCTTGTCGGAGAGAAAAAGGATGAAGTCTATCATGGCAAACACGGAGTTCCAGTTACTTCTGACTTTGCATTTACAGATATTGAAAAAGAAGATTATGATGGGATTATTGTTCCAGGAGGCTGGTCGCCGGATAAGTTGCGTCGTTTCAAAGAAGTGCTCGATTTCATTCGTTATTTTGATGATGAAAAGAAGCCAATTGGACAAATTTGCCACGCGGGCTGGGTTTTGATTTCAGCAGGAATTTTGAAAGGTGTTAATGTTACAAGCACACCAGGCATTAAAGATGATATGACCAATGCTGGAGCTATTTGGCACGATCAGGCAGCTGTTACAGACGGTCATATTATTTCAAGCAGACGTCCGCCAGATTTACCGGAATATATGAAAGCTTATATTGCTGCATTTTAAATAAAAAAGAAACAGCACGTTTGACCGTGAACTTACTCGGGCAAAAGTGCTGTTTTTTAGTTTATAAATAATAACTAAAGATAAAGCCGACGAAGTTTGGTGCAGCTGCGAGAAAGAGCATGATACTCCATCGCAGTTGTTTGCTTCTGCTTTCACGATTGCCGCGCCCGCCAAATGAAACAAAGGCAGAACAAGCGATAGAAGTGAAGACGAGCAGCATTGCTACGAATGAATACATGGTTGCAAGAGTGTAATTCGGCAAGATAAAGCTTGCAAGAAAGACGAGGATTGCAAGTCCGATTCCTGCGAGTAATGATTTTACGTACAAAATGACAACATCCTTTTCTAAAAATAAGCTTACTTTCTTTATAGCAAATGAAAATGGCTTTGTCTAGCTAAAAGAGCCTGTGTATTCTTTAGGAATACACAGGCTCTTTTTGTTTTTTGCTCAATCAGTGCGGTAAGAAGGCGACGAGAATGAAGAACAAGATTGCGATAACAATCAAGAACCAGTTAAGTTCACGCCATTTACCAGTGAAGACTTTTAAGATCGGATAAGAAATAAATCCAAATGCAAGTCCGATTGCAATACTTGATGTAAGCGGCATTGCAAGAATAACGAGAAATGCAGGGAATGCTTCGTCGAGGGTATCCCAATCAATTTCTTTTACAGCGCCGATCATCATGCTACCGACAATAATAAGGGCAGGGGCTGTGATTGCAGAAATACCCGAAATTGCTCCTACAAGCGGTGCAAAAAATGCTGAAATAACGAAAAGGATTGACACGGTCAGTGTTGTAAGACCAGTTCGTCCACCTGTTGCAACACCAGCAGAAGACTCGATGTACGCACTTGTAGGTGTTGTTCCGAAAACAGAACCGACTGTTGTAGCAACTGCATCAGCCATCAAAGCTTGTTTCGCATTAGGAAGCGATTCGCCTTTCATAAGCCCAGCGCGCTTAGCAACGCCGATCATTGTTCCAGTTGTATCGAAAATTGTAATTAATAGGAAAGACAAGATAACAGCATATAAGCTATGCGATATGACGTCTGAAAAAGCATGAATTGGATTCGTAAATACAAATTCAGGCATTGGCGGTAACTTTACAAAGCCATCTGTAAACTTCAGTTCGCCTGTAAAGAATGCAATAATAGCAGTTGCGATCATTCCAATAAATAAGGCACCTTTAACACGTAGTGCCAAGAAAATCAGTGTAATTAACAGGCCGACGATAGCAAGCAACGCTTCTGGTGAATGCAGATCGCCAAGACCAACAAGGTTAGAATCGTTTTTAACAATAATTCCTGTCATTCGGAAACCAAGGAAAGCAATAAATAAACCAATACCAGCTGTGATACCGGCTTTTAAGTTATGCGGAATTGCTGTAATGATTTTTTCACGGAAAGGTGTTAAAGATAAGACTAAGAAAATTAAACCAGCGACAAAAACAGCTGCGAAAGCCACAGAGTAATCGAGTTTTTGTGTGGTAACAACAGTTACAAAGTAAGCGTTCATTCCGAGCCCAGGCGCAATTGCGATTGGATAATTGGCAAATAGTGCCATCCAAAGCGTCCCGATAACAGCTGAAATGATGGTCGCCATAAAGACGGTGTTAAATGGTACTCCTGCAGAGGAAAGAATAGCTGGATTGACAACGATAATATAAACCATCGTTAGGAACGTTGTAATACCAGAGATGACTTCCGTTCTAGCATCAGTTCCATTTTCTTTTAATCGAAACATAAAGTGTCGACACTCCCTTTTCAAAATATAATTTACGAACAATTGCAATTTACTATACTATAATATTCGTTTTTAAAGGAAAAAGCAACCCCGATTTACGCCCTTTTTCCGGAAAAATAAAAAATATGTTATAATAAAAGTGATTTCAATCGGAAAAGGAGGATACGGTTTGAAGGCGATTATATTTGATTTTGACGGTACGATGATCGATACAGAAAACTTGTGGCATGAAGCAACGATGAGTTATGTGAGGGAAACTTATGGAATTGAGGTTCCTGCTTCAATTTACGAGCAGATTATCGGAACGACGGAAGAACCGCTTCATGACTATTTAAACGAAGCAACAAACGGAAAATTTGATCAAGAAGCTTTCACTGCACATATTGAAGAACAGCTTTATGCAGGAATTGATCAGCTTGAGCTTCGTGAAGGTTTTAAGCGTGTGTTTGATTATGCAGTTCAAAATGGTTTTAAAATTGGGCTTGCAACAAGTTCAGGGCGCGACTGGGTCGAACCAATTTTAAAAAAATTTGATTTGCTACCTTATTTTTCAAGTATTCAAACGGCCGATGATGTTGAAAAAATCAAACCCGACCCCACTCTTTATTTACAGGCAAAAGCTGAACTTGCAAGCCGTACCGAAAAAACGTATGCGGTTGAAGATTCACTTAATGGTGTGATTGCTGCGCAAAAAGCCGGCTTAAGTGTGATTGCTGTTCCGAATGCAGCGACGGCCGGAATTCAGTTCCCAAAAGGTGTTCCTGTTTACCCGAACTTTGATGCCGTTCCGCTTGAGAAAGTATTTGCTAATTAAATGAAGAATTAAGAAGAAGCTTGTAAAAAGCCCGCTAATCGTTTAGCGGGCTTTTTTTATGAAAATGAAAGGGTTTCAAGCCGGTCGAAAGCCTCTTCTAAAAGTGCAAGGCTTTGTGTGGCGGCCAAGCGAACGTAATGATGACCACTGTCGCCAAAAGCCAGTCCTGGAATGACGAGCACCTGGGTTTCTTTTAAAAGGTATTCGCTGAAGCGGACTGAATCCATACCGGTTTTACTTATATTAATAAAAGCATAGATCGAGCCTTTGACTGGGTGAAGCGATAGGTAAGGAATTGCAGCCACACGTTTTTCCACGTATTCAAGCCGTTCTTTGAAGACGCTTGCTACTTTTGGAATTAATTCTTCAGCGTGATCTAAAGCATAGACGGCAGCGCGCTGGGAAGGGGTCGGAGCCGAATAGGTGATGCCCTCGTTTAAGATTTTAGCTGCTTCGTTAATGTAGGCAGGTGCGATCATGTAGCCGAGTCGCCATCCGGTCATGGCAAAGTTTTTTGACATACTGCCGAACGTGATTGTGTGATCAGGCGCAAGTGAAGCCATTGGCGTGAAAGCTTCATAGAAACTAAAGCCATCATAGACTTCGTCAGCCAAAATATAGAAATCGTATTTCTTAGCTAGTGTAGCGATTTTTTGAAGCGTTTCTTTTGAAAATACGGCGCCGGTTGGGTTGTTTGGCGTGTTCAAGATAAGTGCTTTTGTACGCTCTGTGATGGCTGCTTCGAGAACTTCTATGCGGATCATGAAATCATCTTTTTCATAAGTTGGGATAAAGACTGGGACACCGGAGGAATTTAAGACTTGATCTTTATATGGCGAGAAATAGGGTTCGTGGATGATGACTTCGTCGCCGGGATCAAGGATAACTTGAAGCGCTAAATACATGCCGTGCAGCGCACCGACTGTAGCTCGAATTTGATTTTCGGCAAAACTAAGGTTATAGGTGCGCTTGAAGAAGGATTGGATTGACTTGATGAGTTCAAGCTCTCCACCAGATTCGGTGTATTTGGTTGCGCCGTTTAAGACGTCTTTAAAAGCGGCTTGGATGATTGCTTCATCGGTAATAAGATCGGGATCGCCGATTGAAAGGTCAAGGATATCTGGGGTGGTTTTAGCTAGGGTTCCGATATCTGCCAGGATGTTCGCGGGCGTTTCTTGAAACTTTTTTGCGATGTTTGTCTTATCCATAGTTCTCCTCCTTGGACGAAAAAAGGAACGCAAATTTGCATTCCTTTTTTTCTTTTTATTGTAGCATAATTAGGCCAAAACTTTTCCAAGAAAATCTTTTGTCCGTTCGTTTTTAGGGTTTCCGAAAACTTCTTCGGGTGTTCCTTCTTCTTGGATGACGCCGCTGTCCATGAATACAACGCGATCAGCCACTTCGCGGGCAAAGCCCATTTCATGTGTGACAACAACCATGGTCATGCCTTCTTTGGCAAGTTCCTTCATAACGCCGAGCACTTCGCCGACCATTTCGGGATCAAGTGCAGAAGTCGGTTCGTCAAACAGCATGACATCAGGATTCATTGCGAGTGCCCGAGCGATTGCAACACGCTGTTGCTGACCACCGGATAGGCTAGAAGGGTAACTTGTGGCTTTTTCGGCTAAGCCAACTTTTTCAAGTAGATTTTTGGCATTCTTTTCTGCTTCGGCAGTACTTTCGCCTTTTACTTTTGTTGGTGCAAGGGTTAGGTTTTCGAGTACTGTTTTATGTGGGAAGAGGTTGAATCCTTGGAATACCATTCCCATCCGCTGACGCAGGGCATTAATATCGGTACCTTTTGCTAAAAGATTATTATCTTCAAAGATCACTTTGCCATCAGTTGGCTGTTCGAGCAGGTTAAGGCAGCGTAAGAATGTACTTTTCCCGCTTCCAGAAGGGCCGATGACAACGACCACTTCTCCGGTAGCGATTTCAAGGTTAATTCCTTTTAAGACTTCATTTTTTCCATAGTATTTATGCAGATTTTCAACATTAATCACTAGTTTTAAGTCTCCTTTCAGCAACGCCCAACAGTCTTGAAAGTCCGAAGGTTAGGACGAAGTAAATAAGTGAAGTAATGATAAGCGGAACAAACGGCTTGAAGCTTGCTCCTTGGACAACACCTGTCATGAACATCAGTTCACCGACACCGATAACGGATACGATTGAAGATTCTTTAATGACAGTAACAAATTCATTTCCGAGTGCCGGAAGAATATTTTTCACAGCTTGCGGCAAGATGATATAACGCATTGCTTTTCCTTGTGTCATACCTAGTGAACGAGCTGCTTCCATTTGACCTTTATTTACAGCAGAGATACCGGCCCGGATGATTTCAGCAACGTAGGCAGCGCTGTTCAGTGACAGTGCGATACAGCCGGAAGCGAACGCCGAAAGGTTAAGTCCGAATACTTGGGTACCGAAAAATACGATAAAGATTTGGACTAGAAGCGGTGTGCCGCGGACGAATTCGATATACCACGAGGCAGGCCAGCGTAGCCATCTTGTTTTTGAAAGCTTCATCAGCGCTAGAAGTGATCCAAGGATAGCTCCAAAGAACACGCCGATAGCGGCAAGAATGATGGTATAAAGTGTTCCTGTGAGGAAATAATGGCCATATTGATTGAAGAAGCTGTCTTTTTGGAACATCAATTTGTTAGCTTCATCTTGGTAGCCTTTCAGCAAATTTTCATCCTTAATTTCCGTAATCGTCTTGTTTACTTGATTTTTAAGCGATGTTGCTCCTTTTTGCATAGCAATCGCAGTTTGTTTTTCACCGTTTACAAATTTTACATCGGAAACAACAATCGAGTCATCTTGGCTGACATAGGCATCAGCAACTGGCCCTTCAAGCACGATTGCGTCGATTTTGTTGTTTTTTAAGTTTAGGATTAGGTCTGGAACTTTTTGCAGTGACGTAACGGTTGATCCGGTCATTTCTTTTTGTGCAAGTTCTTCTTGCGTGGTTTGTTTTTGCGCACCTACACTTTTTCCATCAAAATCACTGGTTGTTTTGAACTTCGATTTGTCTGCTTTGCGGACAATTACTTTTTGGATGACGTCCATGTACGGATCGGAAAAGTCAACTTCTTTAAGCCGTTCTGGTGTAGGCGACATTCCAGAGATAATCAAGTCGATTTTCCCTGTTTTTAAAGCGCCAAGAAGGCTATCAAAGCCCATTTCTTTAATGTCGAGCTTAACGCCCATGTCGTCCGCGATTTTTTGAGCGATGCTGATATCGAAACCGACAATTTCATCTTTCCCTTTAATTGTTTGGTGGAATTCATAAGGCGGATAGTCCGCCGACAAGCCGACTACGAGCTGCTTTTTATCCTTGATTTCCTGAAGCGAGTTATCTTCTGCTGCCTTTGCGGAACTGAACGGCATGAAAATCGATAAGATAAAGAGAGCTATCAAACTAAAGATGGCGAATTTCCTGAGTGATTTTGCTTTTAGCATATGCGCAACTCCTTTTTCATTTATGTTTAGGTTTATATTATGTAATAATAATACATGATTATGATTAAATATTCAATAGAATTTGAAAAACTTTTATAAAGAAAACGCTTTTATTTTTAATGATGAATATAAAGCGTATATTAATGAATATACGCTAATATGACTCTCGAAAAATTTGAATCATAAACCAGCTCAGAAAAAAGAAGCTGTCAGGTACATTCGTATTGTCATCAATGAAATGAAATTGAACGAGCTGATCATCTTCTGTTAGGATAGCACTTTCTTGGTTATGGAAATAAATGATGACTTTTCCGTTTGCTTTTTTTTGAATGATTTCAATTGGGAATTCGGATTCATCTGCGAGGATATGAAGCAGATACTTGGATGAAGGGTGTTGATAGAAAGCCAAATCTTTTTTGTTTTCGCGATCATGAAAAACAACGGTAGCCCCATCGTGATTCGGCCAGCCGATTTCAAGAGTGAGTACCGCTCGTTCTGTTTCTTCGAGAGAAAAGACAGCTTGTTCTTTAGAAAAAGCAATCTTTGAACTGTACTTGATAATTTGACCGACCTTTTCGCCGATTTGATTTTTTATAGCAAACAAGCGGGAATCAGTTTGCGAGGGAGATTTTTCAAGTATATAATCCATTTTAAAACTCCTTTCCATCATTTAACATTCCCTAAATTCAAAGTGAAAAACCATACATGAAATAAAAAAAGTCATAACCTAGAAGCGGCTATGACTGGAATTTCTTTCTTTTTTAATTATAGGAAAAGACGTAATACAAAGAATGTTAGCGCGGCTATTGTTGCAGAGATTGGCAGTGTGATAATCCAAGTGATGATCATGCGCTGCGCAGTATCCCATTTAACGCCTTTTACACGGTGGGCAGTTCCAACACCTAAGATGGAAGAACTGATAACGTGTGTCGTGCTGACTGGAAGGTGGATAAATGTCGCTCCGAAGATGACAATTACAGAACCAAGATCAGCTGCTACCCCGTTTACAGGTTTAATTTTCATGATTTTTCCGCCGACAGTTTTGATGATTTTCCAACCACCGATACTTGTTCCGACTGCCATTGCAATCGCACAAGATACTTGTACCCAAAGCTGAACGTCATCTGTATGCTGGAAGCCATTCGCAATTAAAGCCATCGTAATGATCCCCATTGATTTTTGTGCATCATTTGTCCCGTGTGTATAGGACTGAAGGGCTGCTGTTGCAATTTGAATCAAGCGGAAATTGCGATTTGTTGTTGAGAGATTTAAGTTTTTCAAGAAAATCTTAAACAACGTATAGATGGTGTAACCGACTGCGAAAGCCAAGAATGGCGATGCGATCAGACCGACTAAAATTTTTGTGAAACCGCCGTATTCAATTGATGCAAAACCAGCAGAAGCAATGGCTGCTCCAGCGATCGAACCGATCAAGGCATGCGAAGAACTACTTGGGATACCAAAATACCAAGTAAGCAAATTCCAAAATATTGCAGCAAGAAGTGCTGCTAAAATAACTATTTCGCCGTGCGGAACGCTGAACGGATCAACGATATCTTTTGTGATCGTCTTTGCAACCCCAGTAAAGGAAATTGCCCCAACAAAGTTCATAACGGCTGCTAACATAATCGCGTGACGCGGTTTCAGAGCTTTTGTGGAAACACTGGTTGCAATCGCATTTGCCGTATCATGGAACCCGTTAATAAGGTCGAAGGCAAGAGCGGCAAGGACAATGACCACTGTAATGAGAAATAATTCTTCCATTGGTCAGCTCCTTAGGCGTTTTTCATGACAATTGATTCAAGTGTATTTGCTACACTTTGGCAGTTGTCAGCGATTTCTTCTAGGTCTTCATAAACTTGTTTCTTACGTATAATTTTAATGGCATCCGTTTCTTCTTGGAAAAGGCGGATGAGTGATTCGCGGTAAACTTCATCACATTGAGATTCATAGTCTTTGATCTTGATGGCTAACTTACGAACATCTTTTAACTTTTTATCGAAAACAAGATCGACTGCTTTTTCGATTTCGACTGTACTTTCTTGAATCGCTTTGATGAATTTAAGCATGTATTCGTCATAGTGTGTAATCTGACAGATTTCAAGAGAGAAAGCAGTTTGTTCAAGACCATCCATCACGTCATCCAAACGGTTTGTAAGCTCAAGCATATCCTCCCGTTCGATTGGCGTGATAAACGCATCATTCAACTCCATGATCATTTTGTGCACCATCGTGTCGCCAGTTGTTTCATACTCTTTCATTTTGTCTGAGAAAGTGTGAAGATCGTCAAGCGAGCTAATGCTGTATGATGCAAAAAAAGTTCGCACCTTCGTGTAGGTTAACAGCGATATCATGCAGCAAAGAAGCGAAACGGTCTTTCTTATTTTTAAAAGCCATTTTCTAAAATTCCCCCGATCTTTTAAGTAAGTAATTTTGCGAGTGCAAACCTCCGATTTAGTAAAAGCAAGAGGCCGTTTTCTTAACAATATGCTTACAAAAAAAATAAAAATAATCAACTTGAAATTTACCACAAGATAATACTAACATATCGAGGTAGCAAATAGGAAACATTTTTTTTGAGAAATCAGCGTAATTTATCATCGTAAACGCTTTCATCTTACTTGCTTAAACAAAAATCATTTTTCGCTTTTTTTTCGCATAGAAATTGACTTTTTATTAGGAAGAAAAGTTGAAATTGGTTATACTAGATTTATTAACTCAAATTTGCTGAAGAGCGGTCTCTAAGGAGGGCTTTCAGATGGTGAAAACTTTACAGGATAAACTCAAGCTCGGTAATGGAGTAGAAATACCTTATATTGGTCTTGGTGTATTCCAAATGAGCGAACAGCGTTACATTACAAAGGCGGTTTCAGAAGCAATTAATGCTGGGTACCGCTTATTTGATACGGCGGCGGTCTATAATAATGAAGAACAAGTTGGTCTTGCAATTCGCGAAGGCGGTGTTTCGCGCAATGAACTTTTTATCAGCTCCAAGCTTTGGAATGGTGATCAGGGTTATGATGAAACGCTATTTGCCTTTGAAAGAACACTTAAAAACTTGAATTTAACAGATTTAGATATGTATTTGATTCACTGGCCGCTTGCTGGAAAATATCGCGATTCATGGCGTGCAATGGAACGACTATATAATGAAGGATCTGTAAAAGCGATTGGCGTTGCAAACTTTAAAGAGCATCATTTAAAAGACTTGCTAGCTGTTGCCAATGAAAAGCCGGTTTTGAATCAAGTGGAAACACACCCACTCTTACCCCAAAATGAACTTCGAGCGTTTCTAAAAAAGGAAGGGATTGCGCACGCCGCATGGTCGCCGCTTGCGAAAGGGACTTTGATGCAGAACCCTGTTGTGCAGGACATTGCGAAGCGACACGGAGCTCAGGTTGATCAAGTAGTCCTGCAATGGCATCTTAATCGCAATACAATTATTATTCCGAAGTCCATTACTTCAACGCGTATTAAAGAAAATGCGAATTTGGCTTATTTTGAGCTGGACACAGAAGATATGCGCAAACTGAATAAGCTTGAAACAGGCCAATATGTAGGACCAGATCCGGATGACCTTGCTTATTTTCTTGAAAGTATTGAGCGCGAACGAGAAATGTTGGAGGCGAGCCGAGATGGACATAGCTGAGCTGAAGGAAATTTGTTATGCGAAACGCGATGAAGCAGGAGCAGCTAAGATGGAAGCTTACATGCGCAACCAGTTTTCATTTTTAGGCATTCGAGCGCCTGAGCGCAAACAAATTTTGAAGACATTTTTAGAACAAGCCGAACTAGATGATTTCGGACTTACGTTGGCTGTAGAACTTTATCAGGAACCCGAGCGAGAATTTCAATACTTGGCGAATGATTTGCTTGGGCGCTTTGCGAAAAAGCAAGACGCGGATGCTATTTTGGTATACGAGAAACTGATCACGATGAAGTCATGGTGGGATACGGTTGATTCGCTTGCTTCTTCGGCGGTCGGCAAGCACTTTCAAAAATATCCGGAATTGATTGAAGTCTATAATGCCAAGTGGCTCGAGAGCGATAACATCTGGCTGAACCGAACGACACTTATTTTTCAGCTGTCGTATAAGGAGAAGACCGATGCAAATTTGTTGTTTGCTAACTGCGCGCGTTTAGCTGGTTCTGACGAGTTTTTTATCCAAAAAGCGATCGGTTGGGGGTTGCGTCAGTATGCGAAAGTCGATCCGGAGGCGGTACGCGCGTTTGTTGAACAGCAGGAGCTTGCGCCGCTCAGCAAGCGTGAAGCGTTGAAGCATCTGAATGAATTGTTTTGAGATTGTTTATAAAATTGATACAAACTTACGTTTTTGTAACTTGTTATTCTGATTTCTGTTAAATATACTTGATTTAGTATGATTCGGCCGATTTATACTGGTGAATAGATATATATAATTAGAGAGTATATGAAAACTCGTTAGGAGAATAAAACCTCATGAATAACAACGTGCATAAATCGTGTGTAGTTTTTTTTGCTGTGTGTAACTTTTATTATAGTTAGTCAAATGAATTTAGCTGTTGCCTATGGAAGTGCTCAGGTAAAGCAGAGTGATAACTACAAAAGAGAGAATATTAAGATAAAAGACATCTATCAAAAAGCTATTGATGGTAAGTTTTTTTTCGAAAAAAAGCTATCCTTTTTCTTCATGGATAGAATTAGAGAAAACCTTTTTATGGCCAAATTATGTTCAAGTGAAAAAGGATCATTTAGTGAACGAAAATATGACATATGAAACATGGTTAAGAGATAATGGGTTTGGTGTAACTTCAGATTTTGATCGTGTGCAATTTGAGCCTGTCATACAAGGAAGAACAACTGCAGATAACAGAAGAAGATTTGTAAATACAATTCAAAAAGGTGATTTCGTTGTTGTAAGCGGTGTTAGAGAACCATGGGCACCTTTTATTGGTCATGCAGCAATTGCTACTACCGATAATTGGATATTAGATATGCCGGGATATAAAGATGGTAGTTATTCTAAAATGGATAATAATAGACAATTGAAAAAAGGAGATTGGTTTAACAAATACCAAAGTGCATGGACTACTGTATACAGAATAAAAGCGAGTAAGAAAATAAGAAGTGATGTAGCAGGTTGGGCAGATTGGCGATATTGGGCAACCAATCATGGCTTAAAAAAGAATAGGCATGTTGAGTACAGTCTATATACAAGCTTAAAGGGCGGATATAATAGGGCTTATTGTTCAAAACTGGTTTGGCAAGCATTATATTATGGAAGTGGAGAAACTCCACTTGTGATTCCGCGGTTAAGTAGTTTTATTATTGCTCCATATTTTTTGCCAGGGGAGATAAATTTCGGTTTTAACCCTGCTAAGTATGGCCCATTTTAGAAAGGAGATATATTTGTGAAGCAAACTAGATTTAAATACTATATGACGGTAACTTTTATGTCATTTTATATGCTCTCCTGTCTATTCGCTTTAGTTTTTGCAACTGGTGTTGGAAATGGGCTTAAACTTGATGACAATCAAATCTTAGGGTATCTAGATTTGGCTTTTCTAAGCATTAGTATTATTGCAACTTTTTTCATGAAAAGGCAAAAAATGAAAAGATATTGTATATTTGCTTGTCTGCTTTTTTTAGTTCTTTTTTTACTCCTCATGTTTGCTAACATTGTAAGTTTTAATGAGGCTGTCTTCATATTTGTTATACCAATTTGGATTTCGGCGTTTTTAGCGGGGTATAGCGGAATCTATTATCTTGTAGCCTCTCGCGAAAAAAACTAGAATAGTTAAGGAAAAAGAATCCCCCAGAGTAAAGCTGTTAAATTTAACAACTTTACTCTGGAGGTTAGTTTTGTTCAGCTCAACCGAAAATCCTTTGGTGGCTCTACATGAAAGTGCATTTTTTTATCAAAAAACGGATGGAAAAGCTCGAGCTCTTTAGCATGGAGCAATGTGCGTTTTGCCCGGCTTATTCCGCCGTAAAGCCGGTCGCCGACAATTGGATGACCTATACTTGAGAGGTGAACGCGAATCTGATGAGTGCGACCAGTTTCAAGTGTTAGCTCGACAAGGCTCGTGTTTTCATTTTGATGCCACTTGAGCGGCGTCACATGTGTTATGGCCGATTTGCCGCCTTCGCTAACGCGCTGTTTATTTGGATGATGTCGGTCCGTTCCAATGGGCTTGTTAATCGTAAGCGGTTGTTTGATGCGACCTCCTGCGAGCGCAACGTAACGACGATGAATATCGCGATTTTCAAGCAACCAAGAAAAGGCGGCGAGACTGAGCGGGTTTTTGGCGAAAAGGACAAGGCCAGATGTTTCTTGGTCGAGCCGGTGAACGGCATATGGCGATGAGTTTGGGTCGTTTTTTAGGTAAAATGCTGCGGAATTTGCGAGCGTACCTGTCTCGTTCGGCTTATTTGGATGGGTTTTTACGCCGGCAGATTTGTTCAAGACCAAAATAAAAGCGTCTTCGTAGACGATATCAAGCGGTCCTTTTTCAGCCAAAGCGATGTTTTCATCTTGAAATGGGACTTCTAAGCGCATTCCGGCTGACAGTTTTTCATCCCAGTTCGGCTGTGATTTGCCGTCAAGTGTGAGCTCTTCTGACATCTTGAGTTCATGGCGCCGCTTCTTTCCTAAGTGAAAGGTATCGCGAAATAGTTCTGTCAAAGTCAGATGCTGCCACGCCGGTAAAATTTCGATTGTAAGCATTGTTTTGCTCCTTGCTTAAGAAAAGGCTGAAGCATCTTGAAAGCTCCAGCCTGATCAGTTTCTATTCTTCTTCGGACGTTTCTGCCGGTTTTTGCTGTTTGATGATTTCGAGATATTCAATGTGATGTGGTTCGGCTTCTTTTACACGGAAAATGTAACCATCATATTCAATTTCATCGCCAACTTCAACCTCGTAATTTTGTGTCAGGAACCAGCCGCCGATTGTGTCGACTTCTTCTTCCTCAATATCTGTCCCAAGAATGTTATTGACTTCGTCAATTAAAAGTTTCGCATCAACAATGTAATGCCCATCTTTAATTCTCCTGATTTCGGGGATTTCGTCTGCATCAAATTCATCACGGATATCGCCGACAATTTCTTCGATAATATCTTCAACTGTGACAAGCCCAGATGTTCCGCCGTACTCATCTAGCAAAATGGCAATGTGCGAACGCTCTTTTTGCATCCGGAACAGTAATTCTTTAATCGGAATGGTTTCAATCACACGAATAATTGGTTTGACGTATGGATCAATACCGAAGTTTTTATCCGAACCATGTTCAACATATGCCGATAAAATTTCTTTTAAATTTAAGACGCCGATAATATGGTCTTTGTCGCCATCTATTACAGGATAACGTGTGTAACGCTCTGTTTTCATTAAATCAGACAGTTCAGCAATGCTTGAACCGGCATCAATGGTAACGATTTCTGTCCGCGGAATCATGACTTCTTTTGCCATCCGCTCGTCGAAATCGAAAATCTTATTCACATAACGGAATTCCGATTGATTGATTTCACCGCTCTTGTAGCTTTCGCCAACAATGATACGGAGCTCTTCTTCAGTATGCGCAACTTCATGTTCGTTCGCAGGCTCTAAACCGAACAGCTTTGAAATAACAACAGATGATTCGTTTAATAGCCAAATGAACGGGAACATCACCTTGTAGAAATAATGAAGCGGTCTTGCAACGGCAAGGGCAACGGCTTCAGTTTTATCTATCGCAAGTGTTTTTGGTACAAGTTCTCCGACAACAACATGGAGAAATGTGATCAAAATAAAGGCAATTGCAAATGATAAAATAGTGACCGCAGAACTTGGAATATTCATCAAATCGAACAATGGATGAAGAGCTGCTTCAACCGTCGATTCCCCAAGCCAACCTAAACCGAGGGAACTGATGGTGATACCAAGCTGACATGCTGATAGGTAAGCATTCAGATGGTTATAAATATAACGAGCAAGATTTGCACGTTTATTTCCTTCAGAGATCAGTTGATCGAGCCTGCTCGGGCGCATCTTCACGATTGCAAATTCAGTTGCAACGAAAAATGCTGAAACGCCGATGAGAAGCGCGATGATTAAAAATTTAATGGTAAGTATCAATCGTAGGCCATTTACAGAAGAATTCCATAAATGGCTGCCACCTCCTAAGTTTTTGTATTAATAATGACTAGGAGCAGACCCGTTTTTTTGAGAAGAGAATCTTCCTAATGCGAGCGTGTCTGCTATATTGTGCGATGTCGAATTTTATTTTTAGTTGCTCAGCCCCATCAGAAAATCCCCCCTTACAAATTAGTTAAACTTATCTAAATTATAATGGACTTTGAAGCAGAAAACAATTAAATTTTATTTTTCAAAAAAAGGCTCAATATGCACAAGGGTATAGGCAGTTGGGAATTTAGTGCGTATCGCTTGCTCAATTTGTTCGGTAATTTCATGACTGCGGACGACATTTAGGCTCGCGTCGACACTAATCGTCAAATCAATCCAAATACGGTTGCCATTAAATCTTGCCTTAATATCTTTCACTTCCTTGACGTCAGGCACTTCACGGACGAGTTCATGGATGATATCGAGCTTTGAAACGTCGAAGCCGTCTGTTAAACTGTGAGCTGCATCAAAGAAGATTTTAATGGCTGTATATCCGATTAAAATACCAACAAGAAGAGCAGTAACGGCATCAAGCCAAGGAAGACCAACCATAGCACCAACAATTCCGATAAAAGCCCCAAAGCTTACATAAGCATCGGAGCGGTTATCAAGCGCGGCGGCTCTGACTGCTTGACTGTCGATTTTTTTCGCAAGACGAATGTTATAAAAATAAATCCCGAACATAAAGAATCCGGAAAACAAAGCAACGACGGCAGATAGGAGACTTGGCGCAGCAAAATCGCCATGAATCAAATTAAGAATGGAATTATAGGAAACTTCGAGACTGACGAGAAGCATGATAAAGGAAGCAACGAGTGAGCTGATTGTCTCGGTTCTTCTGTGGCCATATGCGTGATCGGCGTCAGGAGGAATGCGTGCAATCCGAAGACCGATTAAAAGGGCAACAGAAGCGATGACATCGGTTGTGTTGTTAAGTCCGTCAGCAAACAGTGCGTCGGAATGACCGAAAACGCCAACGCTGACTTTGATTACGGCAAGAAAGAGGTATGCGATAATACTTAAAAGTGCTGCTCTTTCGCCTTTTTTAATATCTTGATAGCCTTCCACTGTTTTTCCCTCCATGATAAAAATCTCTCCGAACGGGTTCGGAGAGTATAAATTAAACTTCGATAAAATGTTTTTTTTAATTGTTTGACGGCTAGTGCAATTTGATCACAGGCTTCTTGATAGACGGCCCACTTTGTTCCAAGCTCGCTTGCGTGTTCCGGATCTTTAATATCCCAGTAGATCACTTTATAATCTAAGGAGTTCGGGAAACGGGGCGCAAGCTCATACGCAGAGTCATAAATCGTTACAATCAAATCGGCTTTATCTAAAAGTTTTTGACTGGGAACATGTGATAGACTATTCGGTGGTTCGATTGCAAATTCGTGGAGTGCATCAGAAACGAAATGGGTTTCTCGAGCTTTGAGCCAAGAACCGCTAATAAAGGTTACGCCTGAGAGCTGCAATTTCTTGGCCCATGCTTCCGCAATGGAACTGCGAATATGCGATTGTGACAAGAAATAAATCAGTTTATTTGGCATTTTTAAATCCTTTCCGAGTTGTCTTTTATTGCAAGTTTTGTCGAAATCCGTTGTTCATACTTGTTGTGTACCCGAATAGTATTTTATGAAAACATTTATTTTTTGGGAAAGCAGAGGTTTAAAAAAATAAGGCTTAGGGCGGTAGAAAAAAAAATGGCAAATAGCGTAAAATGAGCATAGCCGTTGTTTGTTTTTTGCGCGGCTAATTTAAAAAGAAAGTTAGGAGATAAGTTTGGAAAATTTTAAGCAGCAGATTTTAAAATCGATCAAACAATTTTTCAGCTTTATCTGGAAATGGCTGGGTATTTTTTGGCGAAAGCTCAGACGGTTTATGAAGAATAAGCATATTATTAAATGGATGATTTTATTTGTTTTAATTGCGATTCTCGGATTTATTATTTACTTAACTGTCGTAGCCAAATCAGCGGATATCGATGCGCTTAAAAAGGGACTTGAAACGGCGACCATTGTCTATGACAAAGACGGAGACAAAGCGGGAGAACTTTCGTCAACGGACGCTACATTTGTTAAAATTGACAAGATTTCCAAGAATCTACAAAATGCGGTAGTTTCAATTGAAGACCGCAAATTTTATGAGCATAATGGGTTTGATATAAATGGGATTATGCGATCTGCGCTCGGACTTGTAAAAACCGGCGGAATCACTGGCGGCGGCAGTACGATTACACAGCAACTGGCCAAAAATGCGCTTCTCAGTCAGGAGCAAACTTTTACGCGTAAGGCAAAGGAACTATTTATGGCACGTGAAATTGAGCGAACGTATTCCAAAGACGAAATCCTTGAAATGTATTTGAACCGTTCTTACTTCGGTAACGGGGAATGGGGCGTTGAAAATGCTTCTAAAAAATACTTTGGGAAAAGTGCAGCTGATCTCACCGTTCCAGAAGCGGCAATGATTGCTGGGCTACTTCAAGCTCCGAGTGCTTATGATCCATATAAGCACCTTGACAAAGCAACGAAGCGGCGCAATATTGTCTTGAAAACGATGCAGGAAAATAATAAAATCTCGGAAAAAGAGTATAAGGAATACAGCACGACAAAAGTGGCACTTTCAAGTAAAGCGACTGATCCGCTTGCGAATAAGTATCCATGGTATGTTGATGCGGTCATCAATGAAGCGGTTAATGATGCAGATATTTCGCAAGATGAAATCATGCGGAAGGGTTATAAAATATATACCGAACTGGATCAAAACTATCAAACATCGCTCGAGAATACGTATAGTGACTCTAGTCTCTTTCCAAGCGCCGCAAGTGACGGCACACTCGTTCAATCGGGCGCCGTTTTAATGGACCCGGCGACAGGCGGAATTCGGGCGCTGATTGGTGGTCGCGGCGAACATACCTTCCGTGGATTTAACCGTGCAACGCAGATGCGTGCTCAACCGGGTTCGACGATGAAGCCACTAGCGGTTTATGTACCAGCACTTGAAGCTGGTTGGAAGGTCGACTCAATGTTGAAAGATGAAAAAACGACGTATAAGGGGAACTATACGCCAACCAATGTTAGCGGAACTTATCAAGGTGAAGTGCCAATGTATCAGGCTGTTGCGAATTCGATCAATGCGCCGGCTGTATGGCTGCTCGATCAAATTGGCATAAAAAAAGGAATGAAGTCGATTGAGAATTTTGGCATTCCGCTTGAAGATGGCGATAATACACTTGGAATTGCGCTGGGCGGCCTCAAAAAAGGAGCTTCTCCTGTTGAAATGGCGGCTGCATATGCAACGTTTGCGAATAAAGGTGTCAAACCGACTGAGGGTTATGTTGTTAGCAAAATTGTGGACCCATCCGGCAATGTCGTTTATGAACATGAGCCGGAAACGAAAAAAAATTATTTCTGAATCAGTTTCAGATGATATGACTTCAATGCTACTTGATGTAGTCAATACCGGAACAGGTCAAAATGCAGCGGTTGCGGGTTATGAAATGGCGGGTAAGACTGGGTCGACACAAGTGCCTTTTGATGATAAAAATGGAACAAAGGATCAGTGGTTTATTGGATACACCCCAAATCTTGTCGGAGCCGTTTGGATTGGCTATGACAAAACGGATGAAAGTCATTATTTAACAACGACAAGTTCGGAAGGGGTTGCAAATCTTGCTCACTATGTGATGAAGAGTGGGCTTCGTTATTTACAACCAGAAGACTTTGATACGCAAAGTGCTGCTCAAGAAACAGCAGCGAAAAAAGCTGAAGAAAAGAAACAGCAAGAGGAACAAGAAGGGTTTTGGAATTCAGTGAAAGAAAAGGCCGATGAAGCTGGCGACACCATTAAAAAAGGTGCGGATAAAGTAGTGGAGTTTGGCGGGAAAGTTAAGGATGGAGTCAGCGGTTGGTTTGGTTCCTTCTAAGAAAGTAAGGCGGGGAAACGAGAATTCCTCGCCTTATTTTTATGTTATAATTTACTTAGAATTCGATATAAAGGAGGGAAATACTTGGAACCTTCTATAGAGAAGCTGATTCGCAGTGTTTCGATTAAATTCAGAAGACAAATGGATGCGTATGTGGGTCAGTATCAATTGAACGGACAGCAAGCACGCTTGCTTCATGCACTTTACTATATGGATAACAAAGGAATGATTCAAAAAGAACTGCAGCCGATTCTTGGTACACGCGGTGCCAGTATTACGAGTATGATTCAAGGCCTCGAAAAGCGCGGGTTGCTTTATCGGAAAACAGGTAGTCGTGATGCGCGTGAGAAGCGTTTGTTTTTAACAGTGGAGGGCAAACGAATTGTGGAAGATATTAACTTGTTTTTACCGAAACCAGATGAAGAAATTACTGAAATACTTTCTGAAGCCGAGCAAAAACAGCTTTTTAAACTATTAAAGAAATTGAATGATGCTATTTATTGAGTTGACCGTTCATTTTTTCTGTTATACAATATATATAACAGATTAAATTTTGAGGGGGAAATCTCATGAAAATTGCAGGGATAGATATTTTATTACTGCTTCCAATTGCTGCTTTATACGTCATTCTGCTCATTGTCGCTCTTGTTGATCTGGTGCGGAATTGGCATGTTCGAAAGGCGCCTGTAGTTTGGCTTTTGGTCATTTTATTTATTAGCACATTTGGTCCGATTGCTTACTTTATTTTTGGAAGGAAAGAAGCATGACGACATTAGCGGTTCAAAATTTAACGAAAAAATTTGGTAGCAAGAAGGCTGTCTCGGCTGTTTCTCTTTCCGTAAAAGATGGGGAATGTGTGGCGCTCATCGGTCCAAACGGAGCTGGAAAGACAACGCTAATTAATATGCTCGTGCAAATTTTGAAACCGGACAACGGAACGATTCTGCTTGATGAAAAGCCGATTCATTTGTTGCGACAACAGATTGGCTATTTACCACAATATCCTTCGTTCTATGGCTATATGACGGCATTTGAATGCTTACGCTTTATGGGCAAACTTTCGAATATGAAGGGAAAACAGCTTGAGGAACGCATTATAGCGGTGCTTGAGCAAGTGGGGCTTTTGGATGAAGCAAAAAAGAAAATCGCTGGTTATTCTGGTGGAATGCGGCAGCGGCTTGGAATCGCGCAGGCCATTTTGCATAAGCCAAAACTGCTTGTGCTCGATGAACCGGTTTCGGCGCTTGACCCGATCGGGCGGCGCGAAGTGATCACGTTGATTGAAGCGTTGAAGTCGGAGACGACTATTTTATTTTCGACGCATATTTTGCAAGATGCAGCGGAAATTTGTGATCACATTGCGATGATGCGTCAAGGCGAAATTGTGCTTGATAGTTCACTTGATGCGATCAAGCAAAACGCCAGTACTTCGATTTTTGAAATTGAGTTTGTGCAAGACCCGGAAGCTTGGTTTGATAAAGTGAAGCAAAACGATAAATGGAACCGGGCGGAAAGAATCGGACATTTGTGCAGGTTTGATGCCAAAGAGCTTGTAACTGCGAGGGAATGGCTGCTTGCTGAAGCACTTAAATCAGGGCTTGATGTAGAGCGTTTTGAAAATATTCACGAAAGTCTTGAACAAGTTTTCATGAAGAAGGTGAGCAAATGAAGGCATTACTTGGAAAAGAATGGCTCGAAAGTAAGCGAACATTAAAGATCATCTGGCTTCCGATTGTGTTTATTATTCTCGGATTAACTCAACCGCTGTTAGTGAAATATATGCCTGAGATTTTGAAGGCAGTTGGCGGTATTGAAAATCCAGATGCACTCATTCAGTTGATGGGGCAACAAACGCCGGAAAGCATTCTCGGACAGACACTAGCATCTCAATATGACCAAATGGGGATTATTATTTTTGCGATTGCGGCAATGGGGGCAATTTCGGCAGATCGTTCGAGCGAAATGCTGGCCTTTATTATGACAAGACCTGTTCGAATGGCAAGCTACATCGGCTCAAAATGGATAAGCGAATTTGTAGCGGCTTTCAGTGTTCTCACGGCAGGTTACATTTTCTCGGCTTACTATACGTTTCTCTTGTTTGGCAAATTTAATATATGGCATGCCAGTCTTGCTTTTGGTATTTATTTCGTTTGGTTCGCCTTTTTTGATAGGTGTTGTCATTTTGTGTAGCGCAAGTTTTAAAAGTGGGGCAGCTACGGCGGGTATCACAGTCCTCCTTGGACTCATCTTAACAAGTATCACAGCGGTGGATGCAAAATGGCAAATGTTTAATCCGGCGTATTTAAGTAAAAATGCGGTTTATTTTCTTTCAGAGGGAAAAGGGCTTGATTATTTCGGGGTTTGCTTCGGGTTTACGATTTTACTGATTATCGGGTTGTTTTTTGCGACGTATTTTGTGATGAAGAAAAAACCGCTTCAGGCTGAAAATCACTAGAAAAAATGTGCTATACTGGTCAAAAGGAGTGGTTGTCCGTGGAAAGAATGGAAAAGGATACGTTTGGCGAAATTTCTGTTGATGCTTCGAAATTTTGGGGAGCACAAACGGAGCGAAGCCTCAGAAATTTTAAGATCGGCACGGATAAGATGCCGCTTGAAGTGATTGATGCGTTTGCATTTTTGAAGAAAGCCTGTGCGGCAGTGAATGCAGCGGAAGGAAAGCTCGATGAGGGCAAAAGAGCTGCAATTGCAAAGGCTTGTGATGAGATTATCAGCGGGAAGCTGGATGAACATTTTCCGCTTGTTGTCTATCAAACGGGAAGCGGCACACAAACGAATATGAATGTGAATGAAGTGGTAGCATATGTAGCGAAGGAGCAGAGCGGGCTGAATATTCATCCGAATGATGATGTGAATATGTCGCAGAGTTCGAATGATACCTTCCCGACAGCAATGCACATAGCCGCCTATCAGTTGATACATAAAATGCTTTTACCTGAGCTTGATAAATTTGAAGCGGTTCTAAAGGAAAAGAAAGAAGCGTTTATGGAAATTGTGAAAATTGGACGAACGCACATGCAAGATGCAACACCGCTTACGCTTGGTCAAGAAATCAGCGGTTATGAGGCGATGATCCGCCGCTCCAAGCAGTTTATTGAAGAAAGTTCTAAAGCGCTGCTTCCGCTTGCGATCGGTGGTACGGCTGTTGGGACTGGCATTAATGCTTCACGAAATTTTGGAGATAAAGTGGCAGCCGAGCTTCAGAAATTAACAGGTATTCCGTTTAGCTCGGATGAAAACAAATTTTTTGCACTGACAAGCCACAGCCCGCTGAATTATACTCACGGAGCACTTCGCAGTTTGGCTTCTGACTTGATGAAAATGGCAAATGATGTGCGCTTCCTTGCGAGCGGACCGCGGAGCGGGATCGGCGAGATTACGATTCCAGCGAATGAACCGGGTAGCTCGATTATGCCGGGGAAGGTTAATCCAACGCAAGCGGAGGCGCTTACGATGGTGGCTGTTCAGGTGATGGGAAATGATACAACGATTAATATGGCGAGCAGTCAAGGAAACCTTGAACTGAATGTGTATAAGCCGGTGATTATTTTTAATTTTATTCAATCGGTACGGCTTCTCTCAGACGGTATGCGTTCGTTCCGAATGCATACGCTTTACGGGCTTGAAGCAAATCGTGATGTTATCGAAACGAAGCTTGAAAATTCACTGATGCTTGTTACAGCACTTAATCCGCACATCGGGTATGAAAAGGCGGCACAAATTGCAAAAGCTGCTCATGCTAATGGAACAACACTACGCGAAGAAGCTGTTAAATCAGGGTTTTTGACTGGTGAAGAGTTTGATGAATGGGTTGATCCGTTAAAAATGACAAATCTTTAAGAAAAAGTCGGGAAAGTTTGCTTTCTCGACTTTTTGTGTTCAGACTTTAGAATGAAATTAGGGGAATGGCATTGTTGCGCGGCTGTTTTTGGCTTATAATAAAACCACTTTAAAAGGATGGTGCAAAAATGAATGTGTTTTTATCAATCATTTTAATGGCCTTGATCGGTGGTTTTATCGGAGCAATGACGAATTTTATTGCGATTCGTATGCTCTTTAGACCGTATCAAGCGATTTATATTGGCAAGTGGCGGCTCCCATTTACACCGGGATTGATTCCAAAACGGCGCGATGAACTGGCCTCGAAAATTGGAGAAGTTATTACGGGGCATCTGCTTACGGGCGATATGATTCAAACGAAATTGAAGGATGAAGGACTTCAAACAGGGATTGTGCAAACGGCTCAGGAGCTTTTTAAGGAAAAAATGGCGCTTGAAACAACACCTGATGAGCTGGCGGAATTAGCGGGTTTTGAAAATGGAAAAGAACGACTCGCAGATTGGGTTTCTGAGAAAGCTGCAAGTGAAGCAGAACGATTTTTGGCGGAGAAAGAAAATGAGGAGCTTAAGTCGATCGTACCGGAAGCGCTAGATGCTTATTTGGTGAAAAATGTGCCGGATATTTCTGAGATGGGAATTGATCGGGCTTCTGCCTATGTCAAAAGCGAGGCTGGGGGTAATCAAATTCGAGTGATGCTGCAAACTTTTTTTTGAGCAGCATGGCAAGATGGGCAGCTTTGCAAAGATGTTTTTGAACTTGGATACTCTTACGGAAAAAGCGCAAAGCGAACTTGAAAAAATGCTGCTTCGACCGGAAATGAAGGTAACCATTGAAACTATGCTTGTGGCAGAGTGGCATCATTTGCTGGATAAGAAGCTCGCGGATGTGCTCTCGGAGGAAAAGAAAGCGGAACTGTTGATGCAGATGAAAATGGAAAGCCGTGCTTTTCTTGCAGGTGAGAAGTGGCTCAATCGGCCGCTTCAGGAAAATTTGGCGAAATACCAAGTTCAAATTTCAGACCACATCATTCCGTATGTCGTCGAACGGCTGCTAGACTTTGCATCGAATCATAGCGCAGATATTTTGAATCGGCTCGAAATCGCGGCGCTGATCGAAAAACAAATTTCGACTTTTTCTTTGGCAGAAGTAGAACAGATTGTTGTCGATATTTCCGGAAAAGAGTTAAAAATGATCACCTATTTGGGTGGATTTCTTGGCGGATTAATAGGAATTATTCAAGGGATTCTGGCGATTTGGATGTAATGCCTAGCTTCTCTTTTCCAGTTTTGTTATAGTAGAGGAAGAAATAATTTAACTTGTGGAGGATTAATCAATGAGCGAAAATATTTATGATTTAGCACATGGTTTGGAACGCGGTATTCGCGAAACAGAAGAATTTAAGGCGCTTCAAGCTGCTTATGCAGATGTAAATAGTGATCAAGAAGCAAAAGAAAAGTTTGATCGCTTCCGTGAAATTCAAGTAACAATTCAAGAAAAACAAATGACTGGTCAAGAAATTGACGATGAAACGGTTGATAAAGCTCAAAAAATTGCGGAAGAAGTACAGCAAAATGCTGTGATTCTTGCGTTAATGGAAAAAGAACAAGCGATGAGCACGATTATTAATGATTTGAACCGCATTATTATGATGCCACTCCAAGATCTTTACGAAGTCAAATAAGTTTAGTAAAAGCACTTGCTTCTTCAGTTGACCTGAGGAAGTAAGTGCTTTTTTGTTGCGCAATTTATAGGAGTGCCTTTTTAGACTGAAAAATACAGATGACGAAAAACACATGCAAGTCCGTATTACAACGTCTGCATGTGTTTTAGAATTTAGATAGAACGTATCGTTTTTATTTTTATAAATAAGCCTTTGCTTCCATCTCGTAAGCGAGTTCTTTCGCTTTTTGCAAGATTGGCGAAGCGGTAGTTTCTGTTATTTTATCAAGCGGCAAAAACAGGAATTTTTGCGGCGGTTCTTTTTCATCGGCCCAAATTAATGAAATAGGCTGTTCTTTTGAAAAATTTAAATCTACTAGAAATAAAGCGCAAACTTGATGCAATATTTTTTTTGCCTTTCATGTTGTGGTCGACTAAGAAATCAAATGTACCCATACTTTTAATTCTTTCAGGAAAAGCATCATACCCCCGTAAATGCCTTTTTAATGCGTCATGCAGCATTTCTTCTTCCATCAGGAAGCCTCCTGGTAAATCATACTTGTGTTGGAAAGCTCCGTTTTGGCGGATCACAGTAAATATTTGCTGATCTTTTACGAAGAGTGCGTAGACCCCAAAAGATTTATTCCAGTTCTTCATGTAGTTTCCTCCCTAGCTATCTCCTTACTATAATTTTATCATAAAAGAAGTTAGATTGAATAGATCATTTTCACGCTTGCCAAATATATTCTGACTGGTATAATTAGAACATATATTCGATTTGGAGGCTTAATGGATGACGAAAATTCGTTTTTTACATATTGCCGATCTGCACTTAGATAGTCCTTTTGCGGGGCTGAGTTTGCTTCCAGAAGAAATTTATAGCGAGCTTCAAGATGCTGCCGCAAGATCGCTTGGAAAAAATAATTTCACACGCGATTTCTGAACGAGTTGAATTCGTTTTAATCGCTGGTGATATTTATGATAAGGAAGATCAAAGCATTAAAGCGCAAGTCCAATTTTATAAGGAAATGAAGCGGCTTGAAGAGGCTCGAATTGATGTTTTTCTCATTCATGGGAATCATGATTTTCTAGAACAAGAGCGAGATAGATTGGAACTTCCGAAAAATGTTCACACGTTTTCAAGTGATGTAAGCTGTGTGCCGTGGCAAAGTCCTACTGGAACAAAGATCCATTTTTACGGATTCAGCTACGATAAGCGTCATATTCGTGAAAATCGACTTGGGGACTATCGTAAACACGGTGATGCAGATTTTCATATTGCTCTTTTGCACGGCTCGGAGGAGACAAAAGCGAGCGAGCATGATGTCTATGCGCCATTTGGACTGAAAGAAATGAAACAAAAAGGTTTCGATTATTGGGCACTCGGACACATCCACAAACGTGAAATTCTTTCAAGTCAGCCGGGAATTTATTACCCGGGAAATATTCAAGGACGAAGCAAGAAGGAAACGGGAGCGAAAGGTGGAACGATTGTTGAACTTTCCGAGATGGGAGCAACCTTCTCTTTTTTTGAAACAGCGCCTGTCATGTGGGAAAAAAAGCAGATTGTTTTGGAAGGAAAAGCCGACCGGACGGAGATTTACCGCGCAACAGATGAGCTGTTTCAAACTTATCGGGATACGCTTTGTTCCTATGTTATCGACCTTGAGATTGTAACAGAACAAGCATCAAAATTTGATGCGGATGAGTGGTTGCAGCTTTTTGAAGAAATGCGAACTGAGAGTCCTTTTGTTTGGATAAATACACTTCGGTTCATTGAGAAAAATCAAGCTGTTTCAGATAAATGGTATCAAGGTCAGTTTTTAGCGGATGAATTGGATGCTTCTCTGGCTGAATTAATGGAAGACGAAACGTTTTTTTAAAACAATCGAGCCGCTATATTTTCATGCTGGATTGCGCAGGTATTTGGCGGAAATTGATTCTGAAAAGAAAGCCGTACTTTTGAAAGAAGCAGTTAAGCGCCTTGGGGAAGTCTATCATGAGGTAGAGGAGGCAGACAGATGAGAATCAGTGCAATGGAAATTATCGGATTCGGTAAGTGGTCAAATGCAAAATTTGATGGCTTTTCGGACTTTCAAATGATTTTCGGTGAAAATGAAGCTGGAAAGTCAACGATGATGGCATTTATTCATAGCATATTATTTGGATTCCCTGTGCGGCAAAGTCAGAATTTGCGTATGGAACCGAAGAATAAAGGGGCTTATGGTGGAAGAATTACACTTCAGGATACTGTATTTGGCACGGTTGTCGTGGAGCGCTTGCGTGGTAAGTCGGCCGGAGATGTGGCACTCTATTTGGAGGATGGGACGGTACGCGGGGAAGCGGAACTAAATGAGCTTTTAAATGGAATGGATCGCGGAATGTATGAAGCGATATTTTCATTCAACATTCATGGGTTGCAACAAATTGGGCAACTGAAGCAAGATGAATTTGAAAAATATTTGCTCGCAACTGGTAGCTCAGGTTCGGATACGCTGCTTAGAACAAATGACGAACTGAATAAAAAATTGGAAAATCTTTTTAAGCCAAGCGGGAAGAAGCCCCAAATTAACCAAGTCCTAACAAGCGTAAAGAAGCGTCATCAGGCATATCTTTCTTCCAAACAAAAAAAATGAAAATTATGCGACGATCGTAAAAGACTTAACGTTTTTAACGGAGCAAGATGAGGAGCGGCTTGAAGAAAAACGCGGGGTACTCATTGAACTCGCAGAACTTGAACGTGTAAAGGAGAAATGGCCGTTATATGCGGAGCGGGAAGCACTCTTAAAGGAACTTCAGGATGAGACAGACTTTCCGCCGGATGGGCTTTTGCGCTATGATCAGCTCGCGCAGCGATTCAGTGAGCGAAATAATGAAAAACTTCAATTTGAAGAACGGCGGAAAAGCCTTTCAATAGAGAGGAAGCAATCACTTGGGCTTGATGAAGAGGAAGCGAAAGCGATTGAGCAACTACTTGAAACGTATCGGGTTTATAGAGAACGTAAGGAGCAGGAACAGGAACGAGAGTTTGAACAGGGTAAGCTAAACAGCGGATTGAGTTTTAAAGTGGATACATCTCTTTTGCCACGACTTCAAAAATTGCTTGGTAAAGATGCTGATGAAATTGCTGAGCGACTACGTGAGGAGCAAAAACAAGTTCAAGAATTGCAGTTTGATGTACAGCTTGAGAAAAAAGAAGAAGCGCGGGTTCAACAAGAAATTGATGAACTTGAAGCTGTGATGTGGCCAAGAAGTGAATATCAAAAGCATGAAGCGGAACTGGGCAAGGCTGAAAAGGCAGCGGCGCAGCCGCTGCCTTTCGCCGTTTTGTATCTTGTTTTCGGTGCAGGGGCTGCTATTTTTTGGCCAGGAATCTGGACGTATCTGCTTGCAATCACGAGTTTTATTGTGCTTTTGGCGGTAATGTTTGTGCGGAAGCCGAAACAAGATAATCATCAGGCGCAGACGGCTTTTGAAGAACAGAAGCGCTACCGGGCAAAATGGAAAAATTTGCTTGGGAAATTGGATGCGCTCTTGTTAGGACTTGCCGAACGAGAAGGAGCGCTTGAAGCGGCAGAAAAAGAGCTTTTACGTCTTGAAGGGAAAAGGCAGGAATTTTATGCGGAGCTTGGCGTTAGTCCGCAAGGCGAGTTTGAAGCAGACTTGGCGCGACTAAGGGAAGACCAGTTTAAACTTGAGCGCAGTCAGGATCTTGCGGAGAGAAGTCGAACCGGGCGCGCATTTTTACAAAAGTGGGAAGCAGATTTGGGGGAATTCGGCGAGCTTTCGGAAACGCCGGAGGAAAGTGTGGCGGTTTTGCGGCAAAAACTTGCGGTTTATCGTGAAAACATGGCTTTTGCAGCTAAAAATGAAGAAAAATTAGAGCAGGTTGAAGCCGAACTGGATTTAGCGCTTCGTGATTTGCGGAAAATGCAGGAAGAAATGAAGCAGTTACTTGATGAAGCTAGTGCAGAAACGGAAGCCGATTTTCGAGCTAAAGGGTTTCGAGCAAAAGAGCTGGCCGCGATTCGCGAACGATTTACGCTGCTATCGGCTCAAATTCCAGAAACACTAAAGTTTAAGGATTATGAGGCTTTTGCAGCTTTGAAGGAGCGGGAATTGAAGCTTCGTGAACAGCTTAGTAGGCTGGAAAGCGAGCAAGTAGAATTTGAACGCAAGCGCGCGGAAAAACGCCATGAGCTTGCAGTTCTTGAGGAAGGCGGAACGTTTTCCCTTTTAACACAAGAATTTTATATGGAGCGTGATAAACTGCAAGGATTAGCGGATGAATGGATTATTTTGAAGCTGGCACAGCAGTTGGTTGAAAATACGGTTGGTCATCTCCAAGAAACTAAATTTCCTAAGGCGCTAGAGCTGTCGTCAAATTACTTTTCAAAACTGACAGGCGATCGCTATCAGAAGGTAATGTTTAATGAATCGAAGCGGCTCGAAGTTTTAAGAGAAGATAAGGTGATCTTTAAGCCAGAGGAACTCAGTCAAGCGACAAAGGAACAGCTTTATTTGGCGGTTCGGCTGGCTTTAATTGAAACGATTGCTGAGGATTATCCGTTGCCGATCGTAATTGATGACGGCTTTGTCAATTTTGATGCGCACCGGTTAGAACTTTTAATGGAGCTTTTGAAGTATCGGAAAACGAAGAACCAAATTTTGTTTTTTACGTGTCATAAGGAAACTAGCAAATATTTTTCCGATAACGCAGTACTCATGCTATACTAAAGAAAAGAACTCTGAAGCAGAGAAAGTAGGCGATCTGAATGGATAAAAAATTATTGCTGCATGATGTTGGAGAAAGTGTTGATCTATTTTTACTGATCAAATCCAGCACAAAAGGAATCGCAAGCAACGGAAAACCTTTCTTGACATTGATGCTGCAAGATAAATCGGGTGAAATCGAAGCAAAACTATGGGATGTGTCTGAAACGGATGAAACAGCCTATGCGGCGGAACAGATCGTCCATATTGCTGGTGAAATTCAAAATTATCGGGGACGCAAGCAGCTTAAAATTAGACAAATTCGGCTTGCAACACCGCTTGATAACGTAAGTGCGAGTGAGTTTATGGAGACCGCTCCAGTGGATAAAGATGAAATGTCGGATGAAATTACGCAATACATTTTCGAAATGAAAAATGCAAACTTGCAGCGAATTACTCGTTCGCTGATTAAAAAGTATCAGGATGCTTTCTTTGAGTATCCTGCAGCAGTTCGTCATCATCATGAATTTGTATCTGGGCTCAGCTTTCACGTTGTATCAATGCTTAGGCTCGCAAAATCAATTTCAGATCTTTATCCACATGTGAATCGCGACTTGCTTTACGCGGGTGTCATTTTGCATGACCTTGGAAAAGTAATCGAACTTTCCGGTCCGGTATCCACAACCTATACACTGGAAGGCAACTTAATCGGCCACATTTCCATCGTCGTGGAAGAAGTAAGCAAGATGGCAGATGAGCTTGGCATTGATGGGGAAGAGGTTGTCGTATTGAAACACGTTCTGCTTGCTCATCACGGCAAAGGCGAATGGGGCAGTCCGAAGCCGCCGCTTGTTCGTGAAGCGGAAATTCTGCATCAAATCGACTTGATGGATGCTACGATGAACATGATGGATAAGGCACTGCGCCACACTAAACCAGGAGAGTTTACTGAACGGGTTTTCGGACTCGATAATCGCTCGTTTTATCGCCCGAGTTTTGACGAAATGTAAAACCAACACTTCTTGCAAGCAGCTGATCACGGAATGATTTTTTTAAAGCAGCTTGTAAGAAGTGTTTTTGTTTGGTTAAAACTGGAAGATTCGGGTAAACTTATCGTGCTAGACAAATTTTTGAAAAATGGGGGATGGGAATATGGCGAATTTATACCCATATTTAAATTTTGAGAACACAAAAGAAGCACTTGAGTATTATGAAGAAGTTTTTGGAGCAACGAACATCATGCGAATGCCTGTAGAAAAAGAACAAGCGAAAAATTTCGGAATGCCTGAAATGTCTGATGAAGCGCTTGCCAATACAACGATTCATGGTGGTTTTACAGTTCTTGGAGCAAATCTATTTTGTTCGGATAGTTTTGGCAGAAAGCTTGAAAGCGGGAATCAAATTTCGATTATGCTTGATGTGAACAGTGAAGATGAAAAGGCGGCTAAAGAAGCGGATGAATTTTTCAGCAAAATTGCTGCATCCAATACGGTAGATGTCAGAATGCCGTTTGAATCCCAGTTTTGGGGCGGAAAAATGGGCGAATTTGTTGATAAATACGGCATTTCATGGATGCTTCATTCTCAGCCTTATTCAAAACTTGGCATGTAAACTGGAGCGTCTGATGAAAAACCGGCTTGATCACTAGTGAAAATGTTTAATATTTATTTCATTGGATAAAAAAAGTCAGCCTGATTTTTCAGGCTGACTTTTTTTATTATTTGCTGCTTGAAGATTTACTTGAAGAAGTGTAGCTGCTGAAAGCATCTTTCAAGTCTTTATCTTCTACTTTAATACCTGCATCTTTATAAACTTTTTCCAAAGTTTTTTGCATGTTTTCTTGTGTTACTTGAGAAGCAAGATAAGCTGCTTTTACAGCTTTTTTGTCTTTTTCAAACGTAGTTTTTGAAGCTGGTTTTTCCATTTGAATGATGTGGTAACCATATTGCGATTTCACAGGAGCACTGATGTCGCCTTTTTTCTTAAGGGCATAAGCTGCTTTTTCAAATGCTGGGTCCATTTTTCCAGGTCCGAATGCTGGAAGAAGACCGCCATCTTCTTTTGTGCTTGTATCAGTTGAATATTCTTTAGCTAAATCAGCGAACTTACCACCATCTTTAAGTTTTTGTTCGATTTCTTTAGCTGTAGCTTCCTTTTCAACTAAGATATGACGTACAGTGATATCTGGTTGCCAAGTCTTGTAGTACTCTTTTAGAGTTTTGTCATCTGTTTTGATGTCTGCTTCAGTAGCTTTTTGAACAAGCATGTTGTACTTGATATTTTCTTTGAAGCTGTCTTCAGTTAAGCCACTTTGTGCTAAAACTGATGAGAATTGATCGCCATATTGATCTTTATACTCTTTTACTTTAGCGTCGATTTCTTTATCAGAAACCTTGTATTTCTTTTCAAGAACTTTTTGGAAAGTCAATTGTTGAACCGTTTGACTACCATATTTGTCCTTCATTGCCGTATAAAGTTCATCTTTTGTGACGTTCCCGTCATCCGTTTTTACTACATCTCCGCCATTACCGCAAGCTGTTAATCCAACAACTGCCATCGCAGAAACAATCCCTAATGCTGCTTTCTTTTTGATATTCATTAAAACATACACTCTCCTTAGTTGATTGAGATAACCTCTTTAATCCTATCATATCATAACATAAAAAGAAGTAAAAAAAAGAAAATATGTCAAAAATTTAATTATTTTCTCATTTACATTCCATTTAATCCGAAATTAAAATCGAATAACCGCGCTTCGCATCTTCAACAAAGCAGTTTTTAGGTAAGTTCCTAAGATTATTAGCGATAATAAAATCCGGATAACTCATTCCAATATGGGCTGCCAGCAATATTAAAAATACTGGTGAATTCCAAATGGGAATGAAAAGTGCCCATAACACAAGCAAAGCTAAAATGAAGAAAAACGGAAATAATAATGAAAATAAATAGTAGCCTTTCGGAATTACACTTTTTACACGAACCTGGATACAAGGTACGATGTAAAACCGACGGATAAGATTTATTTCCATGCCGGAACGATACTTGAACGAAGCCAAAATATGCAGTCCTTTATGAATCGGGTAAAGCAAGACAAGCCCTAAAAAGGCGATCCCATTGTATTTTGGAGAAAATTCTCCCGGGACGAAAAAGTTGTGAATCAGGAACAAAAGGCAAAGCATGAAAAACCAGCTTAAAACTCCCTTTAATACGGCACGATGATAAGCATCACGACGGTCTGTATTCACAGATTTCAAGCAGCGCATGATCACGTTCCTCCATTTTTAGATCAGTTTGTATTTGTATTGTATGCCGTCTTTTTATGGATTTCAACCCTTTTTCGTAAAAAAGAATAAAATATGTCGGAAATAAGGCGAATGAAATAACAGCAGAAAAATGATGAAGAAATGAGAAAACGCCAAGCTTCAAGTCGAATAGAAGCTTGGCGTTAAACTTATTTATTGTCTTTTTTCAAGGTTTTTTCAAGATCAGAGATAGTCCGTTGCATATCTTTAATCTCATCTTTCAAACGTTTCTTTTCAGGTTCCATTTCTTCGTTCCACTTGGAAACCGATTCCATGATATCGCTTGATACATCTTTGATTAATGTAGAGCCTTCAGAACTTAGTACTTGTACAGATTGCATCAGCTCATTTGCATTATATGCAAGTTCCTTTAGGATGACAGAAGCTTCACCCGATTTTTCGATAATGTCTTGACGAAATTCTTTTCCAGATTTCGGCGCGAGCAAAATTGAAGTGACAGCACCGGTAGCGGCGCCGATAAGTGCTCCTAAAAATAATGATTTTTTATTCATGAATTACCAGCTCCTTCGATTGATAACAGCTCTTTTACAATTATGAATGCTAGAGATGTGCTTTGATAGCCTCAGCGCGGGCTTTAAAATCTTCGGCGCTGTAAGTATTGGAATTGTCTTTCCATTTAAAGCCAAAATCATCCTTGTTTTTCGAATAACGTGGAATTAAATGGACGTGATAATGAAAGACGGTTTGAGAAGCGACTTCTTCATTGTTGTTTATTACATTCAAACCTTCAAGCGGAAACGCTTCTTTTAAAGCACCTGCAATTTTAGGAACACGTCGGAAAATTTCCGCGGCAGTTTCAGGCGGCAAATCAAAAACGTTGCGTACATGCTTTTTAGGGATGATAAGTGTGTGTCCTTTTGTAACTTGACCTAAGTCAAGGAATGCAAGGACTTCATCGTCTTCATAAATCTTTTCAGAAGGGATTTCTCCACGAATGATCTTACAAAAAATACAATCTTCCATAGCAAGGCCACCTTTCTATTATTTCAGAATGTCTCTTCTTTTAATTTACCATAAAAAAAAAACGAAAAGCATGTAATTGTGATAAATAATTATGAGAAGTTTATGGGTAAATATGCTATTATTAAAATAGCCCAATTAAATTATAAAGGAGGCTGTGACTGGAATGTCCATACTAGAAGTCGAACATTTAACAGGGGGATACACGAAGCGCCCTGTCTTAAAAGATATCTCTTTTGACATTGAAGAAAAACAAATTATCGGTTTGATCGGTTTGAATGGTGCAGGAAAAAGTACAACGATTAAACATATTACGGGATTGATGCAGCCGAAAGAAGGCAAAATACGGATCAATGGTCATGAACTGACAGAAGATGTGGAACAGTATCGTTCTCAATTTTCTTACATCCCAGAAACACCCGTTTTATACGAAGAATTAACGCTTTATGAGCATCTTGAACTGACTGCGATGGCTTACGGACTTTCTGAGGAAGAGTTTAAAACGCGGATGAGTCCACTCCTAAAAGAGTTTCGTTTAGAGAAGAAACTCAACTGGTTCCCTGCACATTTCTCTAAAGGGATGAAGCAAAAAGTTATGATCATGTCGGCTTTTTTTAGTTGAGCCGAAGCTTTACATTATTGATGAACCTTTTGTCGGACTCGATCCACTGGGAATTCAATCGTTACTCGGCTGGATTCGCGAAATGCGGGATAAGGGCGCAAGTATTTTGATGTCGACGCATATTCTTGCAACGGCTGAAAAATATTGTGATGCGTTTATTATTTTGCATCAAGGCGAAATCCGTGCGAAAGGAACGCTTTTAGAACTGCAAGCACAATTTGGGATGGACGGGGCATCTCTTGATGAGATTTATATCCAACTAACGAAGGAAGAGGAAGCTGATGAAGAAATTTGACAGCATTACTCTCTTTAAAAAACGATTCAGTTCTTATACCGATGAGTTGAATAAATATCTCCGTTATATGTTCAACGATCACTTGCTTTTTGTGCTGATAATCGGTATTGGGGCGGGCATTTTTTTACTATGCTGACTGGGTGAAACATATTCAGCCGTCTTTCCCAGCCGTGCCTTTAATGGTGGTACTACTTACAGCTTCCCTTTGTTTTGCTTCGCTTGTGACGCTACTTAAACGACCGGATACGGTCTATTTGATTGTGAAAGAAACAGAAATGTTAAAGTACTTTGAAAGGGCAAAACGAATAAGTATTGTGATGCAAAGCTATCTGTTTGCGATCGTATTATTAGTTTGTATGCCGATGTACACAGCAGTGACAGGCTTTCATTACAGCCGCTTTATCGGACTCTTTATTATGCTTCTTCTTGTTAAAGCCTGGAATGTTTATGCGGGTTTTGAGACCGCTAAACTTGATAATAATGATACAACATGGATGTTTGTGCGCGTGCTTATCAGTGCACTTGCCATTTACTTAGTCCTTGCGTTTTCGTTCATTTGGACGATTCCGGCTGTGCTTGTTTTGCTTGGCGGAAGTTACTACATTATCCGTGGACTAGCAAAAGGAAAGACACTTCGATTTGAATATTTAGTAGATAAAGAAGAAGCGCGCATGAATCGCTTTTATAGACTTGTCAATTTGTTCACCGATGTCCCACACTTGAAAGGAACTGTGAGACGACGTGCGTATTTGGATTTTCTTTATCGGCCGATTCCTTATGCGAAGCGCAAAACTTTTGCGTATTTATTTAGCCGTACGTTTGTCAGGACAAATGAGTATGTAGGTCTTTATGTAAGGCTGACAGTAATAGCCTTGATTTTATTAATTTTTGTTCAAGGCTTTTATTTGAACATAGTTTTTTCATTGTTATTTATCTATTTAACTGGCTTTCAGTTTATACCAATGCTGCGGCATTTTGACGGACAGATTATGCTCAAGCTGTATCCGATTCAAGATCATTTCAGAAAGCGTAGTTTTATTCACTTCATTCGAATTTTATTAGTCTTTCAGGCGATTCTATTCGGCATCATCGGAATTGCACAAAATGGATCAATCGGTGGTTTAGTCATTCTTGGTGTGAATCTTGCGTTTGTCGTAGTTTTTTCATTCTTGTATATTCCGTTTCGCGTTAAAAAAAATGTATCAATAGACGTAAAAAAAACCGATCTGCCCCGCAGGGCAGATCGGTTTTTTTACGTCTATTGATACATTTTTTTAACGCGAAACGGAATATACAAGAATGAAAAAACTACGACAAACGCAAGATTCACACCAAGAATGACTAAACCACCGATTGATCCATTTTGTGCAATTCCGATGATGCCGAATAGAATCGCCTAGAAAGACTAATAAAATTCGAATGAAGTGAATAAAACTACGCTTTCTGAATGATCTTGAATCGGATACAGCTTGAGCATAATCTGTCCGTCAAAATGCCGCAGCATTGGTATAAACTGAAAGCCAGTTAAATAGATAAA